>JAETOP010000095.1 GCA_021771675.1 Oscillospiraceae bacterium | reverse complement strand
GGCGCAAGACAAGGCAGAGGAACGCAAGCCATACTGTATGTATGGCAAGTGACGATAACGCCGTATTGCGTCAATAGACCAAGCTGATATTAAAGATTTTAATCAAGAATTAGTATAACTGCCATGACTTTGACTTCCATAGCAGACGGCCATTCTGGAGGACGAGGCTGGAAACGCACTCCGGCAGAGCCGCGAGCCATTCTCCCATGGGTTGCTCAATAATCACTGCCCAAACATCCGCCTGGCTGCGCTCCTGCGCAAAAGAGAAAACGTTACCGGAAAGGGCAATTATTGCCCGCTCGCCCCCGCCGGGTTCCAGTCCATGATGATCTTTCTCACCCAGCTGCACAGCCTTTCGCTGCTTTCACCCGCAATCCGCATCACCTCTTCATGGGTGTGCTTTTCTTTTGCGATTCCCGTTGCCATGTTGGTGATGCAGGCAATTCCAAGCACACGCATCCCCAGATAATTGGCCGCAATGGTCTCCGGCACTGTGGACATGCCGATGGCGTCCGCTCCCAGATGGGCATAGGCCCTGATCTCCGCCGCCGTTTCATAGCAGGGGCCGGAGAAAATGGCGTAGACGCCTTTTTGATAGGCAAGGCCCAGCTCCCCTGCCGCCCGCTCCGCCTTTGCGATCAGCGCCCGGGAATAGGCCTCCGACATATCCGGGAACCGGGTGCCGAATCGCTCATCGTTGGGCCCGATCAGAGGATTGTTTCCCAGCATGTTGATGTAATCCGTCAGGAGCATCAAATCCCCCGGTCGGAAACCGGCGTTGATGCCGCCGCAGGCATTGGTCACGATCAAATCTCTGACCCCCAGCAGCTTCATCACATAGATGGGGTAGGCGACCTCCTTCATGGAAAAGCCCTCATAAAAGTGAAAGCGTCCCTGCATCGCCGCCACCACCAGATTCCCAATTCTGCCAATCACCAGATTCCCAGCGTGCCCTGCCACATGGGATTGGGGGAAATGGGGAATCTCGCCGTAGGGAATGACGGTCTTCTCCTCCATGATGTCCACCAGAGCGCCAAGGCCGCTTCCCAAAATAATGCCCAGGGTAGGGTTCTGAGGGATTCTTTCCTGAATGTACGCAGCGGATTGGGCTGCCATATCATAAAACATAGGGTTCCTCCTTTTATTTGCTTTGGTATGAGTCGAAAGCCAATACTCAGTGGGTCTTTCGTTTATTTGGCATTTGGAATCAGCACATACTGGCCGTTTACCCGCAAAAGGGATAATCCGCCATAGAGCTTTTCCAATGCAGCCTCCATATCCTGCAAGCTGTCCCTCCCCGGGAAGATTTCGCCCATCAGCTTCCCGCCGGAGAGCAGCAGCAGCCGGTGGCAGCGGTTCAGAGCCAGCTGGGGGTCGTGGAGGGTGACCAGAGCTCCCCTTCCCTGGCCCAGAAAGTTCTGGAGCTGCCCGAGCATCCTGTAGCGGCCCCCGAAATCCAGGGCGCTCTCCGGCTCGTCCAGCAGCAGTACCTCGGCCTGGGACACCAATGTCCGTGCCAGGATGCAAAGCTGCTGCTGGCCCTGGCTCAGGCTTTGGAAATTCTCTTCTCCCCGGCCTCCCAGCCCCACCGCCTCCAGAGCCTGCCCAGCCCGCCGCTTCATGGCGGCACCGGGGTATTCCAGCAGCCGAAGCTGGGGATTGAACCCCATAAGCACCACCTCCAGGGCGGACAGGTCGATGGAAATGCCGCTTCGCTGGGGGATATAGCTGATTTTCCGGGCAATCTGCCGGGTAGACAGGCTTTCCCGGTTTTCCCCGCCCAGCAGGCACGCTCCCTCATGGGGCTGAATGCCGCAGACGCTTTTCAGCAGGGTGGTCTTGCCGCTGCCGTTTTCCCCCAGCACCCCCACCAGCTCGCCGGGGGCCAGGGAGAAGGAAATATCCTCCAGAATCCGCTTTTTGCCGTAACCGGCACACAGGTGCCTCACTTCCAGAAGACTCATACCCGGCTCCTCCTGCCCACCGCCAGATACACCAGCACCGGGGCCCCCACAAGGCTGGTGAAAATGCTCACGGGAAGCTCACTGCTCCCCAGGGTGCGGGCCAGAATGTCCGCCCCACAGAGGAGGCTCCCCCCCAGAAGCCCAGCCAGAAGCATGGTGCCGGGGCGGTTGTCTTTGTTCAAAAGCCTTGCCCCATGGGGTGACAGCAATCCCACAAAGCTCACCAGTCCCGTCAGGCTCACCACAGCGGAAACCGCCAGGGTGGCGGTCATCAGCACCAGAAGCCGGAGCCTACCCACGCTGACCCCCAGCATTCTGGCCTCCCCCTCCTCCGCCGACAGCAGGATGATCTGCCGGTGCAGGGCGAAGAGCACCCCCAGGCACAGCAGGCACAGGGTCAAATTGCCCCCCAGTCGGTGGGCGCTGATGTCGCTGAGGCTGCCCATCATCCAGTATTCAATGGAGGCCAGCTCCCGCTCCGGGTCCGCCGTCAGCTTCAGGCACATCAGAGCGGTCTGGGCCAGGGCGTGAATGGCGATGCCGGAAAGGACGATGGTGTGCTTCCTCCCGCCGGGGTCCAGGGCCCCCAGGGCAAGAACCGCCGCCACCGTCGCCAGAGCCCCAAAAAAGGCGCACCCCGTCACCGCCCCGGCGGAGCCGAAGAAGAGAATCCCCGCCGCCGCCCCGGCACTGGCCCCGGAGGACACGCCGATGACGTCCGGGGCGGCCAGAGGATTGCGGAACACCGTCTGGAACACGAACCCGGCTACCCCCAGGGCAAAGCCCCCCACAACTCCCACCGCCACCCGGGCCAGTCGGAGGGTGCAGAAAACCCGGCGCTGCAAATCGTCTCCCCCCAGAAGCCCCTCCAGGGTGATGGGGAATTTCCCCACAAACAGCCCCGCCGCTGCCAGCAGCGCCAGGAGCAGCCCGGCGAGAAGGACGTTCCGGCGGTCAGTCCTCACAGTAGCGGAAGCCATAGAAGGTTTCGTAGAACTGATTGATGATGGCGTCCCGGTCTTCCGGGCTCATCCGGTGGGGATGGAGGGCGGAGGCCAGCCACACCGAGCCCAGGATGCCCCCGGGCACCGGGCTGTCCCAGGCCTCGGCGTCGCCGGGGAGCCGAAGAACATTGCCATTTTTCACTGCGGCGCAGTCGGCCAGATTGGGGTCGGCCAGCACCTCCTCCACGGTGTAGGAGGCGTCGGAGGCCAGAACGATGTAATCCGGGTTCCAGGCCAGCAGCTGCTCATAGCTGATGTCGGCCCAGTAGGTGTCCGCAATCCCGGCGGCCACGTTCTCTCCCCCGGCCAGGAGCATCATGTCGGACTGGTACATCCCGGCGCCGGCGGTGCAGAGCAGGGAAGAATTCCCCGCCAGGTACACCCGGGGCTTTTCGCCCTCCGCCAGCAGCGTCTCCAGGTTTTCCCGCTGCCCGGCGATGAAGCTCAGCAGCGCCTCCGCCCGGCCCTGGGTGCCGGTGGCCTGCCCCAGCAGGGAAACCATCTGCTCCATCTGCTGCTGGCTTTCCGGATTCACCAGCAGCACCGGGATGCCCAGGCTCTCCAGGGTTTCGGCGGCGGATTTCAGCTTGGCGGGAAGAATCACCAGCTCCGGCTTCAGGGCGACGCAGCCCTCCAAATCAAATTCCTTGGCGGTGCCCACACTGGGCAGCTCCATCAGCGCCGGGGCACTACGGGCGTAAATGGGCCGGGTGCCCGCCTTGGCCTCGATGCCCACCAGCTTGTCCTCCAATCCCAGAGCGATAAGGGCGCTGCTGGAAATGTAGTAGCCGCTGACAATCCGTCCCGGCGTTTCCGCCAGAGTCAGCTGACGTCCGGTCTGGTCGGTGAGGGTGATTCCCTCCCCCAGGACGCAGACGCTCAGGCTCAGCAGCAGACTCAGGGCCAGCAGCAGGGAAAGCAGTTTTTTCATAGTGATTTTCCTTTCTTTGTTATATTGAAAATGTGCGAAACGGCAAACAGATAAATTACAATTTGAAGCGCAGGTCGCTTCAAATTACACCAAAAAGTATACCATTTCCTATTCCAAAAATCAACGGGAGATGGTATACTGTTGTCATATAGATACAAGGAGAGACGCCATGTTTACCATACAAAACTACGTCCGGGCTCAGAGTCTGGAAGAGGCCTGGGAGCTGAATCAGAAGAAACGGAACCGGGTGATTGGCGGAATGCTCTGGCTGAAAATGAGCCGGGGCTCTGTGCAGACAGCCATCGACCTGTGCGATCTGGGGCTGAACACCATCGAGGAGACTCCTGCGGAGTTTTCCATCGGGGCCATGGTCACTCTGCGGCAGCTGGAGCTCCACCCAGGGCTGAATGACTACTGCCAGGGTGCCGTTGCTAAAGCGGTACAGGACATTGTGGGGGTTCAATTCCGGAACCTGGCCACGGTGGGGGGCAGCGTCTGGGGCCGGTTCGGCTTTTCCGACGTGCTGACGGTGCTGCTGGTCATGGACTGCCATGTGGAGCTGTACAAGGGCGGCATTCTCCCCCTGGAGGAATTCACGAAAAGAAAGCCCGACCGGGACATTCTGGTGCGGCTCATTGTAAAAAAGGTTCCCGGCCGCTTCTGCTACCAGGCCATGCGGATTCAGCGGACGGATTTCCCGGTGATTACCTGCGCCCTGTCCGCCCGCCCCGGGGAGTACCGTGCCGCCGTGGGCGCCAGGCCGGGCAGAGCCATACTCATCCGGGGAACCTCCCCCCAGGGATTCGCCGCCGCTGTGGCGGAGCAGGTTCCCACCGGCAGCAATATCCGGGGCAGCGCCGCCTACCGCACCCATTTGATTCGGGTGCTGACCCAGCGGGGACTGGACGAGATTGGAGGGATGGATTGATGGAAATTCAGCTGAACTTAAACGGCAGGCTTGTCTCTGACCACATTGACGCCGATCTGCTACTCATTGACTTTCTGAGAAGCCGGGGCTACTACAGCGTGAAGCGGGGCTGTGAAACTTCAAACTGCGGCCTGTGCACCGTATTGCTGGATGGGAAGCCCATCCTGTCCTGCTCCGTCCTGGCCGCCCGGGCGGCGGGGCATCATGTGCAGACTTTGGAGGGCCTACAGGAGGAGGCCAGGGAGTTCGTGGGCTTCATCGCCGACCAGGGGGCCGATCAATGCGGCTTCTGCAATCCCGGCTTTGTAATGAATACCATCGCTCTGCTCCGGGAAAATCCCGACCCCACGGATGATGAAATCCGCCAGTATCTGGCCGGAAACCTGTGCCGCTGCTCCGGCTATGACGGCCAGCTCCGGGGCATCCGGAATTTCCTGAACAGCCGCAAGTGAGGAAGACCAATGGAAAAGAAAGAACTGAAAACCGTGGGCCAGCCCATCCGGAAGAAGGATTCCATGCAGCTTCTGCTGGGCAAGCCCGTTTATACCGAAGATGTAACCCCGGATGCCCTGGTGGTGAAGCTGCTGCGCAGTCCCCACCCCAACGCCATTGTGGAATCCGTGGGCACCGCCGCCGCCAAAAAGGTGCCGGGGGTGGTGGAGATTTTTACCTGGGAGGATGTACCCCAAAACCGGTTTACCATCGCCGGTCAGACCTACCCCGAGCCCTCACCCTATGACCGGCTGATCATCGACCGGCATGTCCGCTTCGTGGGGGACGTGGTAGCCATCATCGCCGCCGAGACGGAGAAGGCCGCCCTGAAGGCCATGAAGCTCATTAAAGTTAGCTATCAGATTTTGGAGCCGGTGCTGGATTTCCGCACCGCAAAGGATAACCGGGTTTTGGTTCACCCGGAGGAGGACTGGTTCCCGCCCTGCCCTGTGGGTGGGGACAACCGGCGCAACCTGGTGGCCAGCGACACCTGCAGCCAGGGAGACGTGGATGCGGTGATGGAGCGCTGTGACATCGTTCTGGAGCACAGCTTCCACACCAAGGCCTTCAACCAGGCCATGATGGAGACCTTCCGCACCTACTGCGACATTGACCGCTATGGGCGGCTGCATGTGGTATCCTCCACCCAGATTGTGTTCCACTGCCGCCGGATCATCGCCGCCGCCCTGGGCATCCCCAAGAGCCAGGTTCGGGTGGAGAAGCCCCGGATCGGCGGCGGCTTTGGGGCCAAGCAGACCGCCGTGTGCGAGGTCTACCCCGCCTTCGTTACCTGGAAAACGGGCCGCCCCAGCCGTCTTATTTATACCCGGGAGGAGTGTCAGATCGCCGGTTCCCCCCGGCATGAAATGCAGATCAATGTCCGCCTGGGGGCCAGCAAAGAGGGGAAAATCCGGGCTCTGGACCTGTATACCCTGTCCAACACCGGGGCCTACGGCGAGCACGGCCCCACCACGGTGGGCCTGTCCGGCCACAAATCCATCCCGCTGTACACCGGCGGCCTGGAAGCCTACCGGTTTGGCTACGACGTGGTGTATACCAATCTCCAGTCCGCCGGGGCCTACCGGGGCTATGGAGCCACCCAGGGAATTTTCGCCCTGGAATCCATGGTCAACGAGCTGGCAGAGAAGCTGGGCATGGACCCCACGGTGCTCCGGGACAAAAACATGGTGCGCCAGGGAATGGTGATGCCCGCCTATTACGGCGAGCAGGCCAGCGCCTGCGCTTTGGAGCAATGTATGGACCACTGCCGCCGGATGTTCCGCTGGGAGGAAAAATATCCGGTGCGGGATATGGGGAACGGCAAGGTTCGGGCCGCCGGAGTGGCCATGGCCATGCAGGGCTCCTGTATCTCCGGCGTGGACGTGGGCTCCGCCACCGTCAAGCTCACCGAGGAGGGCAGCTACAATCTGCTCATCGGCGCGGCGGACATGGGCACGGGCTGCGATACCATTCTGGCTCAGATGGTGGCGGAGAACATGGAGTGCAGCGTGGATCAGGTGGCGGTATTTGGTGCGGACACCGACGCCTCCCCCTACGACTCCGGCTCCTATGCCTCCTCCACTACCTACCTCACCGGCAAAGCGGTGGAACTGGCCTGTGAGAAGCTGAAAAAACAGCTCTGCCGCATTGCCGCCGACATTCTGGGCTGCGAAGCGGAAGAGCTGGAATTTGAAGGCGGCAAGGTGGTTCGCCCCGCCACCGAAGAAGCCGTCACCACACAGGAGCTGGGGGTGAAGAGCCAGGTGTTCAACACCCACGCCCCCGAGGCCACAGCCACCCACACCTCCCCGGTGTCTCCCCCGCCCTATATGGTGGGCATGGTGGAGATTGAACTGGACAAGCTGACGGGAAAGGTAACTGTGCTGGACTACATGGCCGTGGTGGACTGCGGCATCCCCATCAACCCAGCCCTAGCCCGGATTCAGACCGAAGGGGGCATCGTCCAGGGCATTGGCCACACCCTGATGGAAAACGTGACCTATCGGGGCGGCTGCCCGGCGGAGCGGTCCTTTATGATGTATAAGCTCCCCACCCGGTTGGATATGGGCAAGCTCCGGGTGGAATTTGAAAACAGCTATGAACCCAGCGGCCCCTTCGGCGCAAAATCCATCGGAGAGATCGTCATCAACACCCCGGCACCGGCTCTGGCCCACGCCATCTACCGGGCCACCGGCGTCTGGCACCGGGAGCTCCCCATCACCCCGGAGCAGATTGCTTTGGGGAAGGAATGACCTGGCACTTCCATAACTGCCTTCTTAAAAATTTCCCCCTGAGCTTTGGGCTCAGGGGGAGAGTTTTTACATATCGAAGGGCTCCATGGAGAGGACGGGGTGGCCGACCTCGGACAGGTAGTTCAGCAGCTGCTCGGGGTCGTCGGTGCAGATGGTTTCATCGGCAATCATGTCGGTGAAGTTCTCCACGCCATACATCTCCAGAGCAGTAGCGTCCAGGCGCTCACGCATCTGTTCCTTCAGCATCTTGGGCAGCCAGACGATACGGCCGGGGCCGCCTTCCGCAGCGATGAATTTCTTGGAAGCGATGAAGTGCTTGCCGTGGCCCATGAAGCCGGGGGTCTGAACACCGCCGCCGGTCATGGAGGCCATCTCGGAGAAGGTCATGCCCAAGGGGGTCATACCGGCGTGCTCACGGCAGGTAATCACAACGCCCATGGACACAGGCTCCACACCGCAGATGCACTCGAAGCAGCCGCAGGAGGTCATGGGATCCTGGAACAGGGAGTACAGGGTGACCCGCTCCAGAGCGCCGTGGGAGTACTTGGACACCGCCTCGTTGACGGACTCGTAGGCACCCAGGCGCTCGTCGGTGCAGCCGGTCTTGGGAACGATCTGGCAGGGACCATTGGGGTCCAGCTCCTTGGTGGCCTTGGCATCCAGCCAGGACACAGCGCCGCACAGGCCCAGACGCTCGGGGGTGACGATACACACATGGCTGGGAGAGAAGGCCTGGCACATGATGCAGGTGTAGAACTGCTCCACGGATTCGTCGGTCATGGAAGCCAGACGGGCGTCACGGCGGTCAAAGACCTCATTGGCAGCGGCACGGAGGGCCTTGTTCTTCTCGGGGTCGATGACGATGTGCACCTGACACTTGTCCACAACAGCTTCGAACTCGCTCTTGACCTTGGCGTAGAGCACCTCGCCGATGTGGCGGAACTTAAAGCCGGCCTCGAAGTCGGCCTTGCTGATGCGGATACGGATCATATCACGCTGGCCGGTGTGCATCACGCCCTCGATGCAGTTCAGCCAGGAGTGAATCTTACGCTCCATGACGGACTCGAAGTCGGGCTGCATGGCCTTGCCGGCCACATCGATGGTGTAGGACAGGGAAATCTTGGAGCCCACGGGAATCTCGTCGATTTCGGGGCCTTCCACCACGATCTTGTGATCCTCCACCTCGCTGGCCTCCTTGGTGGCAACCAGCTCGAAGCAGTCCACCCGGGAGCCGTCCACTTCCACCTGCATGTCACCCTTACGGATGATCTCGCCCTCGAAGGCGGTGGCGAAGGCCACAGGAATGTCGATGTTGGTGATTTTCAGCTTGATGTCCCGAGCCTCCAGAGAGGTAGCGTTCCACTTGGAGGTATCCAGCTGCTGAATCAGGGACTTGGGAACACGGAACATGTTCTCGGTCTCGTTGGAAACCACGGGGAAGCCCAGGCAGATGGCGCCGGCGCCGTAGGACACGATCTCATCGCTGAGGGGCTTGTAGGCGTTGACAAAGGCACGAACACGATCCATGGTGTACTTGGCCAGAGCCTTGAAGTCGCCGGGCTGGATGTTGCCGAAAATCAGGGCGGCACGGACGGCCACGGACACCACATGGATGACGGACTGCATCTCATAGCCCAGGGGAACCACCCGGACGTTTTCGCCCAGCTTCATGCCGGCGTCATAGCAGTGCTTGATGGCGTCGCCGGTCAGGGACACCAGAATGCCCTGAGCCTGGTAGGACTTGGCCAGCGCCACAGTCTCGGCGGGATCCTCGGCACCGCCGATGATGACGGCCACACCGGGAATATCGCCGGTAACCAGGGGCACGCCTAGGTTACGGACGAAGGCATCGGACAGGTGGCCCATTTCAGGCTCCTGATAGGGAGTGGCCCCGTGGATGTACTTCAGGGCTTCCAGGAACTCGGCGCACAGGGCGGAGGCAATGCCGGACTCAAAAGCGTCGTGCAGACGGTTGTTCCGGGTCATCTTGGCCTTGATGGTGGCCATGGCGGCCTTCATCTCGCCCAGATTGGTGATCTTCTCGCCGGTCACTGCGTAGTAGCAGGGCAGGCTGTAGGCGGTGTCGGGGAAGGACACGCTCTCGCCCTCGCCGTACTGGGCGATGGCGCTATCGATGGCGGCCACGGTACGGTCGTAGTTGTAATCGTTACCGCCAAAAACTCTGTCAAAAAGTGTCACAGTTTTTCCTCCTAAATATCATCACGATCCAAGATCGCTTTCATTTTCCGAATCTCTTCGATGGCGGCGGGGCAGAAATCGTAGGGGGATTTCCCCTGCCTGTCCGCATCCATGATTTCGGGATTATAATGGATGAAGCCCAGCAAATCCTCAGCGGGGATGGACTGACGGATGAATTCCTCGTCCGCCCCGTCACGAATCTTGTTGGCAACCACCCGCACCTGCTTCACGCCCAGGTCCTTTGCCAGACGCTTGACATTGTGATAGGTCTGCACGGATCGGCTGCCCGGCTCGATGACCACGATGAACTGATCCATATTGGAAGCGGTGCCCCGGCCCAGGTGCTCCAGACCGGCCTCCATATCCATGATGACCACATCGTCCTTCCGGTAGGTCAGGCTGGACAAAATGGCCTTGAGCATCACATGCTCCGGGCACACACAGCCGCTGCCGCCCACGTCCACCGTACCCATCACCAAGAGCCTCACGCCGTTGACCTCCTTGGCGAACTTCTCGGGGATGTCCGCCACATAGGGGTTCAGCTTGTAGAACTTATTGGAGGGGTCGGCGCCAGTGCGCTCCTCTACCAGGGTGCGCATTTTGGAGATGGGGATGATCTCATCCACTTCCTGCTGACTCAGGCCCAGGGCCAGCCCCAGGTTGGCATCCGGGTCTACATCGGCGGCCAGCACAGTGCGGCCCTCGTCGGCGTAGAGCCGGGCCAGGGTGGAGGACAGAGTGGTTTTACCCACGCCTCCCTTTCCGGTAATCGCTACTTTCATTATAAAACCTCGAAATCAATTTGGCATCAGCGTTTCCTTAGATGCCCAGAGCGGCGCGCTTCTGCTCGATGCGCTCGATCATCTTGTCGCACAGCTTGTCGATGTCCAGCTCCACGGTGTAGTTGGCCTCCACCCAGTCCTTGATGCCATGCTCGCCCTGCAGCAGAGCGGTGACTTCGCTGGAACCCTTGGTGTAGGGGTCAACACCCAGGAAGGTGTCGATGCCAGTGGCCACGACGTAGTTGCCGATGGAGACGGCCTTCTCGGACATCCATTCGGGGGCGCAGCCCACCACGGGAACCTGGGCGATGTTGATGCCCCAGTCCTTGGCAATGTCGGAGGCCAGAATCATCATACGGGAAATATCCACGCAGGAGCCCATATGCAGCACAGGAGGAATGTTCGCCAGCTCGCAGACACGCTTCAAACCGTCGCCGCAGTACTCCTTCGCCTTCACAGGATCCATCAGGCCGGCCTTGGCGGCAGCCTGGGCGGAGCAGCCGGAGACAATGACGATGATGTCGTTTTCCAGCAGCTTCTTCATCATTTCGATGTGAGCGGTGTCGGGACGAACCTTGGGGTTGTTGCAGCCGACCATGGCCACAGCGCCCCGGAGCACGCCGGAGTGGATGCACTCGATCAGGGGCTTGGTGGTGCCGAACTCATCCACCTGGGAGTTGGCGACGCCGTCGAGGACCTTCTTGATGGCCTCCACAGAGTAGCCCACCCGGGTGTTCTGCTTCTGGTTGGGGATGTTCACCAGGCTCTGATCCCGGTTCTTGAAGTTTTCGACCGCCATCTTCACAATGGCCTTGGCGTTCTCACCGGCGCTCTCGGCGGAGAACTGGATGAACTCAGAGTCGGGCATCCGGCAGATGGGGCTGGTGGTGATGAACTTGGTATGGAAGCACTTGGACAGGGGGCCCAGGGCGGGGAAGATACACTGCACGTCCACCACAATGGCCTCGCAGGCGCCGGTGAGCACCACGTTCTCCTGGCTCAGGAAGTTACCGGCCATGGGGATGCCGTGACGCATGGCAACCTCGTTGGCGGTGCAGCAGACGCCGGCAATGTTGATGCCCTTGGCTCCCACGGACTTGGCCAGGGCGATCATCTCGGGATCGTTGGCCCAGTAGACGATCATCTCGGACAGGCTGGGGTCGTGGCCGTGGACAATGATGTTGACCATATCCTTCTCCATCACGCCGATGTTGGCGGTGGAATCCACAGGCTTGGGGGTGCCGAACAGCACGTCGGAGAACTCGGTGCCCATCATGGAACCGCCCCAGCCGTCGGACAGGCCGCTGCGCAGGGCCTGACGGATCAGTGCCTCGGGCAGGGAGGAGTTACCCATGTGGGTCATGTGCAGGGAAGTGGCGACCTCCCGGTCGATGGCCCGGGGCTCGATGCCGGCGTCGTGCCACAGCTTCTGGGTGTGCTCAGGGGCCCGCTTCAGGAACCGCTGGGTGCCGAAGGGCTTGCCGTATTCCAGCAGGCCGGTCTCAGCGACCTCATGGGCCAGGTCGTAGATGTCCTTGCCCTCGGTCTCGATGCCCCACTCCTTGGCGATGCGGATCAGCTTCTCAGGATCCTTCACCTGGTAGTTGCCGCCCTCTCTGGTCTGATACAGGGTGTGCATGATTTCACGGCCGTGGTCAGAGTGGGTGGCGGAGCCGCCGGCGGTGAAGCGCAGGAAGTTACGGCCGACGATGCCGTGAACGTCACAGCCGCAGATGCCCCGGGGGCTCTTGGGAGTGACACGGCAGGGGCCCATAGAACAGATGCGGCAGCAGGTACCTGCTTCGCCGAAGCCGCAGTGGGGAGTCTGGTTCTTGACACGCTGCTGCCAGGAGTCAGCGCCCACCTTCTTGCCGTTTTCCAGCAGAGAATTTGTGGCGGCCTCCATCTCCTCAACAGTGGTCAGATATGCCCAATCCTTCAAAGTGATTTCCTCCTAAAAAGATATTCATATGAAAACCAGATAGCTTGCGGCCAGCTGGCCGTAAAGTATCGATAATATTGTACTAATTTCTCCTCCAATTGTCAATTGTCACTTTGGCATGAAATCATCCGATATTTTCATCCCCCCCAGGGGGTTTTTTGTAACAAATGCAGGTATCATGGGCACCGGACATTCCCCTTCCCATCCAGATCATTCCTTTGGAGGGCAAATGTGAACCTGTTGTAAATCTTTGGAGCCGCCCCTTGCCAATCGGGGAAATCCTGATATAATAATGCTGCAAGTTAAAGTATGGTTAAATTGAGGTAATCATTATGAAAAAAATGCTTTTCATTATGAATCCCTACTCCGGAAAGCGCCGGGCCAACCGGTACCTGGTAGAGATTTTGGAGATGTTCAACCGGGCGGATTATCAGGTCATCACCCACATGACCGGCGGTCAGGGCGACGCCACCCAGGTGGCCCGGCGGCTGGGGCCGGAGATGGACATTGTGGTCTGCTGTGGCGGAGACGGCACCTTCAATGAGACCGTGGCCGGGCTTCAGCTGGCCGGGGCGGATGTGAGCGTGGGCTATATCCCCGCCGGATCCACCAACGATTTCGCCGCCAGCCTGAAAATCCCCACCGAACCCCTGGAAGCCGCCCAAGAGATCGTGGACGGCAGCCCGGTGTATTATGACGCAGGGAGCTTCAACGGCAGATTTTTCTCCTATGTAGCCTCCTTCGGCGCCTTCACCCGAACCAGCTACACCACCCCCCAGTCCATTAAGAACGCCCTGGGCCACACGGCCTATGTGCTCAGCGGTATCTCGGAGCTGTCCCAGATCCGCAACGAGCACGTGAAGTTTGAAATTGACGGGGAGACAATTGAAGATGATTTCCTCTTCGGAGCCATCTGCAATTCCACCAGCGTAGGCGGCATCCTCACCCTGGATCCCAAGCAGGTGGACATGGCCGACGGAAAGCTGGAGGTGCTGCTGGTTCGCTCCCCCAAGAGTCTTCTGGAGCTGACAGAGTGCATTTCCGCCGTCCAGAGCCAGCAGTACAACAATTGCGAGATGATTACCTTCCGCTCCGGCCGGGAAATTAAAATTACTGCCGATCCGCAGATGCCCTGGACGCTGGACGGGGAGCGGGAGGACGGGCACGAGGAGATCACCGTCACCAATAACCACCTGGCCTACCGTCTGGTTCAGACCCGGCAGCAGGAGGAGCGGTGATGCACAACTCCACTTTGTGCTATGTCCTCCGGGGGGACGAGGTGCTGATGCTCCACCGGGTCAAAAAGGAGAACGACATCAACAAGGACAAGTGGATCGGTATCGGCGGCAAATTCGAGGGAGCGGAATCCCCGGACGAATGCCTGCTCCGGGAGGCCAGGGAGGAGACAGGCCTCACTCTCACCGCCTGGCGCTGCCGGGGCGTTGTCACCTTCCTTAACGAAAAGGATGGGGAAGAATATGGAGAATATATGTACCTGTTCACCGCCGACGGCTTTGAGGGAGAACAGATTTCCTGTGACGAGGGGGATTTGCAGTGGGTCAGCCGGAACTTTTTGAGCAGCCTTCCCATGTGGGAGGGGGATAAAATTTTCCTGGATTTACTGTGGCAGGATGCCCCCTTCTTCCTTCTCACCCTCCGCTACCGCCTGGATACCCTGGTGGAGGCCGTCCTCAATGGAAGCAAAATTCGATAGTCGGCGAAAGGATGGGATAACATGGCAGAATACGAGCTGGTACGGGAGATCAAGAACCTGTGCCGGAACAATCAGATGCGGGATGTGTTTTTTGAAGAGGTGGAGTGCGACGACCCGGCGGAATATGTAAAAACGATTCTCAAGGGTACGGACATCCAGGTCACCGCCCAGGGCGGCGGTGACTGCGTCACCATCCACGCCGTCTGCGACGGGCTAATTCAGAAATTTGTGTTTACAAAACTATAAACATGGGCGCAGCTTTCCGGCTGCGTCCATTTTTTCAGCAGCCCGGCAAATTGTAATTTGAAGCGCAGGGCGCTTCACCCCAAGCGGGCAGGGCCCGCAGCCAATTTCGCACGGGGATGGTCTGTGGTCGTTACCCCAATATAAGCCCGGTAACGCTTTTACGGTAGTGGGTTGAATGGTGGGCACTTTCGGCTATCCCGTAGGGGAGGCAACCTGCCTCCCGCCAGTTAA
>JAETOP010000094.1 GCA_021771675.1 Oscillospiraceae bacterium | reverse complement strand
AACGGGGGCTGGCAAGGCGGACGAGGCCGCCGGGCTATCGCCCGGCAACGAGGACAACGCCGCCAGCATTTGTTTTAGCCCCGAAAAACCGTATTTCCCCTTGTCAATCGATGGTACGGATCTCCCATAAAACTGTCAAGTTCCAGTACGAAAAAGACTTCCACAGACATCGGCCTGTGGAAGTCTTTTTATCTGTGTATGACGAGAAACGGCCCCGTTCACTCCAAAACCACCCGCTCCGCGTCGGCGGGGTTGACGGTGATGACCGCCTCTGTCATCTTCACGGCGATGTAATCGCTGATCTTCCGGTCCTGAATGTCCGTCAAGAGCTGATCCTTACAGGCCAGCAGCAGGGATAGTTCTTCTCTGTTGGTCCAATACAGGTTCATATACGCTTCGTTGTCCCCCTCTTCCCAGGAATAGGACACCCGGGGGCCCGCGGTCTGATAGTCCAGATCGATCCGTACAGAGCCAGGCTCCATATCCTCGCTGATCTCGATCCGCGCCGTCTCAGACAGCTCAAGGCCATAGCTGGAGATATAGAGCCGCTCCCACCCCTCTTCCAACGAAACCTCGAAGCTTTTGCTCTGCGCCTGCACCTGATCCAGCAGCTTCTCTCCGGCATAGGAAAACGAGGAGACCTCCGCGAAGGTCACGCCCGCGCCGATACCCACCAGCAGCAACCCGCCGCACAGCAGTCCCAGCATGGTCAGGCGAAAGGTCTTTTTATTCCGTTTCATCTGCCGTCATCTCTCCTCTCTCCGCATCCTCCGCCGGCTCCCAGGCCCCAGGACAGGCTCCTCTGCTCCGGCGGTCTGAGCCATGGGCTTGGCCCGGTGCCAGACAAGGCCGCTGCCCAGGCCCAAGATCCCCACGCAGCAGGCCGCGCCGCCCAAACAGCACAGGGTGACGCCCGCCAGGGGATACCCCTGGACCAGCAGCACCGCCAGCAGCCCCAGACAGATCAGCGCCGTCAGCCCCAGGCACACAAAGGGCAGGGCGCACAGCAGCAGAAGAAGATTCCACGCCAGCCATGCCGCCGCCCGGGCCAGCCGTACAAGGCCATGGCCCATCCGCCGGAAAAAGCCGCCCACAGCGGTCCATGCCGTCTCTTTTTTCTCTTTCACAGGCTCCTCCGCCTCCCTGTTTTCCATCTCTCCGGAACACGGCGGCCCCTCCGCCGCACATTCTGTGGCCACCGCGTTCTCTTCCGCCGCCGGAAGTACGTCCACCGTCTCCGGCTCTTCAAAAAAATCCTTATTCAGCCGAAGCCGCGCTTCGACTTTCTCCCACCAGGCCGCCACAGCTCTCCACAGCTTCCGGGGGCTGCACTTCTCCCCCAGCCGCCGGAAAAAGGCCGCCACTCTGGCCCCGCCCCGGCGCAGAGCAGGCAGCGGGTTTGGCAATTTTCGTTTCTCCTTGGGGGCCTGATAGGTGGGTTTCACATGGTAGGCGCTCAAAATCTCCGCCACCAATTGCTCCATGTCTCCAAAGTCCCGGATGGCCTCTTCCTCCGTCAGTCCGCCGCTCACCCGCAGGTCGATGTGCTGGGCGTATTCCGACAGGATGTCCTGCTGTTCCGCCTCCTCCAGCACGGCGAGGTGGCTTTGCAGCTCCTTCAAAAACGATTCCTTGTTCTTCATGACCTCTGCTCCTTTAGAAATCGGTTCACCTGCTGCTGGAACAGGTCCCATTCCGCCTCCAGCTGGTCCCGGTACAGCACGCCCGCCGCGGTGAGGTGGTAGTACTTCCGGGGCGGTCCCTCGGTGGACTCCCGGAGGTATGTCTCAAAATACCGCTCATTGGTCAGCCGCTTGAGCAGTGGGTATATGGTCCCCTCGTTGACATCCACCACCTTGGACACCTCCGCCACCAGTTCGTAGCCGTACATATCCCGCTTCCGCACGGACTCCAGAACGATCAGCTCCAGCACGCCCTTTTTGAACTGTGCATTCATAGCATCTCTCCTTTGGCTCCTATCTTATACCAACTACTATGTATTGTCAAGTACTGAAATAAATAAAATAGTGGCCGCTTATTTTTCAAAAAAGCTCCCCGGAGCCTGGGGCCCCGGGGAACTTCCGGAATTGCGGTCACCGGACCAGCATCACGATATACACGGCATACAGTCCCAGCATCACCACGCCCTGCCAGCGGTAAAACTTCCCCTTCACCAGGGGCGGGATCACCGCGATGCAGCACAGCGTCAGGCAGGCGGGCAGATCCAGCGCCGTGGTCTGTGCGCCGATGGTCAGCCGTCCGTCGGATACGGCGGAGCAGATGGGCAGGATCATGGTCAGGTCGATGACGTTGGCGCCGATGATGTTGCCCACGGACATGGACGCCTCTTTTTTGGCGATGGCGGTCAGCGTCGTCACCAGCTCCGGCAGGGACGTGCCGATGGCCACCATGGTGACGCCGATGATGCTGGCGGGCACCCCCAGCAGCAGCGCCAGCTCGCTGCCGTAGTCGATCAGCAGGCGGGAGCCGATGACGATGGCGGCGATGCCGATGACGAACATCCCCAGCTTCATGACCATCTGGCGGTAAGAGGTGGTGCGCCGGGCCGGGCGGTCGCTCCGGCTCTCCTGCATACCAGCTCTGGCGTCCACGATGTTGCTGCCCAGATAGACGGCGAATACCGCGAACAGAAGAAGGCTGGGCAGAAACGGCAGCACGCCGCCCCGGCACAGCACTGTCAGCAGTACGGCGCCGGTCACCATCAAAACAGCCTTCAAATTGAACTGCTTCCGGCTGACCACCGAGGGGATGCACAGCACGGAGATGCCCAGGATCAGACCGATGTTGGCGGTGACAGAGCCCACCGCGTTGCCCACCGCCAGGTCCACCTGCTTTTGCAGCACGCCGGTGACGGACACGGTCAGTTCCGGCAGCGTGGTGGCTAGGGACACGATGGTAGCGCCGATGATGAACCTCGGCACGCCGGTGGCCTCCGCGATCCAGACGGCGCCATCCAAAAACCAGTCGCCGCCCTTGACGATCAGCAGCAGTCCCAGCAGAAACAGCAATACCGTTACCCAAATACTCATAACACAACCGCCCTTTTCAAAAATCAACGAGACTTTTACCCCGCACGGAAACAGGCCGGTCCTCCCGGCGGTCCGTGCGCAATAAAAGTCTCGCTTTTTCGATGTGCCCGGGCAGTCCCAAAGACTGCCGGGATGACGGGCCACATCACGTTTGTATCCGTAAGCTACTCCCTTTTAAGCGCCTTGAACAGTAAGGACATTATATGGAAATCCTGTCCAGTTTGTCAACAGTAATTTTGTCTGCTTTTGCCGGCTGACAGGTGCATTTTTTGCAGCGGCTCACTTTCCCAGGATCTCCGGATCGTATCCCACATTTTTCTCCAGGATCTCCCGGCCGTCCGCCGTTGTTCCCATTGGCGCAAAGCCGTTCTCCCGGAAAAATTTCTGTGCTTTGGCCTCCGCGGCCAGCGTGATCCGCAGTATCCGCCCGCCCCGGGGCCGGGTGTGCTGCACCGCCTGGCCGATCAGCTGCACGCCAAAGCCCCGCCTCCGGCAGTCCGGGCGGATGCAGGCCAGGGAGATGCAGCCGCTCTCCGGCCCGAACTGCACCAGGCCCACCGGCTCTCCGTCCAGATACCCCATCAGCGTGGGCCGCAGGGCGGCGTCCGCCAGCAGGCGGTCCCGGTCAAAGGGCCGGGCATCCTCCCAGGAGGCGGAGACCAGCTCCACCATCTTCTCCGCCTGCTCCGGCAGCCGCAGGGGCAGGAAATACAGGCCCGGTTCCAGGCCGTTGGCCCGCTTCTTGACGGTCTCGCCCGCCAGGAACTCCGGCGTCTGCAAATGGCTGTTATCGTCCCGGAACACCACCCGCAGCTTCTCTCCCTTCGCCTCCAGCAGGGAGACGGCGGTGTTGTCCCCCACCGGCGTCTGGGCCAGCTGTTCCACAGAGTACCCCTGCAAAGCGGCCAAGACCAGCCGGATGGCGTAGCCGTGGGAGAATACCGCCACGGTCTTTCCATCGTTGGCGCCGGCGATCTCCCGGATGGCCGCCATTGCCCGGTCCAGCACCTGACGGGGCATCTCCGCGCCGTTCACCTGCCAGCGTTCGGGGTGGAGGTTGAAATTCTCCATCTGCTCCGGGGCCTGACGATAGATGTCGCCCCAGGTCCGCTGCTCCCAGTCGCCCACGCAGATCTCCCGAAGCTCCCGCACCCGGTGGAGGGGCAGGTTCTTTGGCTTGTAAATGGCGGTGGCGGTGGCGCAGGTGCGGTAAAGGTCGCTGGAATACACCGCGTCGATATGGATATCCGCGAAGCGCCGCTCCAAGGCCCGGACCTGCCGCCATCCCCGGTCGGTGAGGATGCTGTCATACTGGCCCTGGGCAATCCGATACAAATTCCCCTCCGCCTCCGCGTGGCGGATCAAATAGATGCTGGTCATAGTGCCTCCCAAAATTTTGTTTTGGATTTTTATAGATAGTATATCGCATTCAGAACATTTTGGCAAATCGCTCTCTAA
This sequence comes from Oscillospiraceae bacterium, assembly GCA_021771675.1. The sequence continues at coordinate 10,354 of JAETOP010000094.1, read as the reverse complement.
GGGTTTTTTCGCCGTTTTTCGGCTATACTATCCCCAGGCCGAAAAGGAGTGACTGAAATGAAGATGTGTACCGGATTTTGGGTCGGTATGGGCGCCGGATTGATGGCCGGCGCGGCAATGGGAATGATGGTGCCCTGCGGCAGAGATCCCATGAAAACGCAGGTGGGCAAAAGTATCCACAAGCTGGGTGTCGCCGTGGATCATGCCGTGGACAACATTGTTTCTGAAATGCGCTGACGCGCGGAGCGGAGGGCAAATGCCCTCCGCTTTTAAAAAAGTTGGAAATAGGGCTTGACTTTCGGGAATCTTTTGCTATAATTATAACGCTGTCGCAACACGGCGGCACGCAAGGGCATATACAGAGAAGAACTGGAACAGCTATGGAGAAGTCGCCTAGTTGGTCGAGGGCGCATGATTGGAAATCATGTAGGCCCCTAAAGGGTCTCGAGGGTTCGAATCCCTCCTTCTCCGCCAAACCAAGAACCCACTTTAGATGCCGTAGGCTGAACGCCTACGGCATCAGTGGTTTCCTGGGTTTTTGCCCCCTGATTTTTTACCAGTCAAACGAGAGATGTAAATAAGGCTTTTTGAGTAACTGGTGGGGTTTGAACCCTCGTAATATTCAATTGAAAAAAGGCGCTAAATTTCAAGCGCCAATTTTATGCGTCGATCAGATGGCAATGAACAGCCATTCGGTCGGCGCTTTTTTCATACTGGCAAAAAGGGCGCTAACATTCTGAAGCAGAAAGGAGATAGGAGAAATGATAAATACAGACGAGAAAAACAGATATTTTCAAGAGCTTGCCCGCAATCTCCGGCATGAGGGCTTCACCGTAGGGGACTCTGTGTCTGCGCGCTTTTTCAGTTTCTTTTCTCAGAGCAGCATCGCTGTGAATGCCGGCGATGCTGTTCGTTCTTTCCCGTTTCAAAATACACGATTAGAAAGGAGTCACTTATGCGACTTGCGATCAAAACCTGTACACTGGACATGCCATATACCGAGATGTTGGACTTTTGTGCGGTGCAAGGCGTGCGGGCTGTGGAGATTGGAACAGGCAATTGGTCCACCGCACCTCACGCGGATCTGGACGCCTTGGTTTCCTCCGAAACCGCCCGCACCCGCTGGCATGACGAGATGCGCCGCAGGGGGATCGCCCTGTGTGCTTTGAATTGTTCAGGGAATCCTCTGGCTTATCAAAAGGACTGGGACGTGACGAAGAAGACATTCCGGCTGGCGGAGCAGCTGGGCGTGGAAAAAATCGTCATGATGAGTGGTCTGCCCGCTGGCTGTCCCGGAGACAAAACGCCCGTATGGATCACGACCTCCTGGCCGCCGGAAACACAGGACGTTTTAGCGTACCAGTGGAATGACGTTGCCATTCCCGCCTGGAAACGGCTGGCCGCTATGGCGGAGGACTGCGGCATCAAGCGGATCGCCCTGGAAAATCACGGCATGCAGCTGGTATACAACCCGGAGACTCTGCTGCGCCTGCGGGAGGCGGTCGGCCCCATCATCGGTATGAATCTGGACCCGTCTCATCTGTTTTGGATGGGGGGAGATCCCATTGAAGCGGCACGGGTCTTAGGTGAGCACGGCGCGATCTACCACCTCCACGGCAAGGATTCCCGTCCAGAGCGCCGCATGTCCGGTCCCAACGGAATGCTGGACACCAAAGCCATCGACCAATTCCGCGGCCGGGCCTGGAATTATGTCTCTGTTGGTGCCGGGCACGGCGTCCAGTGGTGGCAGGAATTTTTCTCCGTGGTACGGATGTGGGGCTATGACGGGGATGTGGCTCTGGAGATGGAGGACTTGACGCTTCCGATGCTGGATGGGCACCTGGCGTCCTTATCCACCTTGAAAGCCGCCATGGTGGTATAAATAAACGGCGGTGTAAAAACGGCACTCCTGGTGTGCCGCTTCGTACCGCCATTCTTTTGACACCGCTCCGCTGCCGGGGCAAGCCCGCGCATGTTTTGCCGTTCATTTTTGTGCACACGATGGCCGCCCCTGCCTGAAGCGGAAAGCATCCTACATTGTCAAACCACCGGGGGCATTCTCCAATTGCTCCCGCTTTGCTGGAAAGGATCGACAGCCACAACGTTGCTTGAAAGCAAAACTCTGACAACAGATTATTTACAGTCTCCTATATCAGCTGGGGGCGTCGGCGGCCTCCACCAGCTTTTTTCAGACGGCCTATGCGGTGTGTCTCGCCGTGGGGCAGCCGCAAACTCCGCGCTGGTGGCGAAATGGCTGTATCCCAAGGCAGCCCGGCATTAGCACACCAATTGAAAAGCCGTGGAACGCAACATCCGGCGGCTGATCGCAGCCGTATGGGCAAGTAATCCCGGCCTTCTCCGTGAGACCGCCCGGAAGCCGCTTCCCCACGCGCCTACCGTAATACAGTTTCGCTCCATCCTCGCCGCGCACATCACTCAGAATACCGCTGCCTAGCCCAGGCGCTCTCATCCATCGTCTCTGTTCATAAAAACGAGTTCCCCCACAGATTTTAGAAAAATCTGTGGGGGAGCTCGTTTTACTCCGTTTACGGAAGAACGCGGACACAGCGGTCGATCAGTGTCATGCGGACCTGATCGCCCTCAGCGAAGCGTTCTGCCAGTTGGGGATTGTAGACCTCCACGATGATGGGCTGCTGGCCCAGCATGACCTCGTATTCCACTTTGGCGCCATAGTAGGTGGCACGGCTGACGGTGCCGGGCAGGGGCCCCTCGTCCTTGGAGAGGAGGATGGATTCCGGCCGGACGGTCAGGCAGCAGGTGCCGCCCTCCGTGACGCCCTCCATCCTGCCGGGAGCGGGAATGGGGAACGTATGTCCGTGCACCTCCACCAATGCCGCCTCACCGTCCCGGCCCCTGAATGTGCCGTCAATGAAGTTGGCCTTGCCGATGAAGTTCGCCACAAAGCGGCTGTTGGGCTGCTCATAGATCTCCATGGGAGAGCCCTGCTGGCAGATGACTCCGTCCTTCATGATGACCACCCGGTCGGAGATTGCCATGGCCTCGGACTGGTCGTGGGTGACATACAGAGAGGTAATGCCAAGGCGCTTCTGCAAGGCGCGCAGCTCATCCCGCATACTCTCCCGCAGCTTGGCGTCCAGGTTGGACAGCGGCTCGTCAAACAGCAGCACGCTCGGTTCAATGACAACAGCGCGAGCCAGGGCGACACGCTGCTGCTGGCCGCCGGAGAGCTGGTTGGGGAAGCGCTTTTCCAAGCCCTTGAGCTGCATCAACTCCACCACGTCGTTGGTGCGGCGGATGACCTCGTCCTGGGGCAGCTTCTCCACCCGCAGGCCGTAAGCGATATTTTCCCAGATGTTCATGTGGGGAAACAGGGCATAACTCTGGAACACCATGGAGATCCCGCGCTTGTTGGGAGGAACCTTAGCCACGTCCCGCTCGCCGATAAAAACATTTCCGCTGGTGGGGTACTCAAAACCGGAGATCATGCGGAGGGTCGTGGTCTTTCCACAGCCGGAGGGCCCCAGCAGCGTTACCATCTCGCCGTCCTGGATCTCCAGGTCGATATGGTCCACCGCCACAAAATCCTTGCCGGTATCGGGCTGCTGGAAGATCTTTGTGACATCCTTCAAAATCACGCCGGAGCTTTTTTTGCTGAAAGCCGGCTTTTCATATTGATTGCTCATTTCGTTCCCTCCGTTTTCTCAAGTTTGGCCGCATTCTTGGCCTGGGGCACCTTGGAGCGAGGCGCCAGCAGCAAATTGATCAGGGTGTTGAAGATGCCGATAAACACCAGCAGAATGACCACCAGCATGGTGACAAAGGCGGCCGCCTGGCTGTACTTTGCCTGGTCAAACAGGGTGTAGATCTTGCTGGTGACCAGGTTCCATCTGGGAGAGACCAGGAAAATGACCGCGCTGACAGCGGTGATGGCCTTTACAAAGGAATACACGATGCCGGAGAAGAAGGCGTTGCGCAGCATAGGCAGCGTGATGCGGCGGAAAGAGTAGCCGCTGTCGGCTCCCAGGATGGTGGATGCCTCCTCGATGGAGTTATCGATCTGCAGCAGCGTGGTGGTGCCGGACTCGATAGCCACAGGCATATTCCGGAACGTAAAGACGATGATCAGGATCAGGGCCGTGCCGGTAAGAGAGATCTTATGGCCGAACACGTCAATGGAGTTGAAGCCCAGCACATAGCTGATGCCCAGCACTGTGCCGGGGACCGCGAACATCAGCACGGAGGAGACTTCGATAAACCGCTTGCCGAAATAGTTCCGCTTGGCGGTGATGTAGGCGATGATCATGCCCAGCAGGCCGCCAATCAGCGCGGAGGCCAGTCCCAGGACCATGGAGTTTTTCAGGCTGTCCCAGCCATAGGCCAAGGCCCGCTGATACTGCGCCAGCGTGAAGGTGTAATCCCGGCCCCAGGTGGTGACAAAGGACCCAAACACCACGGTGCCGTAGAACAGGATGATGACGGCGGCCACCACCATGCAGAAGGCAAAGAGCGGCCATTTGATATGGGGCTCATTCATCAGTTTCCGGGCCTGGGTAGGCTTACCGGTGACCGTGACAAAGCTCTTCTTATTGACCCAGTACTTGTTCAGCAGGAAGGCGATCATGGCCGGCAGCAGCAGTAAGATGGCCAAGACGGAGCCCTTCCGCATGTCATAGGTGCCGGTGATGATCTGATAGACCTCCACGGACAGCGTGGTGAAGTCTCCGCCGATGGTGGCGGGGTTGGAAAAGTCCTCCAGTGACTGGATGAATACCAGCAGGCAGCCAGAGATGATGCCGGGAAGGGACAGGGGGAACGTGACAGTCCAGAACGTATGCCACCGGCTGGCGCCCATATTGCAGGCCGCGTCCTCCACGGAGGCGTCGATAGATTCCAAAATTCCGGAGAGTGTCATATAGGCGATGGGGAAAAAGCTCATCACCTGTACTACGATCAGGCTGCCCATGCCGTAGACGTCGTTGTCCTTGATTCCCAGCAGTGTGTTGGTGATCAGTCCCTGCTTGCCGAACAGGAAGATAATGGACAGGGACAGAATAAACGGCGGGGACAGAATGGGCAGCGTGGCGATTGTTTTCAAAAATCTCTTACAGGGGACATTGGTGCGCGTAATCGCAAATGCGAAGATGTACCCAATAAATGTGGCGATCACAGCAACAATCAGGCCCAGCAGCATCGTACGGCCGAATGTTTTGACATAGCGTGTGGTGGAAAAAATGGACTGAAGTGTGGCTAAGGAGAGTCCGCCCTCCTCACTCGTCAGGCCGAAGAGCAGAACCTTGGCCAACGGATAGATCACAAATAAAAGCAGAAGCACGATGGTGAGCAGCACCGTGATCAGCATCACCGGCTGGCGCATCATCATTCTGGTTTCATTCCACTTTTTTTCGCGGGCGATTTTCTTCCCGCTGGTCTCAGAAGCTTTTGCCATTTGGTTTCCTCCTGTGTTTCGTTGAGGCGGACCTGTGGAACAGGCCTTTTGAAATGCCCCGGCCCTCCTCCTTTCAGGAGGAAGGCCGGGGGAACCGATTTTGCAGCTTACTCAGTGGGAGCAGTAGCAATGGCCTCCTCGAACTTCTCAGTGTACTCGGTCTTCACGCTGGCGGCCCAGACGGCATCATAGTCGATGACGGCGACAGAGTCCAGCGTCACCAGACCGTCGGCCACGGGAGCCTTGGTGTTGGTGGGGACACGGAAAGAGTTGTTTTCAGCGTACAGCCCCTGGCCGGCCTCGGAGCACATCCAGTCGATGAACTTCTTGGCATTCTCCTGCTCGTCAGCGGGGCCGCCCTTGATCAGCGCGGTAGCGCCGACCTCATAGCCGGTGCCGTCAGAGGGGAAAGACAGCTCAATGGGATATCCCTCGGCAGTGGGCTGAAGTCCGTCGTGGGAGAACGTCAGGGCGATAGCGGATTCGCCCAGTGCCACGGAATTGGGGGCCGCGGAGCCGGACTTGGTGTACTGGGACATATTGGCGTTCAGCTTGGTCAGATAATCCCAAACCGCGTCGTCGCCTTTCAGCTGTACCAGCGTGGCCAGTACCGTGTAGGCGGTGCCGGAGGTGGCAGGGTGCGCCATGATGATCTCGCCCTTATACTTGGGGTCCAGCAGGTCTTCCCAGCTGGTGGGGTAGTCATAGCCTTTCTCCTCGAACCAATCCTTGTTGCAGGCAAAGGCGATGGCGCCCACATAAATGGGATTCCAGGTGCCGGTGGGGTCGATATAGGCGTCGGGCGTATTGCTCAACTCCGGGGACTGATAGGGCTCCAGCAGTCCCTGCTCCTGGGCGGCGATGTAGTTGTCGGTGGAGCCGCCGAACATCAGCGCGGCCTGGGGATTGTCTTTCTCAGCGGCCACCCGTGTCAGCATCTCGCCGGCAGAGAGGCGGATGTAGTTCACCTTGATGCCGGTCTCTTTCTCAAAGGCGTTGAAGTAATAGATGACCTCCGCCTCGGGGAACGCGGTGTAGACCGTCAGCTCCTTGCTGGAGGGTGTGCTGCTCTCCGCGGGCGCATCGCTGCCGGAGGAGGCGTCATCAGTCTTCTTGTCGCCGCCGCAGGCGGTCAGAGCCAGCAGCATCACGGCAGTCAGAAGCAGGGCCAGTATGCGTTTTGTTGTTTTTTTCATATTGTGATTCTCCTTTTCGTCCGTTTGGTTTTAGGGATTATCTTGATTCCATGACCTCATGGAAAGGGGAACAGTGTCAGGTATCCAGACGGCAGAGGGCCCAGATGGCGTTGTGGTCGGACAGCTCCGCGCCGGTAAAAGCCGCCAATGCAGAACCGGGCTTGGCATAGGTCAGATCCTCCTTGGCGGTGGAAACCATGCGGCTCTGCGCGGCCGCAGCGCCTTTCAGCATGATCCAGTCCAGCCGCAGGGGCAGGAAGTCTCCGCCGGGCAGGGGTTTGCGGCGGGTCAGCTTTGGCTCCCCGGGGACGATCTGATATCCCTCCGCCGCGGCCATGGGCAGCAGCGCCTCAAAGCTGAACACCTCCTCCAGACAGCGGCGGCGCATCTCCGGATCGGCGGCAATGTCGCCGATGTCCTCCTTGGCCCGGCCGTCAAAAGTATTGGTGTTCAGGTCGCCGCCCAGGATCACCGGCATATCCGGCAGCTCCTTTTGGACCGATCTCAGGATCGTCTCCATCTGGATGCGGCGGCCCTCTCCGTGGGTGCGGTTTTCCAGGTGGATGGATACCACGCCAAGGGGCCTGCCGCCGACATCCAGCTGTGCGTATACCGCCAGCCGCCCGCCGATGCGCCTTTGGCGGTCAAAGTACCAATTGTACTGCTCCGGCAGACGGATAACGCCCGCCCGCTGGATGGGCCAGCGGGAGAATACGGCATTTCCGTGGAAGCCCTTTTCATTCTCGTCGTTTACCAGCTCGATGAACTCCAGTCCCCAGGCGTAGTTCAGGCCAAAGGCCTCCGCCAGTTCCCGGGCTGTGTTCTTGTTTCCGGACCGGGCGCAGCCGTCATCCAGCTCATTTGCAAGGATCACGTCAAAGGGCTGGATATCCGGGCAGTCCCGCAGGAATTCCTGGATCTCCCGCAAATGAACGCCCCTCTCCATGTTGAACATCAGGACGCCCAGCTGCTCCGGCACTTCAGCGGGCGGTGCCACAAAGTTGGCCGTCTCCGCCTCCGCAAACTGTGGGATACGGGCCATGACGTCAACCTGCGTGTGGGTATCCAGCAGCGCGCCCAGCGCTTTTCGCTCTGCAAGAGGGATTCCTCTCATAATGATGATCGCTCCTTATGTTCAATTCTCCGGCAGGTATCCCGGATCATCAGCTCCGGCTCAATGATATCCGCCGTCCGGCTGCAGCTGCCGTCGATCTGCGCCAGAAGCCGCTCGACTGCCAGCTGTCCGGTACGGAAATAGCTTTGGGAAACGGATGTCAGCCGCACATGCCGCAGCTGCCCAAATACGATGTCATCAAAGCCGATCAGGGAAAAATCCTCCGGCACCCGGAGTCCGCTTGCTTCGGCGGCGTCCACGATACTCATGGCGATCCTGTCTGTGTAAGCGATCACCGCGTCAAAGCCGTCCCCGCTCCTCAGTTCGTCCAAGGTCTGCTGGTAGCACCACGTGCACAGATCCTCAACATGATCCGATCCGACAATCTCCCGAAGCGGCAGCCCATGACTCAGCAGCGAGCGGCGGTAGCCTTTCAGCCGCAGCTCCAGTGTCCGTGAGTCTGCCCGTCCGCCCACAAAGGCAATCCTGCGGTGGCCCAGATGGTAGAGGTACTGCGCCGCCTCATAGGCGCCGCGTTCATTGTCGACCTCCACATAGCTGCAATCGGCGGTGTGGTTGTTTCCCAAATAGACACAGGGCAAATCTCCGATCAGCGCCCTGTGCCGCGCCTGGGACTGGGGCGAATGCGCGGAGATCAGCAGTCCGTCCACCTGTTGGGAGAGCATTCTCCCAACAGCTTCCAATTCATACTGGGGATCGTGCAGCGTATTGCTTAAAAGCATACGGTAGCCGTGCTCCGAACAGTGCCGCTCCATGACGGCGCACAGTGCCGAAAGATAGGGATCAGAAATATCCGTGACAATCACGCCGATGGTGTGCGTCTTTTGTCCAGAGAGTCCCCGCGCGACGATATCCGGCACATACGCCAGCTGCTCACAGGCCGCCCGCACCCGCTGCTTTGTCCCCTCACTGATCGCCGGGTGGTCGTGCAGTGCCCGCGACACCGTCGTAGGGCTCACATTCGCCAGCTTTGCGACGTCATAAATGGTGACACGCTTCATAAATGGTGACCTCTCCCCTGCGGTATGCCATACCGGAACCCCCACGACGCCTCGCATTATGCAACCGTGTTCTTTTTAAAGGATAGCATGATTTGAAAGACGTGTCAATAAACCGAAGCATTTTCTACAACTTACCCAACGGGCGCGCCTCCTATTTTGTGCAAAATTCTCCATGGTTTTGCATTGTGTTTTTTATGGTTTTTCCATATAATGATAATATTGTTAGAAATTCCATCTTATTTCCCTAATTTCCTGTGCAAAACGCACACATTCCTTCAAGATGGTAAAGAAGCAAACACGCGCATTTCCTCTTCGGTTGCATAAACCATGCAACCGTGTTCGTTCAAAGACAAGGGGGAGGTTTCCATGAGTCCTGTCACCATCAAAGACATCGCCAGGCTGGCTGGTGTCTCCCACTCCACCGTGTCGCGCACCCTAAACGGCTCTCCCGGTGTGAGCGAAAAGACCCGCGACAGAATCCTGGCTCTTTGCCGGCAGCACGGCTACCAGGTCAACCTGCTGGCCCGAAGCCTCAGCGCCGGGCGCTCGGACATCATCAGCTGTATCCTGCCCGGCCTGGACAATCCTCTCTTTGCGGAAATGGTGCTGAATCTGGAGCGGTATGTACAGCAGCGCGGTTATCATATCATGGTTTGTCATGGGCGGGTGGAGGACTCCAACATCAGCCAATTGTTTGACTTCTTGATTGGACACCGGGTGGCAGGTATTATTCTGTTCAGTTCCTCGCGGCAGTCTCCAGAACTGATCCAACGGTATATCGGCCGTGTCCCCATTGTGCTCCAGGGTGTCTTTGATGTGGCCGCCACCTCCATACCGGTGCCGGCGGTCACCACGGACAATCTCGCCGGCGGCCGGATGGCCGCGGAGTATCTATATAAGCTTGGACACCGGCGGGTGGTCTATTTGGGCACACGGCAAAGCAGTGTCTCCCATTCCCTGCGTTGCGAGAGCTTTACCAATACCGCCCGTCAGCTGGGGATGTCGGTACGTGTCCTGCCCAACGAGACACTTTTTTCCACGATCGAGGTGGGCTATCATCTGGCAAAGCAGATCTTTCTGGACGATTTCCAGGAGACCGCGATCTTTGCCGCCTGTGACAGCATTGCGCTGGGCGTCATGACGGCCGCCAAGGAATTCCATCTCTCCATCCCCCAGGATTTTTCCCTCATGGGCTTTGACAATATCAGCTATGCCTCCTATCCCCAGATCCGCCTGACCACCCTGGATCCCCACAAAAAGGAATTGATGGAAAGGGCCGTGGAGTGCCTGCTGGAGCGTGTTGAGTCCTCCAGTAAGCGTGAGCCAGCCCTCCGATTGATTCCTCCCACCCTGCTGGAGCGCAAAACATGCAGCCGCGTCTGAAAGGCTGTATACGCCTGAAAATTCTGCGAAAATGAACCGAACCAGTAAAGCCGGACAATAGACAAAGCCCCCTGATGTAGGAACATAAGCCCACATCAGGGGGTGTCATTTATTTCTGCAACCGCGAGCGCATCCTGTTGAAAACCGGAGAAGCGCCGCTTGTGCGACGCCTCTCCGGTTAAGAACCTGTATTCACAACCGTTGAACGCCG
>JAETOP010000212.1 GCA_021771675.1 Oscillospiraceae bacterium | reverse complement strand
ATGGGTGTAAGGTTTGGTAGCTCCTGAAACGGAAAGGAGTACCAAATGAACATTCGGGAAGATGCAATTTACGGACGGCAATCGGTAGACCGCAAGGACAGTATCAGCATTGAAAGCCAAATTGAGTTTTGCAAGTACGAGCTGAGAGGGGGTAACTTCCGCCAGTACACTGACAAGGGCTATTCCGGCAAGAACACCGACCGCCCCAAATTCCAGGAGCTGATGGCCGACATCAAACGGGGACTGATTAAGCGGGTGGTGGTCTATAAACTGGATAGGATCAGCCGCTCCATTCTGGACTTCGCAACCATGATGGAAACCTTTCAGGCGTACAACGTGGAGTTTGTGTCCTCCACGGAAAAGTTTGACACGTCAACCCCGATGGGCCGGGCCATGCTGAACATCTGCATCGTGTTCGCCCAACTGGAACGGGAAACCATTCAGAAGCGGGTGACGGACGCTTACTATTCCCGTTGCCAGCGCGGCTTTCACATGAGCGGCGCGGCCCCGTTCGGTTTTCAACTGGAACCCACCACTATTCAGGGCATCCGCACAAAGATGATGAAGCCCGACCCGGAAACGGCGGACATCGCCCGGCTGATGTTTGAAATGTACGCCCAGCCCTCCACCTCTTTCGGGGACATCGCCCGGCACTTCGCGGATGAGGGCATCCTGATTTATGACAAGGAACTGACCCGTGGCTTTATCTCTCAAATGCTCCGCAACCCCATTTACGCCCAGGCCGACCTGGAAATGTACGAATTTTTCAAAAGTCAGGGGACAGTAGTTATCAACGAGGCGGCGGACTTCGCGGGGACAAACGGATGTTATCTCTACCAGGGCCGGGACGTACAGGCACGGAAAAACAAGCACCTGAAAGACCAGATCCTTGTGGTGGCCCCCAGCGAGGGGCTGGTATCGGCGGATGTATGGCTCCGCTGTCGGAAAAAGCTGATGGCAAACACCACGTTCCAGAATGGGCGCAAGGCGAAAAATACCTGGCTGGCCGGGAAAGTGAAGTGTGGCCGCTGTGGGTACGCCCTAATGAGCGTGGGGAACCCGTCAGGCGTTCAATACCTGCGATGCTCCAAGCGGGCGGACAACAAAAGCTGTCCGGGCTGTGGGACGCTCCGTACAAGGGAATTTGAGCAGTTTATTTACGGTGAAATGGTAAAAAAGATGGCTCAATTCCATACCCTGACAGGCAAGCGGGAAACGGTTAATCCCAAGCTCACCGCCTTAAAGGTGGAATTGGCCCATGTGGAAGATGAAATCGAAAAGCTGTTGAATACCCTGACCGGGGCCAGCGCGGTTTTGATTTCCTACGCCAACACCAAGATTGAGGAATTGGACGCACAGCGGCAAACGCTGTCAAAGGAAATCGCGGCCCTGTCTGCGGAAAGTATGTCGCCGGAACAGATCGAGCGGTTATCGGTGTATCTCAACCGCTGGGAAGAAATTGACTTCGATGACAGGCGGCAGGTGGCCGACAGCCTTATTTCTCAAATCCGCGCCACGGGTGAATGTGTCGCCATTGAGTGGAAAATCTGACTTTCAACTATTCATCGCACTTGACTATGGGCTGTATGCCCTTGTCAAGAGATG
>JAETOP010000093.1 GCA_021771675.1 Oscillospiraceae bacterium | reverse complement strand
TCATCCGGACTGTTCAGCTCCTCCGGACTGTCTGGCACGGCGTTGGCCTTGGCCCAGCCGGAGAGGACATAGGTCTGGGAGGCGGGCAGATTCAGGGGGATGTCCTGGTAGGCATTGGTGCCGCTCTCCTCCGGGTCGCCCAGAATTTGCAGGCTGCCGCTGGAATTGGCCACGCCGCCGGAAGCAAACCCGGCATTGGTGCCCATGGTCCAGCCGTGACTTACCATTTCCATGCTGCCGTTTTCCACCAGATTGAAGGTGGAGGGAGCCTCCCCCTCTTCCAGCTGGAAGTCGTCGGCATAGAAGGTGCCAATGCCCTTATCGTTATACACACTGCAAGTGTGCACGCCGCTGTTCTTGGGGGTAAAGCTTACGCTGATTCTTACCCAGCCGCCGTCAATGGATGGATCAGTGGCATAACGCATACGCTGGCCGATATACTGATTACCCTGGCCGTCATAAACCCAAACGAAGACGCCACTTTCGACAAAGCTGGTAATGGCGGAGGTATTCACGAAGCAGGAGAAGGTATAGGTCTTTCCGGCTACCAGTTCCTCTGTCTTGTGGTAGGCCACCTGGGTGACTGCTTCGGTGGACGTTCCCTTAATTCCCTTTGCGCCGGTGCGGGGCTTTTCCGTGGAAATGGTGACTCCCGCAGACCCAGACCAAGGATTTTCAGTGGTTTCCACGCCGGAATTTTTCAGCAGCTGCTGTCCCGCAATGCCAATGGTGGCCGTGCGCTCCGTGCGGTTGTTTTTCCGGTCGGTCCCACTGTTGTTGGTATACACAGCGTTGGACGCTCCCAGGATATTGCCGTCGTTGTCGGTGGTATAGGCATTCACCGTGCGGCCAGTGTAGTCGAACAGATAGTGGGTGATAAGATCATCAGCATTGCCAGCAAAGCGGTCTGGGCCGTAATCCTGATACACCGTCTCACTGTGGGCAGGATAGGTAATATAGATCGTTTTGCCCAAAGTCCTGATCAGATATGGATCGGTGCTTTCGACCGCTGCCTCCTGATACAGGAACAATTTTCCGTTGCTGTAGCTGAAAGTGATTTCATACCCGCTCTCACTGTCCGAAGCCTTGGTAAGCTGGTAGCCATTGTAAGTGTACGTTGCCATGATGGTACTGTTTTTCTTAATGGATACCAAATTGGTGCCGGAATAGGTCAGGGTGTAGATATTTCCGGCGGCATCGGTTACTGTGGCCAGATTGTTACCGCTATAGGCAAAGCTGGCTACGGTAATTGCGGACTGCCCATGGCAAGTACCAATACAAATGCCAGAAGTCTCGTCCAAAAACTTGTTTTCATTTCATTCCTCCTAAAATACATGGTTGTGTTGTGACTGCGGGTTATGCGCAGCAGTGGGAATCGATAGAATCACCTCCTTCCTGTGTTAAGATGCAACGAGTTTACTTCATTGGCATTCCTCCCCGGCTTAAATTTGCGTTGAATATGAACAAGTTTATTACTGCATGGGACTCACCCCTTTCCTGTTGGATATAAGAGAAAGAGGCGTTGACGGGAGAATTGTAAATACGTTTATAAAAAGAAAAAGCAGAGCCCCGGCTTCCAAATTGGAAGTCGGAGCTCTGTGTGATGCTTTTGGGGTTTATTGGACCTTTTTCAAATTATTGCAACATGTCGCTTTTTTCTTGCATTTTTTCAACATTTATTTTGAAACTTTTCCGGATTTCTGCTTGACAAGCCTCTGGTAATTCGGTATCATATAAAAACCACTTTTGCGGGGTTTGGCTATGTGCTGGAAAATGACCACATTACAGCTGAATAAAGGGAACACTTTTGCCCCCTAGGGGGATAGTGCGCCTTTTTTACCGTCGGCTGACCAGCCTTCGCCCCATTTTTCATATTGCGTGCTATCTCCTTAACGATTTGAAATTCAAAGTTAAGGAGTCTTTTTTATGTTTCATATTCAAAAACAAATTCGCAGTCTTTACCTTTCCTCGGTGCTGGGAAGCCTCTCCCTCACCGGGGCCTGGGTGGCTATCCTCGCCGCCCGGGGCTTTAGTTTGGTGGAAATCGGCTTTGCGGAGACGGTTTTCCACCTGACCAGCATTCTCTTTGAAATTCCCTCCGGGATATTGGCGGACCTGTATGGGCGCAAACGGATGCTGCTGGTCAGCAGCGCCGCAAGGATGATAGGAAATTTCGTGATGATTTTCTCCAACCATTTTTGGGTTGTTTGCCTGTCCATGGTCTTCACCGCCATGAGCTATAATTTTTCCTCCGGCTCCGGGGATGCGCTGGCCTACGACTCTCTGAAATCGGCGGGGCAGGAGTCCTATTTTGAAAAATATGCCTCCAACCAGCTCATCATCTACCGCCTGTGCGGCGGCCTGTCCACCCTGTGCGCAGGGTTTGCCCTGGCCCTCGGCTTTCAGCTGGCCTACAGCGCAGACCTGCTTCTGGGAGTAGCCCAGGTCTGTGCTCTGCTGCCTCTGCGTGAGATTTGCATTGACGAGGGTAAGAGGGCAGGGCAGACCTTCTTTTGGAAGGAATTCCGAAGCTGTCTGGGGGAGAGCCTCTCCTTTTTGAACCGGGAACGTCGGGCGGTGGGGCTGCTGTTCGCTAACAGCCTGGTGGGTGCGGCGGATACCCTGCTGCTATTTTTTCTCCAGGCCAAGCTCCCCCAGGCGGGGATGCCGGACTGGATGCTGGGATTCGCCTTGTTCTTCCTGCAAATGGGGGGAATTCTGGGGGCAAAGCTGATTCTCTGGGTGAAAAAGCGGGCCTATTGGGCGGAGTTTCTCGCCGCGGGCGCCATGGTTCTGCTGGGCGTGGCCCTGGAGCACAGCGGTGCCTATGCCGTGATGGCCCTGGGTGGATTTCTGGCCGCTGCCGGGGACGATGCCCTCCAGGTGCGGACAAACACCCGCCTGCAGGAGCTGTTCCCCTCCCGGCAGCGGGCGACGCTAATCTCCATTGAGTCGTTCACGTTTTCTGTCATTATGATCGTCCTGTCCCCTCTGGCAGGAATCTTCTTCTCCCACTGGTAGCCCGGCAGGGCCGGGAGCCAAACTCGCTTGAAGATGGCCTGTGGTCGTTACCCCCGAGCTCAGCCCGGTGACGCTCTCGCGGTTGTAGTATTTCCAAAGCCCCGGCAGGGCCGGGAGCCAACTCCGCACGGGGATGGCCTGTCATCGTTACCCCAATATCCGCCCGGTAGCGCTTTTGCGTTCATAAGGGGCGATGCCTACATTGCCCCAATCCATACGGAATCGGAGGCCCCCATGCCAATGCTTTCATGCTTGACATGGGGGCCAAATTTTTATTCTTCGCTGTGAATCACGTGGGCTCCCTGGAACTCCACGTGGAGGGGGAGCATCTGCCAATCTTTCTCGGTAATGGCGCCGAGCTTTTTGGAGAGCTTCTCCTCCAGTCCGGAGTTGCGGGTGATGCACAGCAGGGTGGGGCCTGCGCCGCTGAGGCAGAAGGCCGCCCCGGTGGTGCGAACCAGAGCCTCAATTTTCTCATAGTCCGGAATCAGCTTTTTTCGGTAATTTTGGTGGAGCCGGTCCTGCATCCCATTGCGCAGCAGCTTTTCGTCTCCCAGCTCCAGGGCTTTGAGCACCATGGCGCCGTGGGATACATTATAAATGGCGTCCCCCCGGCTCACCTGCTCCGGCAGCACGCTTCTGGCCAGGCTGGTGGGCAGATCGAAATCCGGCACCAGGGCCAGGAACTCCCAGCCGGGATGCAGGGGAAAATTCACGGTGACGGGCAGACCGCTGTCCACCATGGAGGCGGTGAGGCCGCCGTAGAAGGCGGGGGCCAGGTTGTCCGGGTGGCCCTCCATGGCATTGGTGATGTTCAGCAGGCCCTGGGTGGAGAGCCGGTTGCCCCGGAGCACGTTGGCCCCCATGGCCCCGGCCACCAGAAGGGCGGCGGAGGAGCCCAGGCCCCGGCAGATGGGGATGTGGGCGTCAATGTGGATTTTCACCCCCCGAACCTCCTCGTTGAGGGAGGCGAGCACGGCGCAGTAGGAGGTGTAGGCCAGGTTGTCCGGCCCGGTGTAGGCCTCGTCGCAGCCGGTGATCTCCAGGCAAAAATCCTCGGTTTCCTCAAAGGTCACGTCGGTATACAGGCTCAGGGCACAGCCAAAGGCGTCAAACCCCGGCCCCAGATTGGCCGTGGTGGCCGGAACGCGGATGGTTACTTGTTTCATAGCAAAAATTTCTCTCTTTCAGTAAACGGATGGATTGGAAATTAAAAGGGCCTTACTGGGAGCAATTACAATGCTGCAATTGCTCCCATTCTTTTTTCAAAAGCCTATATTCTAAACGTGTTTTCATTTTCCCGTCATGCCACTCATGATCAAGATGTTCCGCTTCTTTTATCATCCCGTTTTTCTGCATCACACGCTCAGAACCTCTATTATCTGCCAAACATCCGGTGGTAACTCTGTAAATATCATTTTTCTCAAATCCGAATTCCAATACTTTCTTTAATGCTTCTGAAGTATATCCCTTGCCCCAAAATTTTGGATAGGTAAAATAGCCTAGATGAACGATTTTACCAATGGGGGTATTTGCAGTGACTGTGTATCCGATACTTCCAACCTGCTCATGTGTCGCTTTTAATTCCATATGAAGAAAATAAAACTGACGGGCCGCAGATGACATATCCGCTAGTACACGTTTGAAGTCTTCTGCCCCTTCTTCAATGGAATGTAACTGTATGTCCTGCAGGTAAAACATAGTTGATGAATCCATTTTCAACCTGCAATATTCATCAAAGTCCGCTTCCACATAATCCCTCAGAATCAGTCTGTCGGTTTGCAAATATATCATCTGTATATATCCTTATTAAGGTTATCGGTTTTCGTAAACTGATTGCCGGGCGGCATCAATACCCCAATTCCTAACGATCTTCTATCTTATTGTCTTACTCCTGCCGCCAGCACGTAATCCAGCATCCTGTCCTTTTCAATCACATCGGTGTGCAGCTCTTTTTTGCTGCGCAGGGCGGACAGGGCAGGGGGGACGGGAACGCCGGTAATCTCATGGAGCCGATCCATCTGCTGGAATTCGTCGCCGCTGGTGTCCCCTCCAATGGCGGAGAGTACGGCGGCAGGGAATTTGTAGGGGGAGGCGGTGGAGAGAACCACCATAGGGGTGTGATCCCCGGTGGCGGCCACATAATCCTGGGCGGCGGCGAATCCGGCGGCGGTGTGGGTGTCACAGAGGTAGTTCTGCTCCCGATATACCCGTCCGATAACCTCTGCGGCCCGGTCATCGTTGCAGCAGCCGGCCCAGAACTCCCTCTGGATGGCTTTTTTCAATTCATCCGGCACGGTATAGGCCCCTTCCCGGCTGAGCTTTTCCATCAGCTCCGCCACCAGGGCCGTATCCCCGGAGAGCAGGTACAGCAGCCGCTCCAGATTGGAGGACACCAGAATGTCCATGGAGGGGGAGGCGGTTTTCAGCAGGGGGCGGCGGCGGTCATAGGTGCCGGTGCGGATGAAGTCGGTGAGCACGTTGTTGGCGTTGGAGGCGCAGATCAGCGTCCCCACCGGCAGCCTCAGCCGCTTTGCCAAGTAGCCTGCCAGAATGTCGCCGAAATTGCCTGTGGGCACGGAGAAATTCACCTTGTCCCCCAGCTTGATTTTCCCGGCATCCAGCAGGTCCCGGTAGGCCCGGAAATAGTACATCACCTGGGGAGCCAGACGGCCGATGTTGATGGAGTTGGCGCTGGACAGGCTGAAGGGCAGCTCCCGTCCCTGGCACTGGGCGAAAATCTGCTTTACCCCGGTCTGGGCATCGTCGAAATTGCCCTTCACGGCGCACACCGCCACGTTGCCGCCCTCCTGCGTCACCATCTGGGAGCGCTGAACCAGGCTCACGCCCCCATGGGGATAGAACACGCAGATGCGGATACCGGGCACATCCTGGAAGCCCACCAGGGCCGCCTTGCCGGTGTCTCCGGAGGTGGCGGTGAGAATCAGAATGTCCTTGTCCATGCCCTTTTGGGCCTTGGCGGCGGTGAGCAGCTGGGGCAGCATGGACAGCGCCACATCCTTAAAGGCGGCGGTGGGGCCCCGGAACAGCTCCAGCACGGTGTAGTCTCCCACGGCTACGGTGGGGGTCAAATCCTCAGTCTGGAATTTGCCGGTATAGGCCCGAGCCACCAGCTCCTCCATGTGAGGGATGTCCGGCAGCAGGGCGGAGAGAATCATGGTGGACATCTGCTGGCTGGAGCCCGCCAGGCACTTCTGCCAGTCAAAGGCGGGAAGCTCCTCCGGCATGTACAGCCCGCCGTCTGGGGCCAGCCCCTCCAGCACGGCCTGGGCGCTGTCCACATAAAAATCTGTATTTCTGGTGGAGTGATAGAGCATAGTTTCCTCCTTACGAATTAACCCATTTGCACAAAAACGAGGGCTATTCGTCGAAATCATTGGGTTTTTGTTGCAGTTGAAATATGACAAGGTATATGATATACTGAACCGAGAAAAATTGCAAGTACCTTTTCACGGGGATGACTGTTTTTGTACCGCATACATAAACCGCCCTGTTTTGAGACCAGTTTCCCATACAATTTGAATAACGGAGGGGTAATATGAAAATCGGACTGTGCGGCTTCGGCGTGGTTGGCCGGGGCGTTTATGAGATCATCCGGGCCCGTGACGACATGCAGGTGACCAAGGTGCTGTGCCTGGAGGACATTCAGCTTCCGGATGCCCAGCCGGTGAAGAGCTTCGACGCCATCCTGAATGACCCGGAGATCGACACCGTGGTGGAGGCCATGGGCGGGCTGCATCCCAGCTTTGAGTTTGTCAGCGCCGCCTTGAAGGCGGGGAAGAATGTGGTCAGCTCCAACAAGGCGCTGGTGTGCACCTTCTATGATGAGCTCATCCCCCTGGCGGCCCAGATGGGGGTCAAGCTCCGCTGCACCGCTGCGGTGGGCGGCGGCATTGGCTGGCTCAGCGAATTGGAGCGCTCCCTCCGGGCCCAGCGAATCAATCAGGTAGGCGGCATCATGAACGGCACCTGCAACTACATTCTGGACAACATGACCCGCAGGGGCTCCGACTATCTGGATACCCTGCGCCAGGCCCAGAAGCTGGGCTATGCCGAGGCCAACCCTGCCACCGACGTGGAGGGCATCGACACCTGGCACAAGCTGATTCTCTCCTCCAACATCGCCTTCGGCATTTCTCTGGACAAGCAGAGCGTTCCCGTTGCGGGCATCAGCCGGATCGCCGCCGCCGATGTGGAGAATTTTAAGGCCCATGGCCGGGTCTGCAAGCTGATTTCCACCGGCAGACGGACAGAGAATGGATTCAGCGCCTACGTCCAGCCCACCCTGGTGGCGGAGGGCACCCCGGAGTCCGCCGTGCCCCTGAACTACAACCTGATTACCTTCGTGGGGGAGACCTCCGAGCGGATGAGCTTCTATGGACAGGGCGCAGGCCGGTATCCCACCGCATACAATATGGTGCAGGACCTGGTGGATGTGCTTTCCGGCAAGGGCTTCTACACTGCCTCCGCCGCTCCCCAGCAGGCGGATAACCGGCAGGAGCTGACCTATTACGTCCGGGGCGATTGGCAGGGTGAAATTACCGACCGCTGGGGGGAGGCCGTGATCACCGCCCCCGTGGCCGTCAGTGAAATCCACGCCTGGCTGAAAGAGAATCCCCAGGCCTTTATCGCCGCTCTTGCGGAGTGATTTTCATAGAAGAGAGGACATTGCATGAAAGTTGTGAAATTTGGCGGCAGCTCCATGGCGGATGCCGGACAGTACCGCAAGGTTCGGGATATTCTGACGGCCGACCCGGAGCGCCGGGTGGTGGTGGTTTCCGCCGCCGGAAAGCGCTCTTCTGACGACCACAAGATTACCGACCTGCTCTACCTCTGCCACGCCCACACCCAGTACGGGGTGGACTGCTCCAATATTTTTGAGATGATCCGCTCCCGGTATCTGGAAATCCGGGATGAATTGGGCATCCAGCTGGATTTGGAGTCCGAGTTCGCCGCCCTGAAAAGCGGCCTTGACCGGAAAATGGTCAGCCAGGATGAGCTGGCCAGCCGGGGCGAGTATTTCTCCGCCAAGCTGATGGCCGCCTTCCTGGGCTTCCAGTTTGTGGACGCCGCCGACTGGGTTCGCTTCAAGTTCGACGGCTCCGTGGATCAGGAGGCCACCTACGCACTGCTGAAAGAGCAGGATAAGGGCTGCGGCATGGTGATTCCCGGGTTCTACGGCAGAATGCCCGACGGCAAAATCCGCACCTTCACCCGGGGCGGCTCTGACATCACCGGCGCACTGGCCGCTGCGGCGCTGGATGCGGACGTGTATGAGAACTGGACCGACGTGTCCGGCATCCTCATGGCCGACCCCCGGATTGTGGACGATCCCCAGACCATCCCCGAGGTCACCTACGACGAGCTGCGAGAGCTGAGCTACTCCGGGGCCCAGGTGCTCCACGAGGGCACCATCTTCCCCGTCCGGGAGAAGAATATCCCCCTGAACATCCGCAACACCAACGCCCCCGATGACGCCGGCACCATGATTCGGGAGTCCTTCTCCGGGGACTCCGACCCCAACCGGTTCCTCACCGGCATCACCGGTAAGAAGGATTTCAGCGTGATTTCTCTGAGCAAGCGGGGCCTGTCCGGTCAGGTGGGCTACCTGCGTAAGGTGCTCTCCATCTTTGAGCGGCACGGCGTCTCCATCGACTATGTGCCCAACGGCATCGACAATGTTTCCGTGGTGATGTCCACCGAGTCGGTTTCCTCCTGCCTGTATGCCATCATGGCGGAAATTCAGAAGGAGCTGGAGCCCGACACCCTGACCATCCACGACCAGATCGCCGTGGTGGCTGCCGTTGGCCGGAAGATGGCCTTCCGCCCCGGCATTTCCGGCAAGATTTTCGCAACGCTGGGCGAGGCGGGGGTCAACATCCGCATGATTAACCAGGGCCCCGACGAACTCAACATCATTTTCGGTGTGGACAACAAGGATTTCAAAACCGCCATCCGAGTGCTGTATGACAGTTTCGTGAAATAGGAGGAATTTTTTTATGAAGCAGTATACCGTTGCCATCCTGGGCGCCACCGGCGCTGTGGGACAGGAAATGATGAAGATTCTCGAGGAGCGGAATTTCCCCGTGGGGAAGCTGGTTCCCCTGGCCTCTGCCCGCTCCGCCGGGAAGCAGCTAAAATTCAGGGGGGAGGACGTGACCATTCAGGAGGCCCGGGACGATGCCTTCCAGGGTGTGGACATTGTGCTGGGTGCTGCCGAGAATGACATTGCCAAGCAGTTTGCTCCCGCCATTGTGAGGGCCGGGGCTGTGTTCGTTGACAATTCCTCCGCCTTCCGGCTGGACGATGATGTGCCTCTGGTCGTCCCCGAGATCAACCCCGAGGATGTGAAGGGCCACCATGGTATCATCTCCAACCCCAACTGCTCCACCATCATCACCGTCACCGCGGTGAACGCCCTGAACGCCATCAGTCCCATCCGCACCATGACCGCCTCCACCTATCAGGCCGTCTCCGGCGCCGGCGCCGGCGGCCCCATTGAGCTGATGAACGAGGTGCAGGCCCTGGGCCACGGGGAAACCTATGAGCCCAAGGTGTTCTCCCATCAAATCGCCTACAACCTGATTCCCCAGATCGGCGGCGAGCAGTACGAGGGTTACACCAGCGAGGAAATGAAGATGCAGAACGAGGGCCGGAAGATCATGCACCTGCCGGAACTGAAGGTCAGCTGCACCTGCGTCCGGGTGCCGGTGGTGCGCAGCCACTCCATCTCCGTGAGCCTGCATTTTGACAAGCCCGTCTCCGTGGCCCAGGCCAGGGAGGCCATTGCCAAGGCCCCCGGCTGCCGTCTGGTGGACGATCTGGCCAAGAAGCAGTACCCCATGCCCCTGGACACCAGCGACCAGGACATTGTGTTCGTGGGCCGCATCCGCCCGGACCTCACCGATGACAACGGGCTGTGCCTGTGGTGCTGCGGCGACCAGGTTCGCAAGGGCGCTGCCACCAACGCCATCCAGATCGCCGAGCTCCTGGTGGAAAAAGACTGATACAATACATTAAAGCGCAAAAGGGAGCCATCTGGCTCCCTGTTGATTTTTTACTTTTATTATTTTGCTTTTCTTTGTATTCTCAATTCACGCCGAAGCTCAACAATTTCGAGGCCTTTTTCATAGAGGTATTTGGACAGCGCAGATTCCCCCATAACGTATTTCCTGCTTTCCGACAGCGGGGCGCCGGTCATTTCCTGGTATTGCGCATCAGTCAGTATAAGTTCTGTTCTATTCTCCAAAAGAGAATCCAATGCCTCCAGCTTCGGCCTTTTTCTCATCTGCATTTCCTCCCTGTTCAATTGATATGTGTATTACAAATATATATGTTTTTATAATATGATTATAGCATATAAATATTTCATCTGTCAATATATAATTTATATGGATTGCGGGGGTGGAAGCCATGAAAAATGAGCCTTTGAAAATCAAAAAACGGGGCGAGGATGGCAGCCGGATTATTTCCGTACGGATTCGGGAGGAGATATTGTCCGACCTGGATAAAATTGCCAGCGAAAGCAACTATTCCCGCAATGAACTAATCAACCTGATTTTGGCCTATGGCATCAAGAATATTGAAATAGAATGATGAAAGGGCGAAGCAGCCTGCACCTTTTTCCGGGCTGCCCATTTTTTCGTCAGGGCCTCTAAAAAACGAAGCAGGGAGCCTCAATTGGCCCCCTGCTGTTTGTATCATGAAAACAAAGCTCTATAGCCGGTTTTAATCAGTTTCCTTCCGTGACGGCATCATTCTCCTGCGTTCCAAGCACCACTCTGTTTTTACCGCCGAACTTTGCTTTATACATCGCTTTATCGGCAAGGTCAATCTGTTCGATAAACCCATCCAGGCTGATAAACTCACCCAGCGAAATACCGGCACTGACCGTAAATGTGAGAATTTTACCGGTTTCAAGCTTCATCCGGTTTTGTTCGACTTCCTGCCGGATCATTTCGGCAATCTGCATGGGATCATGTTCGCATCCCATAGCGATCAGAAATTCTTCGCCGCCCCATCTGCAGGACAAACAATGCTCGCAGATGTTTTTCAGAATAATATCCGACAGACAGCACAGAACCCTGTCGCCAACATTGTGGCCGTATGTGTCGTTGATGCGTTTGAAATTGTCAATATCCACCATGATTGTTGCAACGACCCTGCCAGAGGCATCGGATAATAAATGACTCAATTCTTCATGGAAGGCATGGCGATTGTATGCGCCTGTCAGAGCATCGTGGCGGTACAGCCAGCGGTTTTGACGCTCTGAGGCAATCAGAGATTCAAGGGTTTTGTGCCTGATCCATTCCACATAAAGAGCGATCAAGTACATGCAGATATAGACAAAGGGGAAGCGAAGCATATATATTTCGGAATAATCATACATCAGCAGATTCCTGCCAAAGGGTGTCCAAAAGAAGAAGACTACGTCGAAGAAAAAAACTGCGCTGTAGATGCCTCCTACTTTTATCCCAAAAACTGATGTGGCAGCAGCGGGAATCACCAAAATCCACAGAATGCTGAAGCCTCCAGGGGTGCCTGTTATAATAAAGGTTGACATCAAAATAAGCGTTTCAACGAAAAAACATGGCCAGGCAATGTGACTCTTTTTTGACAGAAGCAAATTCACAAAACACAGCACCGAATAAACGGCAGTGACCCAAAACAGAACATATTCCTTTGTAATGATGTTCAAAACCGACATTGTTGCTGCGACTGCGAATAGCAGCAGATTCAAAATCTGAAATATCAAAAGCTGTCTGACTTTGTCATCTCTGTAGCTGTTTAATAAAGCATTTTTTATTCGTTCAAGCATTGCTGATTTCCTTTCTGCAAGTGTAAAGCTTTCAAAACGCTCCGGCAGATATGGACTTCGCAAAGAAGTATTATTTTTTCTATGTCAGTATATCAGAATACTTTGTAAATCGCAACAAACAAAACACCGCATTGACATTTTTTAGCAGACTGTCAGCTTTTAGCAAACGGCATCATGATTTTCCGAAACGAAGTTCCATTTGGAAGTAACTTCAATTCAGACAGGCAGTGCCCCCAGAAAATTCACCGGAAGATGGATCAATATCTGAACAAATACCCCGCATTTTCCCCCGGGAGCGTATCCAATCGAGCTACATCAGTGAGGGAACATCAGGGAAAAGTGAAAAATAAAAGATGATGCGGGATGATATTCAGTCAAGTAAGCAGGGGCTGTCATATAAAAACAGCTGTTCCAATAAAAAACCCAACCATTCCGCAAATTCCCATTCTTTCCGCTAGTCTCCACTTATAAGAAGACCGCATCTGCAAATGATATGGTCACGGAAGGAAAAAGTCGTTTTCCCGGAGAAAGCGCCTTTGACTTTCCGGGAAAAATGACAAAGGAGAGAACCAAAATGAAGAACAGCAACCAGATCAATGTCCCTCAGGCCCGTGAAGCCATGGACAAGTTCAAGATGCAGGCCGCTTCCGACCTTGATGTTCCCGTTACCTATTGAATGTTGATGGAATCTTTCAAAAATATTTGATTTAACAGATGGTTTCCAAAATCCCATGGACATTCAAATGTTGCATCAATACTTATGGATAATCCAGAATAGATTGATAAACAAATATTTTTATAACGCCAGAAGTTCTGAAATAAGGAACTTCTGGTGTTATCCATTTTAGGAGGAATTGTTTATACCCCCAAAAGCAGAAAAATCACCCGCAAAAGTATCCAAAATCAGCATTGACCAGCTTCACCCCCACCCGTTGAGCCCCTTTGGCATCCGGGATGACCCCAGCATGATGGAGCTGGTTGAGAGTGTCAAGCAGTTTGGCGTGTTGGTTCCTGCCATTGCCCGACCAAGGGAGGATGGCAGCTATGAGCTCATCGCCGGGCATCGGCGGCAGAAGGCGTGTGAGCTTGCCGGTCTGGATTCCATGCCGGTGATTGTGATGAACCTGGATGACAATGATGCCATCATCCAGCTCGTTGACAGCAACATCCAGCGGGAGAATATCCTGCCATCCGAACGGGCAAAGGCATACAAGCTGAAGATGGAAGCCCTAAAACGTCAGGGCACACGCTCTGATTTAACTTCGCCGAAATTTTCGGCGAAGTTCCGAAGTGACGATTCCGTCGGTGATGAGGCAGGGGTCAGCGGTGATACCGTCCGCAATTATATGGCTTTGAACAATCTGATTCCCGAGCTTTTGGAAATGGTGGACGAAAAGAAAATCGCCCTCAGCCCTGCCTATCAGATTGCCGCCCTGCCGAAAGAAAGCCAGGAACAACTGCTTGACACCATCGAAAGTGAACAGCCCACCCCATCTCTATCCCAGGCGCAGCGCCTTCGCAAACTCAGCCAAGCCGGAGAACTGAACGAGGACACCATGTGTATACTTACGGTATCGATGTGACCAAGCTGTTTTCCGACGGCGGCAATCATTGCATTCTCTGTCACCCGGGGCAGCCGCAGAAAGAGCCGAGGTGGGAAATATGTACGCAAGTAAGGATGGCTGTGGCTTCTGGCGGGCATTTCTCATTGCGCTGATGTTCCAGTTTTTCCTGTTCGGGCTCTGTATCACCCTTTTTCCCTACGTCCGGGGCTACATCGTTGACCGGGCCATTGAGGGCGATGCCAGATCTTTTCTGGTGCAGATGGGAGAAATAGAACCGGTGGAAAATCCCCACGGCACCATTCCTGAAATAGAAACGCAGGTACAGGAAACCTTTCGTGATTACGAACGGCTTTGGGCGGATATGACCGCTTACAATGAGCGAATCTACGCCCAGCATTAGTCCGGGCTGTCCTGCGAGTATGACTATCAGCAGCCCAGCTTTGTCCTGAAAAACTACGGCCTCACCAGCGAGATATTCGGTGTCATCAGCATCCCCGCCATGGAGCTGGAAATGCCCATCTACCTTGGCGCAACGTCGCAGCACATGGCGGACGGCGCAGCCCACATGACCCAGACCAGCCTGCCCATTGGCGGCAAAAACACCAACGCCGTCATTGCAGGCCACAGGGGCTACAACGGTGCCAGTTATTTCCGCTACATCGACAAGCTGCAGCCCGGTGATTTGGTGACTGTCAGAAACCTCTGGGAAACGCTGCAATACCGGGTGTCGGGCATCAAAATCATCGACCCTCATGATGTGGAGGAAATTTTGATTCAGGATGGCCGGGTGCTGCTGACCCTCATTACCTGCCACCCCTATGCCTCCTGCCCAGCCCCTTGGATAAGAAGGGCATCAAGGGGCTGCTGACCCTCATTACCTGCCACCCCTATGCCTCCGGCGGGAAACAGCGGCATGTGGTGTACTGCGAGCGGGTGCCCGATGCGCTGTATGGGTATTTAAATCCGCTGCCGCCGCTTTGATTCTCTCCAACACCTGGACCATTGTCATGGGCGTGTTCAATGTTGCCCACAGCATCGTTTCTTCCGCCGCAGGGGTCATCGTGGGAAACACCGCTATCGACATCACATCCGTATTTTCTGGGCTGGAAGCACAGTTGGAGTCCATGGACTTGGGCCCGCTGTTCGGGCTGTGGTTCCAGAGTCTGTTTGTGGGCATCTGTACCTGGGCCATCACCATCTGCATTTTCATCGTGATCTACGGGCGCATGATTGAAGTATACCTGGTCACATCCGTCGCCCCCATCCCCATGGCGATCATGGCCAACCGGGAATGGGGACAGATAGGGCAGAACTAAAGAGACAGAACGGCTGCACCAAAGGTACTTAAAGTCCCGCATTTAATACTAATTCATGATTAAAATCTTTAATATCAGCTTGGTCTATTGACGCAATACGGCGTTATCGTCACTAGCCATACATACAGATAGGCTTGCGTTCCTCTGCCTTGTCTTGCGCCAATATCCCTAC
>JAETOP010000092.1 GCA_021771675.1 Oscillospiraceae bacterium | reverse complement strand
GATTTTTGTTTCCGTTGTTTTCCACAAGATTTTTAATGACATCGTATTTATATAATTCATCCATTGTCAGTCTACCCTTTCTCATATGAATACCCCCCGATTAAATCAAGAGGATTGCGTCGGTTTACAAAGGGATACATATAAAAACAACTAAAAATGGACTGCCAACCTACTGAATTTACCGCCCTATCGAGACACAGGGCGGTTTTTTCATGGGCAGGGAAAGGAGGTATCCCTATCATCGGGGCTTGACTGAAAACGGTCAGGCCCTTTTTTCATGCCATCAAATAAGAAGGAGGTAATGCGAATGGCCGATGAAAAATCGAAAATTGTGACTGACGCAACCGGGCCGGACGCTGGCCTTGCCCCGGTACAGCCCGAGGCGGGCGGCGGTGCTCCGGCCCCCAAGCAGGAGCAGACCGCTCCCGAAGCGGTTTCCCCGGATAAGGCCACGGCTCCCGAGCAGGTAACACCCACCCAGCCGGAGAAAGGCGCTGACGCTCCCAAGGAGCAGAAGGCGGCCAGCGTGTCTGTCTTTAACTTCTCTGAAATCATGGCCGAGAAGAAAGCGGCGGAAAAAGCCGCCGCCAGGCAGGAGGCAAAGGCCCCGGACAAAGGGACTTCCCCTACGCCGACCAAGGAGGACGGGCCGAAGCAGGAAAAGCCCAAAGAGCAGGAACAGGCACCGAAGCGCCGGGGCCGACCGCCCAAGGCCGACAAGGACAAGGCTGCCGCTCCCGCACAGAAGGAAGCGCCCGGCAAGAAGGATAAGGCAGTAGAGAAATCTGCACAGCCGGGAAAAACGGAAAAGGCCGCTCCCTCCGGAAAGACAGAGAAAGCCCCCAAGGCTCCCAGTCCCGCTAAGGGTGCGCCGGAGGTAAAGGTTCCCGTTCAGGCTGAAACGCCTGCGGCTCCCGCCGAGGCTCCCCGTCCGGCCAAGGACGAACAGATCGTCTATATCAAGCTGTCCGAGCTCCATGCCTTCAAGAACCACCCCTTCCAAGTCCGCAACGACGAGGAAATGAAGGCTATGGTGTCCAGCGTCCGGGACAAGGGCGTGACCCAGCCCGCTATTGTCCGCCCCCGGGAGGACGGCGGCTATGAGATCGTGTCGGGCCACCGCCGCCAGAAGGCCAGCGAGCTTGCGGGCTTTACAGATATGCCCTGTATCGTCCGTAACCTGACAGATGAACAGGCTATCACGCAGATGGTAGAGGACAATACCAACCAGCGTGAAAATATCCTACCGAGTGAGCGGGCCAAGGCCCTGAAAATGCAGTTGGAGGCCATCAAGCACCAAGGGGCCAGGGAGGACACTTCGGGCCAACTTGACCCGAAGGACGCCGGGCGGCGTTCCAATGAGATCGTGGCCGAGCGCAACAAGATGACCGTCAAACAGGTGCAGCGGTATATCAAGCTCAATGACCTTGTACCGGATTTGCAGAAAATGATGGATGCCGGACAGATCAAATTCACTCCGGCGGTGGAGCTGGCCTACATCAAACCCAAGAACCAGCGGTATATTGCCGTTGCCATTGAAAGCCAGCAGTCAGCCCCTTCTCTCTCGCAGGCCCAGCGCATGAGGGAGCTTGACCAGAAGGGCGTCCTGAATGGAGATGTGATCGACGGCATTATGATGGAGGATAAGAAGGAGGTAGACAAAGTGATTTTGACAGGTGCGGAACTGAGCAAATACTTCGGGAAGGAAACCACCCCGAGGGAAATGAAAGACCAGATCATCAAGCTGCTGGACGACTGGAAGGGCCAGCAGAAGGAAGTTGCCAAGCCGGAAAAGAAGTCTCCCGAGGCGGAGAAGTAAAGCCCACTTCGGGACAAGTTGGCCCGAGGGTGTATGCGGGGCTCTGCCCCGCACCCCGAAGCTCAAAGGATATTTCATATTCCCCGTCGCCGGGTTTTCAGGTAGCATAGCCGGGAAAATCAGTCAAGGGCCACAGCCGCCGCAGGCGGTGCCAAAGCACCCTTGACGGATTTCTCCCGGATATGCTTTCAGGCGGCAAGCGACGGGGATATATATTCCTTTGAGCCGTCCCCCTTCCCACGGGAAGGGGCGGAGGGGTTGGGCTTATCCGGCGCAACTCTATTAAAAATGTAGAAACGGAGGGACAAAACCTTGAAACGACCTTTGGCATACATCACCGCCGCATGGTGCGGCGACCCCGACACGGATATGGAGATTGCGGCCCGCTACTGCCGGATGGCATACGAAGCGGGCTTTTCTCCTATCTGCCCCATTCTCTATCTGCCGCTGTTCATTAACGACGCTATCCCGGAGGAACACAAGAACGGGATTGATATGCGCCGGGATATGTTGCGCCGCTCCCATGTGCTTGTGGTCTGCGGCGGCGAGGTGGACGAGGATGTGAAAAATGATATTGCCGTTGCCAAGCGGCTCAATATCACGGCCACCACCCTTGACGGTATCCTGACCGTCAACCAGCAGGGCCGCCATGATGTTTGAAGCCTATGTGACCAATCTGGGGATGTACCCGGAACGGGGCGTTGAAGTCGGAGAATACCTGAGATTTCCCACTACCATTGAGGAAGTGCAGGCCCTGTTCTCCCGGATTGGCATAGACGGAAAACGCTATGAGGAATACTTCATCACCGATTATCAGAGTGATGTGCTGGGACTGTATGACCACCTCGGAGAATACGAAAGCCTTGACGAGTTAAATTTCTTGGCGCACCTTCTGGAAGAAATGACCCCAGACGAGCTGGAAAAGCTGGAAGCAGTCATGGACGCCGGGGAGTACACAGGCAGCGTCAAGGATTTAATCAACCTGACCCAAAACCTTGACTGCTTCGAGTTTTATCCCGGAGTGAAGGACGAGGAAGAATTGGGCCGTATGTATATCTTGGAGTTTGAAGCTCTCACGGTGCCGGAGCACCTGATCGACTACATCGACTACGAGGCATACGGGCGGGATGTGCGTATCAACGAAGGTGGGCATTTTGCCCCCGGCGGCTATGTGTTCGACAATCAGAGTAAATTCATCGAGCACTATACCGGGCTGGACGATATTCCCGAGGAATACTGCATTTCCCATGTCCAAGCCCGGGACGAGAAGGAGGAAACACGCTCCATCTTGGAGACAATCAAGCAGTTCAAGGAGGATCCGCCTGTTCCCCACAAGGACAAGACGGGGCCTTCCCATGAGGAACGGTAGACCTCGGGCCAAGTTGGCCCGAGGTTCCACTATCCGGGCGGCTCCCCGGGGCCCTCCCGATTTCCCTAAATTCCCCGGAGGAAAGGAGGCAGTATGCAGGAATATGTAGAAGAACGGACAGTTGCCATATCCGTCAAAGCGGGCAAACTCTCGGGGCGGGCGCTGGCGGCGGCCTGCAAAAAAGTCCTGGCAGAAATGAAAAAGCACCATGAGGCGGCAAAACGGCCCCACGGCAGGCAGAGCGTAAAAAAGCTGATGAATCACTACGGCACCAAAAGCGCCATGACGCTGGTGGGAGCCCCCAAGGACTTTGACCGTATTGCCAAGGAGTTCCATGTGGACTACGCTTTTCACAAGACCAGTCCCGGCCACTACCTGCTGTTCTTCAAGGCAGATCAGGCGGATGCCATCACTGCGGCCTTCTCCAAATACACGGAAAAGGTCATGGGCCGCAGTCAGGAAAGGCCGTCTATCCTCGGCCAGCTCCGGCAGTTCGTGGAACAGATAGCGGCAAGGCCCAAGCAGAAGGAACGGGCCAGAGAGGCGGTGAAGGAAGAACGGTAAGCAAGAAAATCAAGAAATATGTACTTCCATATTTCCCGTATCTCATAGCCTTTTGGTTTTTCTCCAAGTGCGGCACCGCCTACCGCATGGCGGCTGGGGCCAACCTCGGGGAAAAACTGTTCGGCATGGTCAAGACCATCGGCCCGGTGTTTCAGTCCTATGCGCCTGGGCTGGGGCTTTTCGACCTCGCCGTGGGCGTGGCCGGAGCCGTAATATTGTACTTTGTGGTACAGTCCAAAATCAAAAAGGCCCGGAAGTTTCGCAGGGATATGGAATACGGCTCAGCCCGATGGGGTACGGAAGCGGACATAAAGCCGTTTGTAGACCCCAAGTTTGAAAACAATATCATCTTGACCGGGACGGAATTTCTCACCATGAACACCCGGCCCAAAATTCCGGCCAACGCCCGCAATCTAAACGCCTGCGTTATCGGCTCGTCAGGCTCGGGCAAGACCCGCTTCTGGCTCACGCCCCAGCTTTTGCAGGCTCATTCTTCCTATGTGGTGGTAGACCCCAAGGGCGGCACACTCTCCCAATGCGGCTATTTTCTGCAAAAGAAGAAGGGCTACAAGGTCAAGGTGTTCAACAGCATAGATTTTTCAAAATCCATGCACTACAACCCCATGGCCTATATCAAGACGGAAAGCGATGTTTTGAAGTTCGTCAACGCCCTGATTGCCAATACCAAGGGGGACGGCAAGGAAGGTGACGAGTTCTGGACGAAAGCGGAAACCCTTCTGTACTGTGCTCTTGTGGCCTATATCGTCTTTGAGGGGCCGGAGGAAGAACGGAACATGAATACGCTGGTGGAAATGATAAACGGAGATGTATGCTCTAAGTGACTTCTTAATCATGGTTTTTGTCATGGTTAGTGAAGCAGTCACTTAGAGCATTTTCATTTCAGGAGGTACAGCCATGAGAAACGAGAAAATCACCCCGCTGTATGAGCGTTTGAGCCGCGATGATGAGTTACAGGGCGAGAGCAATTCCATATCCAACCAGAAAAAGATGTTAGAGGACTTTGCCCGCCGGAATGGTCTGCCGAACCCTACCCACTTCACCGATGACGGTGTATCGGGAACCCGTTTTGACCGCCCCGGCTTTCTGGCGATGATGGAGGAAGTCGAGGCTGGACGGGTGGAGGCCATCGTCATAAAGGACATGAGCCGCCTGGGGCGTGACTATCTGAAAGTCGGTCAAGTCATGGAGATTTTGCGGCAGCGCGGTGTCCGGCTGATCGCCATCAATGACGGTGTGGACAGTCTGAAAGGCGATGATGATTTTACTCCCTTCCGCAACATTATGAATGAGTTTTACGCCCGTGACACCAGCCGGAAAATCCGCTCCGTGTTCAAGTCCAAAGGCATGAGCGGCAAGCACCTGACCGGCACTGTCATTTACGGCTATTTGTGGGACAAAAAGCGGGAACACTGGCTTGTGGACGAAGAAGCCGCCGCTGTGGTACGCCATATTTTCGCGCTTGCGATGGAGGGCTACGGCCCCTATCAGATCGCAACCAAGTTGTCAGAAGAAAAAATCGAAATGCCCGCCGTTCACCTTGCCCGCTATGGCGAAGGAGTAAACAAGAATAAGACCTTTGCAGATATTTATCGTTGGAGTGCCTCTACCGTTGTTGAAATCCTGAAAAAACGGGAGTATTTAGGCCATACGGTCAATTTCAAAACCCGCAAGCACTTCAAGGACAAGAAAAGCCACTATGTTGACGAAAGCGAGTGGACGATTTTTGAGAACACCCATGAGGCCATTATCGACCAGGAAACCTTTGACAATGTGCAGCGTATCCGGGGAAACGCCAGACGCTACCCGGACGGCTTTGGGGAGGCCCATCCCCTGACCGGCCTGATGTACTGCGCCGATTGCGGCGGCAAGATGTATGTTCACCGCACATACAACGGCAAGCGCGTCCCGCAGTACACTTGCGGCCAGTATGGGAAATACCCCATCGGCTCCCTGTGCCCTACACAGCACCGTATCAAGGCCGAAGCTGTTCTGACCCTGATTGCCGATATGCTCCGGGCTATCGCAGAGTATTCCAAGAATGACCGGGCTGAGTTTATCCGCACCGTCCAGGAAACACAGGCCGCCCAGCAGACCGCCGACATATCCAAGAAGCGGAAACGGCTGGCCGCTGCTCAAAAGCGGGCTGGGGAACTGGAAAAGCTGATTTGCAAAATCTATGAGGACAATGCCCTGGGTAAGCTGCCGGACGCCCGGTATGAGGCCCTAGACACACAGTATGCCAAAGAGCAGGACGCTCTCAATGCGGAAATCACGGAACTGGAAAAGGCCGTTACCGGCTATGAGCAGAGCCGGAAATCTGCGGAGAAGTTTATTGCCCTGATTGACAAGTATGAGAATTTCGACACGCTGACAAACACCATGCTCAACGAGTTTGTAGAGAAAATCCTTGTCCATGAACGCGCCCGCAAAGGCAGCCAGGACACCACACAGGAGGTTGAAATCTACTTCAACTTTGTGGGCCGGTATATCCCACCTGCCTTGCAGCCGGTTCCCCTGACCCCGGAGGAGCAGGAAGAACTGCGGAAGAAGGAGGAACGCAAGGACAGGCTTCACCAGAACTACTTACGCCGCAAGGCAAACGGCAAGCAGAAGGAGTGGGAAGAACGCTACAACGCCAAGCGCAAAGCAAAAATGGAGGCGGCAAAGGCAGCTATCCGGGCCGAGGACATGGAGAAGGGCATTTTTACCACCGTTAGCCAGTTACCCAAGCAGGAGCCACGCAAGGCCACTGTATCGGCCAGTGCCGCAGTTTAACCATCACAGTGCAAAGGAGAATGAACATGAGCGAATTGACTTACACCCGCTGCGGAGATTACTACATCCCCGACCTGAAACTTTCCGAGCAGCCGGAGGCCCCTATCGGCAAGTATGGCCGTATGCGGCAACGCTACCTGAAGGAACACCGGCCCGGCCTTTACAGCAGCTTGATTTTGAGCGAAAAGCTGTACCCGCACCTGTTGGAGATTGACCGGGCGGCGCGTGAACGGATGGACGCCATGCTGCCCCGCATGATGGAGGCGGCAGGCGTCATTGAGGAACTGAAAGCCCATGATCCCATGCGCTGGGTGGGGCTGATGAACACGCTGAAAGCGCAGGTGGAGGAAATGATTTTGAAAGAGATTGTTTTTGAATAAGTGCTTAATCAGTAAAAATCCCGACTGATGTCGGGATTTTTATCATTTGTGATTATGGCTTATTAAAAACCAACCAAGTTGTATAGCCACAATTAGGTGTACTCTCGATTTTCATAGTCCCATTGTGCGCTTCTACAATTTGCCGTACTAACAGTACGCCAAGTCCATGCCGGAGATTTAGTTTTTCATCTGTGCTTTCAAGATAGTGTGTTTTGGTATTCAATTCCTGCAATTTTTCAGGGGATACGCCCACACCATTATCTGCGACAATGATTTCTGTATGTTCATCTGTACAGGAAACCGAAATTGTAATTGCACAGCCGTTTGGATTGTGGCCAATACTGTTTTGAAGAAGATTGGTAATTGCCTGCTTTAAGAGGGCTTCATCACCCAGCATATAGTGCAGTTCGCTTTCCTCGTCCGACTGAAAATCAATAGAGAAACTTCCATCAAGCCCACTATCCAGAAAATCACACACTACTTGACGAGCCAATTCTACCGGGGAAACTTTCTCAATCCGTAACGGCTGCATATCATATTCCAGCTTTGAAGTCAAATTCAAATCCTCAATGAGCTGCTTGATTTTGGTGGCCTGCTGGCGGATTGCCACAATCTTTTCCCGCTGTTCCGTGTTCAGTTCCCGGCTTTCCTCTAAGCTGCTGGAATAGCCAAGAACCATTGACAGCGGTGTGCGGATGTCATGCGAAATACCACTGATCCAGTTTGCCCTTGCTCTGTCCCGGCGTTGCAGGGTTTTGGCGACCTTATTCAGCTTTGCGTTGATTTCCGCCAATTCGCCCCGTTCAACTAACTGTGTTTTCTTCCCGGATGAAATTTCTTCTATGCCGGTGAGGATCGGCTTAATGGATTTTTCAATCTTGCGGTTATTGTGAATGAACAGGATTAGCACAATGATGATATTGAGCAAAAACAAAGTAACCAATCCAAATATATCAATTTTGATGCTGTCAGAAGTTTTGTAGGCAGACAGCTTCCAAAAACTATCTTGCGGGTAGCCCACAACCAATAGACCATAAGATTGATTTGATACGAATACAGGATAGTCCTCTAAGTACCACCTTGTCATTTCCGCTATATCGCCCGGTGTATAATGCAGGGGCAATTCGGACGGTATTTGATAATTCCAGATCACATCGCCTGTGTCATTACTTATCAGCATACACCATGCGTTTTCCTGTGTCATTTGGGCAGCCGTATCTTCTGAAAGACTGTAGCTTTCCCCACTTTGCTGCAAGTCTGCGGAAATTTGTTCCAATAGCTGTGTCGGGCTATGGCTACCCCGGCTGCTTGACACCACAGCCAGCACAATAAAGAGGACAATGTTTATCAGGATAAAGAAGCAGAACAGCTTCACACTGGAATGGACATACCGCTTAAAAAATCGTTGGATATTATTCATAGGCTCACCTTGACTTGTCCTTTAAGACCAGCTTATATCCAATGCCTTTTACTGTTACCAATGAAACCGGCGAAGAAGGCTTTTCCTCAATCTTTTCCCGGATATGGCGAATGTGCGACATAAGCGTTTTCTCATAGCCTATATAAATATCCCCGCAAACCGTTTGACAAAGCGCACCTAAAGTTACAATGCGGCCCGCATTTGCATACAGTTTTTTCAATATCTCCACTTCTTTTGCGGTCAAGGAAACCGGCTCCTGTCCCTCACGATAGACCTCTGCCTGTTCCAAGTCCACTTTGCAGGCATTTAATAAAAAGCTGCTTTCCTCACTTTCCTTATAGGTTCGCCGCAAGATAGCTGTAATGCGCCATACAAATTCCTGTGCGATAAATGGTTTTACCATGTAGTCATCCGCGCCGACCTCAAAGCCCTTTGATTTATCGTCGATTTCTCCTTTTGCCGTTAAAAAGAGAATAGGGATCGGGTTCTGTTCCCGGATTGTCTTTGCCAACATAAAGCCGTCCATATCCGGCAGCATAACATCTAAAACCGCCATATCCGGCTTTGCACTCATTCTTTCCAATGCGTTCAGGGCTGTACTGGCGGTTACTATATTTCCAAAACCATTCTCTTTCAAGATGGATTGACACATTTGTAAAATTGCCGGTTCATCATCGACCAGCAAAATGATTTTGTCTTTGATTGTACCCATCGGCTCACTCCTTTCCTTATGTATTATACCATATCTTTTCATGTTTGCGGCTATGATCGTGAAAATCAAGGTAAAATCAAGGTTCTCTCCAATGCAAAGCAAAGTGGGGGATATATGATATAAGCAGCTTAGGAAAGGAGCAAGAAAAAATGATTGTAGCAACAGATAATTTGTCGAAAGAATATGACGGTGTTTACCGTGTTCAGGAATTGGATATTCGGATCAAAGAAGGCGATATTTACGGTTTCCTCGGCCCGAACGGGGCGGGCAAGTCCACCACCATGAAAATGCTGCTCGGTCTTGACAAGCCCACCAGCGGAACCATTGAGATTATGGGAAAACCGTTCAACGAAAAGACCCGCCGTGATATTCTCGCGTCCGTTGGCTCTCTGATTGAGTCCCCGTCCTACTATGGGCATTTGACTGGACGCGAGAATATGGAGATTATCCGCAGGCTGCTCGACCTGCCCCAAAAGAATATTGAAGAAGCAGTGCATATTGTCCGCATGGAAAACCAGATGGAGAAGAAAGTCAAAAACTATTCTCTCGGTATGAAGCAGCGGCTCGGCATTGCAATGGCGCTGGCTCGGTTCCCGAAACTACTGATTTTGGATGAACCGACCAACGGGCTTGACCCCGCAGGCATTGAAGAAATGCGGGAACTTATTAAGACGCTGCCGAAACAGTACGGCATGACGGTGATGATTTCCAGCCACATTTTAAGCGAGATTGACCAGATGGCTACCGTTGTCGGTATTATCAATCAGGGCTGCTTGATCTTTCAGGAAAGAATGTCGGTTCTGGATACGCAGCGGGAACCGCAGATTGTATTGAGAACCAGCGATAACAACCGCGCTTACCAGCTTCTCAAAAAGGTCAATCCGCAGCGTACAGCGGATGGCTTGCAGATCGGTGCGCTGACTGACGAACAGACCGGCGCTGTTGTGCAATGCCTGTGTTCCAATGGGATCTCTGTTTATCGTGTTGAGGAACACCGGGAAAGCCTGGAAGATATTTTCCTCAACCTGACAGGAAAGGAGCTGACACTGTGATGAAGTACCTGGGCCTTGAATTATACAAACTAAAACGCAGAAAGGTTTTTTTGACCTTTGCGCTGATCCTCGGTGTGGAATTGCTCTTTGTATTTTCCAACTATGGAAACAATGAAAATTTCCTCGGTATGATTTCCGACCCCAATGCACCGGCATGGGAAGATTTAATCGTTGGGCCAGCCACTATGAACGGGCTTTTCCTCCCTATTCTGGCAGCGGTTATTGCCAGCCGCATTTGCGATATGGAACACCGGGGAAATACATGGAAGCTGTTGGAGTGCAATAATGAAAACCGCAAGGCAATTTGGTTCTGCAAGTTTACCGTAGTGGCCGTTCTCATGCTGGCGGCAATTCTCATCCAGGCTCTTGTGATTGTCGCCTACGGTAATGCTGTGGGGATTGTTGAGCCGCTGCCGGTAAAAACACTGTGGGAATTTGTTTTGGGGACAGCAATGGTTACATTTGTGGTTGTGACGATTCAGGTGTTTTTCTCCCTTGTTTTTGCAAACCAGCTTGTCCCGATGTCCATTGGTATGATTGGAGCGTTGATTGGCTTTATTTCCACTTTGCTCCCTTCGGGCATCCGCAATATCCTTATTTGGGGAAATTACGCAGAAATGATGGTGCTGGGGCAAGATACTTCTTCTGGCAATTTGCAATCCAGTGAGCTTGTTGTTCGGAATATTGACTTTCTTCCGCTTACGATCCTCTTTATTGCTGGATTGATTGCCTTTGTCCTGTTTGAGAAGAAGTTTCAAAAATACGAGTATTAAAGGAGGGATTGTAATGCTTATCAATGCAATACGGGCGGAAAACCTGAAAAGCCGCCATTCTAATATGTGGGTAGCAGTTCTCATTCTGCCGCTTCTGACCGCCGCCATTGGTGCAATCATTTATGGCATCAACGCTTCAGCCAATTTATATGACGGCGCAGTATGGCAGCAGCTTTGGCTTCAAACCGGGTTGTTCTATGGGTATTTTTTCTTTCCAATCCTGATTGCCATTTGTGCGTCCTATTTGTGGCGGCTGGAACACACAAATCACAACTGGAACAGCCTTATGACAACGCCGGTTCCCCGGTCAACTATTTTCATTGCCAAGCTGGTTGTGCTGGCAAAATCCATTCTGGCCGCGCAGGTTCTTTTGATGGTGTTTATCATTATCGTGGGAAAAGTCGTGTTCCGATTTGAACAGCCCATTCCCATCAATATGCTGTGGTGGCTGTTTATGGGCTGGTTTTCAGCTTTGAGCGTTGGCGCTGTTCAGCTTTATTTGTCCATGCGGATCAGGAGCTTTGCGGTGCCGGTAGGTTTGGCAGTTTGCCTTAGTATCGGCGGGTTGGCTTTCCATATTGCTGGCTTAAGCGAGATGTTTCCTTATTCGCAGATTATTCTCGGCCTATCGTCACAGGACGAAGTTCTGCCGATTGACAGCATAACGACTTTGGTTCCTATGGTTCTTGTTTACACGGTATTATTTGTGATTTTGGCTACTAATCATCTGAAAAAAGCCGATGTTGTAGCCGGATAAAGGAGAAAAAATGAAAGCAGAAAATTTAGGAAGATTATCTTTGTTAGTAAGCGTACTCCCGCTGACCCTATTTATTATCCGGCACTTGAAAATAGGCATGGATGCGCCGTGGGTTTATATCATCTTTGCGGTGTACGCACTTCTGATTATTGCAGGCTTTGTATTTGCGATTTGGTTGGTAAAAAACAAAAAGACGCGGACGGCCATATCGAAAGCGGCATTAACCCTTAGCTCTCTGTATGTTGCGTTTTTCAGCTTCTTCATTTACCTGACAGTAGCAGCCAATATTTGACCTGCCGATAGCTAGTTATAACAGCAAACTTATTTCAAATAGCGAAAACCTGCCGGGCGACGGCAAAAGAAAAAAAGCCGTCGTACAGCAGGCAATCGCCATGCCCTATACTCGACCTTACGGCGGCTTTGACAAAATCAAGGCCGCCGTTCCTTATGCCCTCGACAAAGGAGTGACGCCTATACGCTGACACGGCGGCTTTAGGAGGGAGCCGCCATGAAGCACACTGACCGCCGACAAATTCAGACGATATTTGCACTATCGTCAAAAAAAGCCCGGCCAACGAACCGGCCCCGTCTGGCAGTCAGTGCGAAAATTGTCATAATGTAACTGAATACCGTGTTTTTTGCGCTCGAATCGCTTCATGCAGTCCGGGCGCTTTTTCATACCTGTGGGGCCGGAACATCGGGCCAACATGGCCCGAACCTTGCCCCCGGTGCCGTTCCCCGCCACCCCGTTCAGATTTTCCCGCAAAAATCTGAACGGAGGAAAGGCCGATGGAAGTCACCATCAATTACAACGGACAAGCTGTGGCCGTGGAGGTCACGCTGGAGGTCTATGAATTTCTTGACCAGGCCGACCACAAAGCCGAGAACCTGTCCCATGAGCAGCGGCGGCACTGGGATGGTCGGGAGTTTGACGAATACATAGTTGCCACCGAGGGCGTGGGTATCTACGGCGAAACGCCGGAGGAATACCTTTGCCGCATGGAAACGCTGGGCGAGCTGATGGCCGTCCTGGACACCTGCACCGAGGCCCAACGCCGCCGGTTCCTGCTCTATGCCCTGGACGGGCTGACCCTTGCGGAGATTGGGACGGTGTGTGGCTGCTCCAAAGTATCCGTCTATGAAAGCATTGACGCGGTTCGGAAAAAATTTTTGAAATTCTTTGCGAACTACCCTAACGAATGACCCCTTTTCGGGCTACCAAGTGAAAGGGATTGTTTCCCTTATCCCAGCGGGAGGCGGACAGCGGACAAGCTGCCCGCCTCTCCCATTTTCAGGAGGTAAGCCTATGAAAACAATCAATCTGCGGTGGATTTATCCCCACTACCGGCATGACGAGTTTGTGGAGGTCAGCGATGAAGTTTGGGAGGTCATGCGGCAGGCCCAGCGCGAGATGAACAACTATGAGCGCCGGAAGGTCTACCACCGCGCCTACTACTCTCTGGACGCATATAGCTGGACGGAGAACTACGCGCTGGAACACGGCAGATCGCCGGAAGAAATCCTTTTGGAGCGCGAGGAACGGGCCGCCCATCTGCGTCTGCTGGCCGCCTTGCCGGAAGCCCTGGCCCATGCCACACCCACACAGGCCCGCCGCGTCCGGGCCTACTACATCGCCGGTATCAGCCAGCCGGAAATCTCCCGGAGGGAGGGCGTAGACAGCAGCAAGGTCAGCGTTGCCATCCGGCGGGGCCTGCGGAATATGCGCCGCTGCTATGACTGCCTTTTCCCGGCAGAGTGAGGGCGGGCCTATGCAGACGATCAACCTCAAGCAATATTACCCGTTCTGCACCGAGGACACCTTTGTGGAGGTGTCGGATGAAATTGTCGAGGCGTTCCTGCTGGACAAGCGGGCCGAGGCCGCCAGGGAGCGCAAGATGTACCGCTACAAGGCGTTTTACTCCCTTGACTGCGATGATGGAATTGAGAACGCCGCCATTGGCTGGGCGCAGCCTTCGCCGGAAGATTGCCTGATGGAAAAGGAGGCGCAGGCCGAATATGCCGAACTGCTCCGGCGGCTCTATGAGGCCATTGCCTCTCTGACCCCAGCGCAGGCCCGCCGCGTCCATGCCCGGTATATGCTGGGGATGAAAGTGAAGGACATTGCCGCGATGGAGGGCATCACTCCATCCCAGGCGGGGAAGTCCATCCATGCGGCGCTCCGGCGGCTGCGCCGGTACTTCATGCGCCGGAAATGGACAAGCGGCCTATGAAAACCATCAACCTGAAAAAATACTACTACCCGATTTGTAAAAAGGACACTTTTGTGGAAGTGCCGGACGAGGTTGCAGACGCCATTGTGGAGGAAAGCCGCGCAGAGAACGCCAATGACGCAAAGCAGCACTATCACTGTTATTCTCTGGACGCTTCCCCCAGCATAGAAAACCATTTCCCGGAACAGGTCATTTCCCCGGAAGATATTCTGATGGAGAAGGAAACGGAACGGGAACAGGAGGCCGCCCATGCCCTGATGATGGAACGGCTCCGGGAGGCCCTTGCTACGCTGACACCCCGGCAGGCAAGCTGCCTGCACGCCCGGTTTTGGGAGGGCAAGCCGTTCAAGGAGATTGCCGGGGCCGAGGGCTTTACCACATCGGCGGCCATTGTCACGGTACGCAACGCCATCATCAAGTTGCAGAAATATTATATCAGGCGCGGCTGGATGGAGCCGCCAAAGGAGAAAACGATATGCACAAAGACAGCACCACCCAAGCGAAACCGAAAAAAGACGAGCGCGAAGAAGTCCTGAAGGAGATCCGGCAGCTTGAGAACCGCCAGAAGATTTTGGAGAACAAGCAGCGTAACGAGGAACGCAAGGCCCGCACCCACCGCCTGATTGAGCGTGGGGCCGTTTTGGAGGGCATTTTCCCTCTGGCCGCCGACCTTTCCGGCGTGGAGGTCAAGGCGTTCCTGATTACCCTGTCCCATCTTCCGGGGGCGGCGGAACTGGCCGCAAAACTGCCGAAATCCGGGGACAAGCCGTAAGTCCCTTGTTTACAAGGGCGCACTTATACACCGTTGCCGGTGTCGTGCGCCCTGCCGGGGGCTGTTGCGCTCTCCGAGCGCGATGGGGAGCTACACTCCCCAAACCCCTTGTGCGCCCCGCGCAGCCAAACACCCGCTTCGCGTTTGTTCGGCTCCACGGAGCCTGAAATATCCCCGCCGAAAGGAGGTGCCACCCATAGATTTTTGCCATATCCCCGTCAGTATCATCAAGCGCAGCGAAGGCCGTTCCGCTGTTGCCGCAGCCGCTTACCGAAGCGGAACCAAGCTGACGAATGAATGGGACGGCCTGCCCCACGATTACACCCGGAAAGGCGGCGTTGTCCATGCGGAAATCATGCTGCCCGCCCACGCCCCGCCGGAGTTTGCAGACCGCTCCACCCTCTGGAACAGTGTGGAGCAGATCGAGAAAGCCAGGGACAGCCAGCTTGCCCGCGAGATTGAGGCGGCCCTGCCCCGCGAACTGTCCAGGGAACAGCAGCTTGCCCTTGTCCGGGCCTATGTCAAGGACAACTTTGTGGACAAGGGGATGTGCGCCGACTTTGCCATCCATGACAAGGGAACCGGCAACCCCCATGTTCATATCATGCTGACCGTCCGGCCCCTGAAAGAAAATGGCGCATGGGGCGCGAAGTGCCGCAAGGCATACGACCTGGACGAAAACGGCCAGCGCATCCCGGACGGGAAAGGCGGCTGGAAGAACCACCGGGAGGATACCACCGACTGGAACGACAAAGGGAATGTGGAGATTTGGCGGGCGGCATGGGCGGCCTATACCAACCGGGCATTGGAGGCCGCCGGTCATCCCGCCCTGGTAGACCACCGCAGCTACAAGCGACAGGGCATTGATAAAATCCCCTCTGTCCACCTGGGGCCAGCGGCCAGCCAGATGGAGAAGCGCGGCATCCGCACCGACAAGGGAGAAGTCAACCGGCAGATCGCCGCCGACAACAAGCTGCTCAAGGAAATCAAGGCCCGCATTACCCGCCTCTACAACTGGTCTAAGGCCGAGGCGGAGAAGCCGGAGGGTCAGCAGCCCAGCATGATTGACTTGTGGGAGGCCCAGCAGCAGCTCAAGCGGCCTGACACCCGCAGCGGAAAAATCCGGGCTTTGCAGGAGAGCGCCGCCCTGTTCAGCTTTTTGCAGGCAAACGGCATCCAGTCCATGCAGCAGCTCCATGAAAAAATAGCAGATATGAACACCCGCTACTATGACCTGCGCGGGAAAATCGTTAAAGCCGAGCGCCGGATCGCTGTCCTCACCGAGCGCGGGGAGATGTGGGCGCAGTACAACAAGTACAAGGCTGTCCATAAGCAGCTTGCCAAGGTGAAGCCGGAGAAGCGGGAACTGTTCGAGCAGCGCCATAGCCGGGAACTGATCCTCTATGACGCGGCGGCCCGGTATCTGAAAGAACTGAAAGCCAGCGGCGAGGAAATCACCCCGAAGGAATGGCAGCGCGAGATCGACCTGTTGACCACCCAGAAACAGGTGGACAGCATCGACATGAAGGCCATGCGGGAGGAACTGAAAGCTGTGGAACGGCTCCGCAAGGCCGCCGACCAACTGGCCCGCCAGGAACGGGACAAGTCCCGCGACCGGGGGCTGGAGCGGTAAAGGGTACGGCGCTTTGCCGACCCCCTTTTAGGTGCGTCGCGTTTCACGACACCCTTTGCACAGAACTGTCAACATCCACTCATGGAAGGAGATTGCCCTATGAAGCAGATTATTTTACCCGTCACTGTCCACCTGAATATCCGCCTGCCCCTTGCCCTGTTGCAGCCGGAACCGGCAGACGCGCCCACTGGCCCGGAGCCGGAGGCTCATGCCTGCCAGGGCTGCGGCAACTGCGGCGGGTGTGGGAAGTGCCAGCATGAAGAAAAGCAAGCCTGAACCCATCCCCGTCATGGACTACCGCCAGTACCGCAGAGCGCGGCGGCTGGTACATGAGTGCTGCAACTATGACGGCGGCAACTGTATCGCGCTGGATGATGGGGAGGAATGTGTCTGCGTCCAGTCCATTTCCTGCTCCCTGTTGTGCCGGTGGTTCCGGGCGGCGGTGTTGCCGCTGGACAGAGAACTGGAAACGGCCCTGTT
This sequence comes from Oscillospiraceae bacterium, assembly GCA_021771675.1. Next base: position 2,730 of record JAETOP010000092.1, on the reverse strand, counting down.
CCACCGCCTGGACGCCAAGCGGTGCGCCGTCTGCGAGGCGCTGTTCACCCCCGGCTCCAACCGGGCCAAATACTGCCCGGAATGTGCCGGACGCATGAAGCGTATTAAGGCCACCCAGCGCAAGCGGAAACAGAGGGCTAAGTGTCACGCTTTAGGGGCCGAAAACCCCTTGTAAATCAAGGACTTTTTCGAGGGTGTCGCTGGGGGCCTGATAGATTTATCCTCTGGCCTCCAAAACGGCCCTCTAAATGCGTACAGAAGCCCAAAACGAACCCCAAGGAGGAACCCATGTCAGACAATCGAAAATATTACTACCTGAAACTCAAAGAGAACTATTTTGACGATGACTCCATCGTGCTGTTGGAAAGTATGCAGGACGGTGTTCTGTACTCCAACATCCTGCTCAAGCTGTATCTGAAATCCCTGAAACACGGCGGGCGGCTCCAGCTTGACGAGAATATCCCCTACACGGCACAGATGATCGCCACCATTACCCGCCAGCAGATCGGCACTGTGGAGAGGGCCTTGCAAATCTTCCTGAAGCTGGGCCTTGTGGAAGTGCTGGACAGCGGCACTTTTTACATGAGCAATATCGAACTGCTGATCGGCCAGTCCTCCACCGAGGCCGAGCGAAAGCGGGCGGCGAGGCTCCAAAACAAGGCTCTTTCCGCGCCCCGGACAAACGGCGGACATTTGTCCGACATTCGTCCACCAGAGATAGAGATAGAGTTAGAGAAAGAGATAGAGATAAAGAGAGAGATAGAGAAGGGACGCCCCGCCCGCGCCTATGGCCGTTACCAGAATGTTTTCCTGACGGACGAGGAACTGGCAGACCTGCAGGCCAGCTTTCCCACCGTATGGGGCCAGTACATCGAAAAGCTGTCCGAGTACATGGCTTCTACCGGCAAGCGGTATCGGAGCCATGCCGCTACCATCCGGCGCTGGGCCAGCGAGGACGCCAGGAAAGCGGCCCCGCCCACCCGCAACCGGGATTACAGCGTAAAGGAGGATGAAACCGTATGATTGAGATTACCGCAGAAATCCGGGCGCTGATCGACAAGGCAGCCGCCGGTATGGAGCTGGCCGGGGACGAGTACATAGACCCGGCAGACGGCCTCATTCACTGTAAGAAGTGCGGCGGCCAGAGGCAGACCGTTGTGCCATGCTTCGGAAAACCGGGCTACTTCATGCCCCGCTGTATCTGCCAGTGCCAGCGGGAGGCCGAGGAACAGCGCAAGGCTGCTGAGGAACGGCAGCGCCGTATGGAGCGTATCAAGCGCCGGAAGGCCCAGGGACTGCAAGACCGCTATCTGTACGACTACACCTTTGCCAACGACAACGGCCAAAATCCCCTGATGGACAAGGCCCGCGCCTATGTGGAGAACTGGAAGGAGGCTTACAAGAACAACACCGGCCTGCTGCTGTTTGGGGATGTGGGAACCGGCAAGTCCTTTTTCGCCGGTTGTATCGCCAACGCCCTGCTTGACCGGGATGTGCCGGTGCTGATGACGAACTTTCCCACCATCCTGAACCGCCTGACGGGGATGTTCGACCAGGACAGGGCCGACTTTATCGCCAGCTTTGACGAGTACGACCTGCTCGTCATTGACGATTTGGGTGTGGAGCGCAGTACCGAGTATGCGATGGAGCAGATGTTCTTCGTCATTGACAGCCGCTACCGCAGCCGCAGGCCCATGATAATCACCACCAACCTGAAGCTGGCCGAACTTAAGAACCCGCCCGACCTGGCCCACGCCCGTATCTATGACCGTATCCTGGAACGGTGCGCCCCGATCCTCTTTGCCGGGAAGAACTTCCGGGAGGAAAACGCCGGAGCCACCAAGCAGGCGGCGAAAGACATTGTAAACCGTAAGCATGAGTAATTTTTTGCCGGACGGAGCAGCCCCGCCCGGAGAAAGGAGCGCCATGAGCGAAGAAATCCGCACCATGCAGACCGCAGACACCACCCCGGCCAGAGCGCCGGAGGACGCCCCTGCGCTGGTAAAGAAAATCGGCAAGACCACCTACAAGGTGCGCGTCCATTTCAGCGATACCAGCACCGAAACCATGAGCGACAAAATCAAGCGTATGCTCAAAAACGAGATACAGCAGATGTGACCGGCTGATAAAGCCAGCCGCCTTGTGTTAAACTGATGATGGTACACACCAAAACTTTTAGCCAAGGAGGACATAAAAATGCTGTACGAAGAAACGGAAAAGAAAGAGATTGAGAGGGTTTACGCGGTGTTTGCCGACTACATCCGGGAAAGCCTCTATCTGGAATGGTTCTGGTCTGACAAGCTGGGCTATCTGCTGCTGAAAATCGGCGCGGAGAAGCGGTATATTGCGGAGAATGTAATCATCTATACCGCCGAGCAGCTTGCCCGGATACTGTTTTCCGAAGTGTCGATGGATGTGTTGCAGATGACCGGCAACGACCACACTGAACAGACCGCTGACCCTCTGGAATTGGCCGAGATAAAGCGGCGCTGGCAACCCTTCCTTGAACGGCTGCCGGAATACCAAACCGTTTGCGAAAAAATCCTTGCCGGGGAAAAGTAACCCCACCCGCCTGAGTGTCAGGAGCATGAAAGTGCTTCTGGCACTTTTTTTGATTTATAGGAAATTGCGATTTTGGAATGGAGAAAAAAGAACAAGAGTTCATCGAACATATGTTAGATAAACTCTTGCCCGGGATGACGATAAGACGACACTGCCTAGAAGATATAA
>JAETOP010000091.1 GCA_021771675.1 Oscillospiraceae bacterium | reverse complement strand
GGTATTGATTGCGATGAGGGTCCACCTGTTCCCATCCCGAACACAGAAGTTAAGCTCATCTGCGCCGACAATACTTGCAGGGTGACTTGCCGGGAAGATAGGTAATGCCAACACAAAGATGCCTGGGACAGTCCACTGGACTGTCCCAACGGCATGACAATCCATTGCACTTACCAGGAAGATAGGTAATGCCAACACATAGAAAAGTCTCGCCAATCGGCGGGGCTTTTTTTATTAGAAGGAGAATACATATGAAGAAATGTGTAAGGCTCTTATTCATAATGCTGATCCTGGCAGTTCTGTGCGGCTGTGGAAAGGAACGACCTGTGGAAGTTACACCGGAGGAGCCGCCGTTTTGGCTGACCTTTGACCCGGAACAGTACACCTTGACGTGGGAGGGTGGCGCCTGGTATCTTCGCCCCATTCTGGCAGAGCTGGACTCAGTATACCCCGAAGAAATCCAGGCCAATGAGCGTTACAATCAAAAATTATCCCAATGTTCCATTGCCATCCGGCAGCTGGAGCAGACCGCAGCGGAAGCGGCTGCTGTGGACCGGCAGAATGCCCTGGAGCAATGGCTTGTGGTCACAGAGCTGGAGGCAATTTCTGCCTTGAATGGGGTGGGCTATTTTGTCATGCAGCAGCAGGTGGAGGATGACATTTTTGCGGAATACCGGGTATTTGCTCCTGACCCCCAGGGCGGCTGCTTTCAATTGACTGCCCACTTCAAAATGCACCTGGGTGTGATTGACCGTCATTTTTGGGAGATTCTCCAGTCCTTCCGGACGGAGGCGATGGCCGCAAGTGCCGGGCAGACCCCCCAGCGCCCTTTGGGGGAGGTTCGCAGCGCCATTGCCTATGGGGATACCTGGCAGCAGGCATATCTGAAAATCCTCTCCGCCCCCCAGGATTATCTGACGGATGGGGGCTACAGCCGGAGCTGGAGGATTGCGGCAGGGATACTTTCCCCAAATTTCTACCTGGGAGTCCACGACTTTGACCTGGATGGCACCCCGGAGCTGATCATCGGTGACGGGATTGGCCTGGATGTTTTTACCTATGAAGACGGGAAAACAAGGAAACTGGCCGACCTGGGCTGCAGCAACGGCATTTACTTTGGTAATCACGCTGTTTGTGCAGAGAGTGATGGTGCTCGTACCAGAACCTGTGCTGTTTTTGGCTATGTGGACGGAGAATACAGAACAAGAATCTATCAAAATCTGCCTACTCCAAGTGGAGCACAAAGATGGGAGCCGAGCATTCAGGAGGATTGGGAGCAAATGTACCCCATCCTGGATGGACCCGGCCACGAAAAATATCGCCGTGAGTACATCAAACGATTTTATCGTTGCGGAGAATTGGTTCTGGAAACCGAGACAGGGGAAATATTCATCGTTGACGAAAAATTCGATTTCAGCGACTTTATTTGGGAATAAAAAGATGTTTACATTTTAAGGTTCGGTATCTCTCTTTTAGATGAATTTGCAAATTCAATAAGAAATTTACTATAGCTGTTTGCTGCAAATGTAATGCAATGCAGTAAATAATTCCCTACAGTTGCAGCTGTCTCCCCTGCAACTTCAAAACCATCCAGTCCTCAGAAAATGCGCCGGAGGTTGGAATTTTATTCTTGACCTTTTCGCCCCAATGTGTCAAAATAGACCCATCTATGGGGGAATATCGCAGTTCTCCCGCTGGAATCAGAAGGGTAGTCGGGAAAGTGAAAAATATTGAGCGAATGACAAAGGATGCCTTTTGCGTCATTGGCAAAATGGGCTCCACCGATGATGGCCCGGATTTTGTCCAGTGGCTGTGGCAGGATGCCAACGAGCACTTTTCGGAGGTTGCGGACCTGGCCGGACGGGATGTACAGGGGAAGCTTTTGGGCATTTGGGGAATCATGACCGACTTCGGCTTTCGGTTTCAGCCCTGGGAGGATTCCCTGTTGCCTGGAATGATTCCAAGCAGAGGATGATTCGCTGTGTAAAGGACGCCACGGAGCCGGTAGGGGTGTGTACGCACCACTGTGAATTTTGCTTTCTGGCTCAATGGTGCGGCGGCTGCCGCTCTTCCTGCAATGCCTGCTCCTATGCCACCCTCAGTCAGGACAATGTTTGTCCCAATGTGCGCTGTGCCGGGGAAAGGGGCTATCGTTCCTGCGCCCAATGTCCGGCTCTGCTGAACTGCACGGTGGGCGTCTTCCACGAGTCCAACGCTGCTACCCCCAAGGGAACCGGACTCTTTGTCCGCCGTCATGGGGAGCAGGCCTACACCCAGGCCCTGTCTGATGCCGTCCAGGCCGGTGTGAACTACGCCGGAGATATGGATGCTCTGAATGACCCGGAGCAGATTTGCGCACTGCTGGAGAAATATCTTACATAAGTTTTTCCAGAACAGAAAATTCCCACGGTCAAGTGACCGTGGGAATCATTTTTTAGGCCATGATTGTTCCGTCGGGGTGGAACAGGGGCAGCTTTTCCAGGTAGATGATGTCCGGCCGCTCCTGGGCGTCGCCCTCGGCCAGAATGGCCATCCGGCCGCAGATTTCGCCGCCGGCCTTGGTGGCCAGAGCCTCCAGAGCGGCCAGGCTCTCACCGGTGGAGATCACATCGTCCACCAGCAGGATTTTCTTGCCCTTCATCAGTGCGGCATCCCCGCCATCCAGGAACAGCTGCTGCTCCTTGGCGGTGGTGATGGACTTGACGCAGACGGAGAAAAGATCCCGCATATACAGCTTCGGGGCCTTCCGAGCCAGAATGTACTTGGCATCTCCGGCCTGGCGGGCCATTTCGTGGGCCAGGGGGATGCCCTTTGCCTCAGCGGTGAGGATGTAGTCATACTCCGGCGCTTTTGCCAGCAGCGCCTTGGCACAGGCCACGGTGAGCTCCTGGTCGCCGAAGATGACAAAACCGGCAATGGACAGAGAATCGTTTACAGGGCAGATGGGAAGATCCCGTTCCAGCCCGGCGACCTGCATATGATAGAACATGGGAATGGCTCCTTTTTCTGTAAAGTGATAGTATGATTATACTATTCTGTCGGAAAATGTCAACCCTTCTGCTGCCCTGTGGTGGGGATCACACCACGGCTGGATACTGCGTTGGGCTCAATCTCACCGGCGGCGGTGAGGGCCATTTTGGTCATCACAGGGCCCACCAGCTCATAGATCAGCACGGAGAACAATGTGATATTGCGGATGATGGCGCCCTCCGCTCCAAACTGAGCGGCCACTGTGACGGACATGCCCAGGGCCACGCCTGCCTGGGGGAGCAGAGTGATGCCCAGGTATTTGCAGATATTGTGGTCACAGTGGACGGCCTTGGCGCTGAAATGGGCGCCCAGAATCTTACCGGCGGAACGGGCCAAAATGTACACCAGGCCGATGCCCACCACGGCGACGTTCTGGAACACCCGCAAATCCAGCTCTGCGCCGCTGAGCACGAAGAACAGCACAAATACGGGAGCGGTCCAACGGTCAGTGCGGTACATAATCTCCTCGGAGAAGTCACAGACATTGCAGAAAATGGTGCCGCACATCATGCACACCAGCAGGGGGGAGAAGCCAATCTCAACAGCGCCCAGGGAGAATTCCAGCTTGCTCATGGCGGTGCACAGGAACACAAAGCACACTGCCAGACTCAGCCGCTTGGAGCGGGAGTGGAAGAAGCGCTCGATGTAGCTGAACAGCCAACCCATTCCCGCACCCAGGGCCAGGGAGCACAGAATCTCTACCAGGGGATTGACCAATACGGAAACAATGCTGATCTGGCCGCTGCCCAGGGCCTTGGCCACGCCGGTAGACACGGCGAAGACCACCAGGCCCACCGCGTCGTCCAACGCCACAATGGGCAGCAGAATGGAGGTCAGAGGGCCCTTGGCCTTGTACTGGTTGATGACCATGATGGTGGCGGCGGGGGCGGTGGCAGTGGCAATGGCCCCCAGAATCAGGCAGGTGGAGACGGGAAGCACCTGGCTGCCCACCACCAGGTGGAGCAGGAACAGTCCCAGATCCACGAATACTGTGGCGGTGAGGGCCTGGAAAATTGCAATGATGGTAGCCTGACGGCCGATGTGCTTCAAATCCTCCAGGCGGAATTCGTTGCCGATGGAGAAGGCGATGAAGCCCAGGGCCACGTCGCAGATCAGCCCCATCTCCTCCACGAATTCAAAGGAATCAAAGCCCAGGCCGGGAATCCCCAGAGCGCCCAAAGCCAGAGGCCCCACCAAGAGCCCTGCGATCAGGTAGCTGGTGACGTCGGGCAGATTAAACCGTTTGGTGAAACGGGTGAGCAGCAGTCCGGCCAGCATGGCGATACCGATGGCAAGCAGATGTTCCATAAAATAGACCTCAATTCTTTCGTTTTGGCTGTAGAATGGACAGAATTTCCATATCAAATCGGAACCATTATAGCATTTTTTAGTTGGGATGCAACCAGAGAATCCCACAAGATTTCAGCCGAAATCGAAAGGGAAATTGTGCTTTTTTATTGCATTCCCTTCCCCCTGCTGCTATAATAAAATATCTGTATCCTTTTTTATAATTATTTCAGAATTTTAGTCGAAGAGGAGTGTAATTTATGAGAGCGTTGTTTATGGATTTATCGAAAAACGAATGGCTGAGAACGGTTGGCCTGGGAGCGTTTGGAAGGGTGATCAGTACTGTGCTGATTCTGGTGGTGGGGCTGCTTCTGATCAGGCTGGTGACAAAGCTGGCCCGCAAGGCATTGCTCCGCTCCAAGCTGGAAAAGGCGGCCCACAGCATGATTATCGGCGTGGTGCAGGTGCTGCTGTATGTGCTGCTGCTGATTAACGTGGCCTCCGCTCTGGGCATCGACATCACCGGTGTGGTCGCTCTGGCCAGTGTGCTTACCCTGGCGGTCTCTTTGGCATTGCAAAACATACTGGCCAATGTGATGGGCGGCTTTACCATCCTCACCACCCATCCCTTCCATTCCGGGGACTTCGTGGACATCGGCGGCCAGTCCGGCACAGTGGAGGAGATTACAATGGTCTATACCCGCCTGGCCACCCCGGACAACAAGATTGTCTCCATTCCCAATAATACCGTGGTGGGCTCCCAGATCACCAATTACTCCGTGGCCGGCACCCGCCGGGTGGACATTGAGGCTTCCGCCTCCTATGATATGGCGGTTCAGAACGTGATAGACGCCCTGCTCCAGGCGGGAAAGGTGGAAAAGGTTCTGTCAGAGCCTGCTCCTTTTGCCACGGTTACCGGTTATGGGGAGAGCGCCATCAGCTATAGTCTGCGGCTGTGGGTGAAGAGCGAGGACTATTGGGATGTGTATTTCCAGGTGAACCAGCGAATCCAGAGCACCTTTGCTGAGAACAAAATCGAAATGTCCTATCCCCACCTGAACGTCCATCTGGACCGCTGAAAGGTCTTCGGACACAATATCCTGTGGTGTGGCAAAGGACGCCCCCAAATCTGAAGAAATTTCATGCCCAATAGAAAGTTGTCGAATGGGGGAAAGTGTGATATAATAAAGGACACACCGTTTCAGACCATTTGACGATTGGACATACAGGAGACAGAGAATGACAGCGGAAGACGTAATCATCGACAGCGGCAGCGTGCGCAAGCTCCTGGGGGCGGCAAACCCGGATGCGGCATTGCTTTACATATTTGTATCCAGCGGCAACCCGCCGGAGGGGGCGGAGCAGGCCCTGCACATAGGCGGCTCCCGGTTCTCGGTAGCGGCGGCGACCCTGCGGCAGCTGGGGCTCTGGCCGGAGGAGCGGCGGAGCGTCATCCAGCCCGGGGAGCGGCCCAGCTACTCCGAGGCGGACGTGGCCGAGGCCATCGAGAAGGACAGGGACTTCTGCGGCCTTTACCAGGAGATTCAACGGATGTTGGGGCGGAACCTGAACACCGAGGAGCTGAAAATCATTTTGGGCTTCACCCGGTACCTGGGACTGAACGGGGATGTGATTCAGCTGCTGGTGACCTACTGCTGCGGTAGAGCCCGCCAGCGGGGGACGAACCGCCGCCCCAGTCTGCGCTCCATTGAAAAGGAGGCCTATCTCTGGGCAGAAAACGGTATCGATACCGTGGAGGAGGCATCCGCCTACATACAGAACCAGAATTTCCGCAATTCCCGGATTCACCGGCTCATGGATATTTTGCAGATTCGGGGCCGTTTTCTCACCCAGGCAGAGGAGAAATACGCCCAGAGCTGGCTGGATATGGGATTTGAGGAGGGCGTTATTGAGATGGCCTATGAGCGTACCTGCCTGAATACCGGCGGCCTGAACTGGGCCTATATGAACAAGATCCTCCAGCGCTGGGCCCAGGAGGGCCTGAACACCCGGGAGGCTGTGCTCCGGGGAGGAGATACCAAGCAGCCCCCCAAGGGGGCCTCCGGGCAGCTGGGCCAGGCAGAGCTGGAAGCAATTCAACGTGTACTGCGGGAGGGATAAGCCATGGCATACAGCAACGAGGTGGTTCAGCGTGCCAGAGCACGTCTGGCCCAGGCGAAGGAGGACCGGGAGTCCGAAAACCGCCAGCATCTGGCCGAGGCCTATGCCAAGGTGCCCAGAATCCGGGAGATCGACAAGCTCCTGCGCCAAACCATGGCACAGGCCGCCCAGGCTGCCTTTTTGCAGGGCAGCGACGGCCGGGAGCTTTTGGAGCAGGCAAGGGTGCAGAACCTGGAATTGCAGCAGGAGCGGGCGCTGCTGGCCTATGAGAATTTTGAAGAGGGCTTTCTGGACGAGACGCCTATCTGCGAGGTCTGTGGGGGTACTGGCTATATTGGCGCTGCCATGTGCGAATGCCTGACGGAGCTTTGCCGACAGGAGCAGAAGAAGGAGGTTTCCATCCTCACCGGGGGAAAGGAGAGCTTTTCCCAGTTCCGGCTGGACTATTACTCCGACTACACCGACTCCAAATACGGCGCCAGCCCCCGAACCATTATGGAGCGGAATTTCCAGAACTGCCGCCGCTATGCCATGTCCTTTACTCAAAATTCCGGGAATCTGCTCTTTGTGGGCGGCACCGGTTTGGGGAAGACCTTCCTCTCCGCCTGCATTGCCCGGGCGGTGGCGGATCGGGGCTACAGTGTGGTGTATGAGACAGCGGGGCACTTGTTTGCCAAAATGGAGCAGGCAAAATTTGGCGGCGGCGAGGAGGCACGGAGGGAGATTCAGAAATACAATGACTGTGACCTGCTGATTCTGGACGATCTGGGCACGGAGATGCCCGGCCAGTTCGTCACGGCTTCTCTTTATGGGCTGCTCAATGATCGGATTTTGTATAACAGACCCATGGTGATCTCCACCAATTTGAATGTGGACGAGATTTCCCGGCGCTATTCCCCTCAGATTGCCTCCCGGCTCCACGGAAGCTTCAGCCGGCTGACCTTTGTGGGGGAGGACATTCGGGTGATGAAGAATCGAGGAATGTGATGACGGGGATTCTGTTTGATTTGGATGGCACCCTGCTGAACACCCTGGACGATTTGATGGACGCTGTGAACCAGGTGCTGTCCCGGTTTGGTTATCCCCGGCGCAGCCGGGAGGAAATCCGCCGCTTTGTGGGCAACGGAGCGGCCCGGCTGATGGAGCAGGCTGTTCCGGCGGGAGAGAGCTGGGAGCGGCCATTGGAGGCCTTCCAGGCCTACTACCGGGAGCACTGTCAGGTCAAAACCGCCCCCTATCCGGGGATACCGGAGGCGTTGGAGGCCCTGTCCCAATTATATCCCCTGGCCATTGTCTCCAACAAGCCGGACAGTGCCACGAAGAAACTCTGCGCCCAGTATTTCCCCGGGATTTACGCCCAGGGGGAGGCCCCCGGCTGCCCCCGAAAGCCTGCGGCGGATATGGTGTTTGCCGCCATGAAGGAAATCGGGGTGGAGCGCTGCATCTATGTGGGGGACAGTGAGGTGGATGTGGCCACCGCCCGGAATGCGGGCGTCCCCTGCCTCAGCGTCCTCTGGGGCTTCCGGGGGGAGGAAGAAATCCGGGAGGCTGGAGGAAGGGCCTTCTGCCGCTCCACCGGTGAGCTGGTGTCTACCCTGAAAAATATGATAAAGGAAATGAATTCCCATGGCCAATGAGTTCTACGCCCTTCTGGGCCGGATGCGCTACATCACCCGCTGGGGCCTGATGCGCAATACCTTTTCGGAGAATATCCAGGAGCACAGCCACCAGGTGGCGGTGCTGGCCCACGCCCTGGCGCTGATCCGCCGGGACATTCTCCATCTGCCCACTCCGGAGCCGGACCGGTGCGCCGTGGCGGCGCTGTACCACGATGCCTCGGAGATCCTTACGGGAGATTTGCCCACCCCCATCAAGTATTACAATCCCAGCATCAAGGACGCCTACAAGCAGGTGGAGCGCATTGCCGGGAACCGGCTGCTGGACATGCTTCCCCCGGCGCTGCGGGAGAGCTATGAGCACCTGATTTTGGAGGACGACCAGGAGCTGGAGCCCTTCGTCAAGGGGGCGGACAAGCTCTCCGCCTATATCAAATGCGTGGAGGAGCAGAAGGCGGGCAACACCGAGTTTGACTCTGCCGCCGCCGTGATCATGGCGGCGCTGAAAGCCATGCACCGGGAGGAAATGGACTGGTTCCTGGAAAACTGCCTGCCCCCATTCAGCCTGAACTTGGATCAATTGTGATAGAATGCAGAATGCCTCCGGCACCCTGGTTGGGATGCCGGAGGCATACTCTTTAGCAGAAGAAAAATCCAATGGACAGGACAATGAAGACTGAGATTCTCACCATATGGTGGCGGATATGCACCTTTTGCGCATTCCTCCCGTTTTGAATTGCCGCATAGGCAATCAGACCAAACCCAACCAGCGCCAACAGATAATCGATGGGGCTGTTGAGCAAGCAAAGTACAACTCCAGCCAGGACAACAACCGCACCGGCAATCATCAAAATGTGGGTTTCATTGTTTTTGCTGCTTTTCAGCTGCGTCATGGCGGCAACCAGCTGCAAACCGGCGCAAATAATTGCAATGATACACAGGATGATTTTCATTTACTCCTCCGTAAATTGTAATTTGAAGCGCAGGGCGCTTCACCCCAAGCGGGCAGGGCCCGCAGCCAATTTCGCACGGGGATGGCCTGTGGTCGTTACCCCAATATAAGCCCGGTAACGATTTTGCAGTATGTCGTTGGTTGCTGTGGCGCGGGAGCGCCCAAGGCTCCCCTGTGTAAGGGGAGCTGGCACGGCGTAAGCCGTGACTGAGGGACTGTGCAGTAAAATATTACGAATTTGCATCGGTTTGGGCGAAAAGGGAATATCTTTCCACATTGGACTTTAAGAGCATTTTAGTGCCTGCTGTACAGTCCCCCAGTCAGCTTCGCTGACAGCCCCCCTTACACAGGGGGGCCTTCCTCAGAAGCCGTTCCTCTCCACCATTCAACGAAACACTCAGGTATTTTACCTGGCGGGAGGTTGATAGCTTCCCCTACGATCAAGTGGGAAATGCGGCAACCCACCAAACACCAATTTGCTGAGTTAAGCCGGTATGCATACTACTTCTTTTGGCCGTAATAGGCGTTGGGGCCGTGCTTTCTCATGTAATGCTTGTCCTGCATCCGCTGGGGGGCGGGGGCGGCGTCAGGCTTGATGATTTTGGTGAACATGGCCATCTTGGCGCACTCTTCCAGCACCACGCTGTGATACACCGCCTGAGCGGCGTCCTTTCCCCAGGTGAAGGGGCCGTGGCTGAAGCACAGCACGGCGGGGACAGCCTTGGGGTCCAGCCCCCGTTCCCGGAAGGTCTCCACGATGGTCAGGCCGGTGTTCAGCTCATAATCCTCATCCAGCTCCCGCTGTGTCAGGTGCCGGGCACAGGGAATGCTGCCGTAAAAATAGTCGGCGTGGGTGGTGCCGTAGCAGGGCAGATCCATACCGGCCTGGGCCCAGGCGACGGCATAGGGGCTGTGGGTGTGGACGATGCCGCCAATCTGGGGGAAGGCGTTGTACAGAGCCATGTGGGTCTTGGTGTCGGAGGAGGGGTTCAGGCTTCCCTCCACCTTGTTGCCCTGTAAATCCATGACTACCATGTCGCCGGGGGTCAGCTTTTCATACTCCACACCGCTGGGCTTGATGACGAACAGGCCCTTCTCCCGGTCAATGCCGGAGACATTGCCCCAGGTGTAGGTCACAAGGCCCCGCTTGGGCAGCTCCATATTGGCAAGATAAACTTTCTCTTTCAGTTCTTCCAGCATCTTACAGTCCCTCCACTGCCGCTTTTTCCATGGGGAAGGCGCTCTTGTAGCGGCTCAGGAACGCATTGAAGCCGTCGATGTCCTTCTGCTCCGCCATGATGGTGGTGGAGGAGGAACCGGCGAACACTTTATTGTCCAGATAATCCGCCAGGGACTCGCCCTTTTCTTTGCGCACCATGTAGGCGGCCAGCAGGGCCATGCCGTAGGGGCCGCCTTCACCGGCGGTCTCCATGCAGCTTACAGGGGCTCCAATGGCGGCGGAGAGCATGGTCTGCCCCACAACCGGGGTCTTGAAGAAGCCGCCGTGGCCATAGAGCTTGTCCACCTGTACCTGCTCTTCTCCGGTGAGGATGTCCAGGCCGATTTTCAGGGTGGCCAGGGCGGAGAGAATGTGGGTGCGCATGAAGTTGGCCAGGGTGAAGCTGGCGTCGGGAGTCCGGGCAAAGACGGGGCGGCCCTGATCCAGGTCGGTGACGCCCTCGCCGGAGAAATAGTTGTAGCTGAGAAGACCGCCGCAGTCCGCCTCGCCCTCCATGGCCTTGCGGAACAGCAGGGTAAAGAGCTTGCCCTTGTCCTGGGGTGCGCCGATCAGGTCGGCAAATTCGGACAGGAGACTCACCCAGGCGTTGATGTCGGAGGTGCAGTTGTTGCAGTGAACCATGGCTACGGGAGCACCGGCGGGGGTGGTGACCATGTCGATCTCCCGGTGGACGCCCAGAGCGTGGTCAGTGACCAGCATGGCAAAGTCGGAGGTTCCGGCGGAGACGTTGCCGGTGCGCTCTCGGACGGAGTTGGTGGCGGCCATGCCGGTGCCCGCGTCGCCCTCACAGGGAGCCACGGGGATACCGGGAACCAGCTCGCCGGTGGGATCCAGGAATTTTGCGCCGGCGGGGGTGAGGCTGCCGCCGCTTTCCCCGGCACAGAGCACCTTGGGAAGAATGCTGCGCAGCTTCCAGTTCATGCCGCTGATGGCGTCGAACTTCTCCACCATCTCCTGGTCAAAGTCCAGCTTCTCGGAATCGATGGGGAACATGCCGGAGGCCTCGCCGATGCCCATGACCTTCTCGCCTGTGAGCAGGTAGTGGATGTAGCCCGCCAGGGTGGTGAGGTAGGCAATGCGGCCCACATGATCTTCCTTGTTCAAAATGGCCTGGTACAGGTGGGCGATGCTCCAGCGCTGGGGAATGTTGAAGTTCAGCGCTTTGCTCAGCTTCTCGGCGGCCTCACCGGTGATGGTGTTCCGCCAGGTGCGAAACGCTGCCAGCTGATTGCCGTCTTTGTCGAAGGGGAGATACCCGTGCATCATGGCGGAGACGCCGATGGCCCCCACCTGGGTGAGGGTGACGCCGAACTTTTCCCCCACGTCCTTTTTCAGCTTTGCGTAGCAGTCCTGAATGCCGGTGGTCACGGCCTCCATGGAGTAGGTCCAGATGCCGTCCACCAGCTGATTCTCCCACTCGTGGGAGCCGGAGGCGATGGGAATGTGGTTTTCGTCGATGAGTACAGCCTTGATCCGGGTGGAGCCCAGCTCAATGCCCAGGGCGGTGGTTTTGAAATCCATAAATCATGCTCCTTTGGCTGTTAAAATATATGATATGGGATACAAGATATAAGGTAATGTGCGCTTCAAACTACAATTTACCTGCTGGGGCAAGCCGTTAAGTATCTCTCATTCTATCACGTCAATGTTCAAATTGCAATCGCCCTGTTGGAAATAGTAAAATATTCAAAAAAATTTGTGTTTTCGGGTGGGAAAGGCCGCCTCCCATATCGGGAAGCGGCCTGATGTTTATTTCAGGAACCCGTTCACGATCTGCTCCTCGGCCTCCTGCTCGGTCAGGCCCAGGGTCATCAGCTTGATGATCTGCTCCCCGGCGATCTTGCCGATGGCGGCCTCGTGAATCAGAGCGGCGTCAATGTTGTTGGCCTCCAGCTGGGGCACTGCCAGAATCCTGGCATCATCCATGATGATGGCGTCGCACTCGGTGTGGCCGGTGCAGGCGGCATTTCCGGTGATCCGGGAGTCAAAACGCTGGTAGGAGTGGTCCTTGGCCACGCTTCGGGAGACTACGTCCGCCCGTGCGCCGTCGCCATTAAGCTCGGTGGTGTAGACGCTTTCAGCCCGCTGGGTGCCGTGAGTCATCAGGCGTTCCCGAACGACCAGGGAGGCTCCCGCAGCCAGGGTGGCCCTGGTGGTGCGGACGGTGGAGTCCACGCCCTTGATCTGCACCATCTCCATCTCCATGGAGCTTCCTTCCTCCATGGTGACTTCGGTGACGGGGTTGAGAATCCGCTTGCCGGTGCCGTCCCCCTCGCCGTAGTGCTTCTCCACATATTTGACCTTGGCGTTCTTTCCCACAAAGAACCGGTGGATGCCGTCGTGCTGGGAGTCCTGCACGCCGCAGTTGTGGATGCCGCAGCCTGCCACGATGACCACATCGGAGTCCTGCCCAATGTAGAAATCGTTATAAACCGTCTCCTTCAGGCCACTCTCCGAGAGAACCACGGGGATGTGGACGCTCTCGTTCCTGGTGCCGGGCTTGATGTGAATGTCGATGCCGGTACCATCGTCCTTGGAGGTGATGTCGATGTTGGCGGTGGAGTTTCTGCCTGCCAGAGCGCTGTTGGAGCGGATGTTGTAGGCCCCCTCGGGGACGGTGTGCAGGTCGGCAATCTCCTGGAGCAGCCGAATCTGAATTTCATCCAATGCCATGATTACATCCCTCCCTCTTCAATTTTTGAGCAGCTTCTGGCCACATCGGCACTGCGCATCAGTGCGGGCATGATCTCTTCCTTGGTGCCCCGGCTCTGGATGCCGCCCTGGGTCAGGACGACGATTTCGTCGGCAATGTCCAAAATCCGCTCCTGGTGGGAGATAATGAGAATGGAGCCGTGGATGGTATCCCGCATATGACGGAATACCTTGATGAGACTCTGGAAGCTCCACAGGTCGATGCCCGCCTCCGGCTCATCGAAGATGGACAGCCGGGTGCCCCGGGCCAGGACGGTGGCGATCTCAATGCGCTTTAGCTCCCCGCCGGAGAGGGAGGCATTGACTTCGCGGTTAACATAATCCTTGGCGCATAGCCCCACCTCGGAAAGATAGTTGCAGGCTTCGCCCACACTCAGCCGTTTCTTTGCCGCCAGACGGAGCAGGTCCAGCACCGTAATGCCCTTAAACCGCACAGGCTGCTGCAAGGCAAAGCTGATGCCCAGGTTTGCCCGCTCGGTGATGGAGCAGCCTGTAATATCCTTGCCGTCAAAGAAAATCTGGCCGCTGGTGGGCTTTTCGATGCCGGCGATGAGCTTGGCCAGGGTGGATTTGCCGCTGCCGTTGGGGCCGGTGATGACCACGAACTTGCCCTCGTCCACGTCAAGATTCAAATTCTGGATAATCTGCTTCTGCCCTTTATCATCGGTGACATCGAAGGACAGATTTTTGATTTCTAGCATATGGTATCGTTCCTCCATGCGAAATTACGCTGATGCTTTCAGCTGGTTATTGTACACCATTTTTCCCGGGGATTCAACTGGATTTCCCAAAATTGGCGGGAAACTTTTCCGGAAATCTGTTGCGTCCCCAAAAACCTTATGATAAAATAATGACGAACAAATATCTTGGAGGAGTGCCCGCCATGAACGAGTTGGAGATTATCTGCCACAGCCGGATTCCGGGAATGAGCGTGTTCTTTGATACTGTGGATTACCGCACCCCCCATTTTCACCCGGAGTGGGAGCTGATCTGGCTGGTGGACAATTCCATGACAGTCAGCTGCGGCGGAGGGAATTTTCAGGCAGAGCGGGGGGATCTGCTGCTGTTCCAGCCCAATGAGCCCCACGAGTTTCATAAAATCCGGGAAAACTGCACCTTTTTGTGTCTCCAGGTTGCGCCGGAGCTGCTGCGGCTGGAAAACGACCTGGTGGTGGATGCCGTCCGCCTGAATCCCTTCCTGGGGGAACAGGTGAGTGCCATCCGGGAAATGCTGCTGGAAATCGGGGACGCCTATCTGAACCCGGAGCGCTTCAACAATCTGTTCTGCATCGGCCAGGTGTTTCTGATTTTCCACCGGATCCTGGGAGCAGCGCCCGTGCGGGCCATCACCCGGGAGGAGCGGATCAGCCAGGAGAAGCGGAACAAACGCCTGGCCTCCCTGATTCGGTTTGTGGATGAAAACTATATGCACAAAATCCGCCTGTCGGACTTTGCGGAGGCGGAGGGCTTTTCCATGAGCTACCTGTCCCATTTCATCAAGAGCACTCTGAACCAGAGCTTCCAGGAGTACGTGAATTCCGTACGGGTCAACTGCGCCTGCAAGCTGATCTCCGGTGGAGAGGAGAAGCTCACCGCCGTGTGCATGGCCTCCGGCTTTTCCGATTACCGCTATTTTTCCTCCGCCTTCAAGCGGCAGTTCGGCATGACGCCGGAGCAGTATAAGCTTTCCCTGAAAAAACCGGAAAATGCAGTGATTCACCATAGTATCCATTCTCTGGAACGGTTTTATACTGACGAGCAGAGTCGGGCCATCCTGGCGGAGCTCCGGCGGTGACCGCTTTTTGCACAAGAACGCTGCAAGAAAAATAGGCGAATCGACGAAAAAGGAGAAAAAGCAAATTTGTATTATAAAAAGTCAGACCAGGCTCTTGCGCAGTCGGAGGAACTGTATTAAACTTTAGGCATTAAAAACATTTGAGGAGGCATTTTCCATGCAATATTTTATTGGTATTGACCTGGGTACTTCCGCCGTCAAGCTGCTGCTGGTGGACGCCGAAGGCAGGATCGCAGGCACGGTTTCCCGGGATTATCCCCTGATGTTCCCCCATCCCGGCTGGTCCGAGCAGAACCCGGAGGACTGGTGGACCGCTGTGCAGGATGGCTTGAAGGAGCTGACCGCCGGCATTGACGTCAATGATGTGGCCGGTATCGGCTGCGGCGGGCAGATGCACGGCCTGGTGATCCTGGACGAGAACGATAATGTGATTCGTCCTGCCATTTTGTGGAATGACGGCCGCACCTACAAAGAGGTGGAGTATCTCAACGGCGTCATCGGTAAGAAGAAGCTGTCCCAGCTTACCGCCAACATCGCCTTTGCCGGGTTCACCGCCCCCAAGCTGCTGTGGGTTCAGAAGAACGAGCCGGAGAATTTTAAGAGAATCTCCAAGATCATGCTGCCCAAGGACTTCATCAACTACAAGCTCACCGGCGTCCATGCCTGTGACTATTCCGATGCCTCCGGTATGCTGCTGCTGGACGTGGAGCACAAGTGCTGGTCCCGGGAAATGCTGGACATCTGCGGCGTCAGTGAAAGCCAGATGCCCAAGCTCTTCGAGAGCTTTGAGGTCATTGGAACTGTGTCCGCCGATATTGGCCTGCCCAAGAGCGCCAAGGTGGTGGGCGGCGCTGGTGACAATGCCGCCGCTGCCGTGGGCACCGGCACTGTGGGCGACGGGGCCTGCAACATCAGCCTGGGCACCTCCGGCACGGTGTTCATCTCCTCCGAGAAGTTCGGCGTGGACGCCACCAACGGCCTGCATGCCTTTGCCCACGCCGACGGCCGGTTCCACCTCATGGGCTGTATGCTCTCCGCCGCCAGCTGCAACAAGTGGCTGTGTGATGAGATTTTGAAAACCAAGGACTACCCTGCCGAGCAGAAGGACATTACCGACGAAAAGCTGGGCGCCAACCGGGTGTATTTCCTGCCCTACCTGATGGGCGAGCGCAGCCCCATCAACGATACCAACGCCCGGGCCACCTTCTTGGGCATGACCATGGACTCCACCCGCTCCGATATGGTTCAGGCGGTGCTGGAGGGCGTGGCCTTCGCCATCCGGGACAGCTTCGAGGTGGCGAAGTCCCTGGGGCTGCACATTGAGCGCTCCAAGATCTGCGGCGGCGGCGCCAAGAGCCCCCTGTGGCGGAAGATTTTCGCCAACGTGCTGAACCTGCCCCTGGACATCCCTCAGACCGAGGAGGGCCCCGGCTACGGTGGTGCCATGCTGGCCATGGTGGGCTGCGGCCTGTTTGACAGCGTGAAGTCCTGCGCCGACGCCCTGGTCACTGTCCGGGAGACCGTCCAGCCCGACCCCGCCATCGCCGCCCGGTATGAACAGCGCTACCAGTATTTCAAGCAGATTTACCCCACCCTGAAGGGCCTCTTCGCCCAGCTCCAGGAACAGTAAGACTGGACTGCCAATTCATTTCAAGCAGCTGCTGCCATCCCGGCGGCAGCTGCTTTGCGTCCGCTAGGGATTTTTCAAACAGACAAATTGTAATTTGGCGGGCAGGGCCCGCAGCCAATTTCGCACGGGGCTGGTCTGTCATCGCTTTTTCCCTGACCCGCCCGGTAACGTTTTTGCGGAGGTTCTCCGCACCGCTCCTATGGTTAAATAGGAGATGCGGAGGGCATTTATTTCCGCAAAAGCGTTACCGGGCTGAGTTCGGGGGTAACGATGATAGACCATCTTCGTGCGGCATTGGGGTGAAGCGCCCTGCGCTTCAAACACCAATTTGGCAGTGCGTTGAGTGGTGGAGGAGAAAGGCTTTTGAGGGAGGCTCCCGAAGTGTAAGGGGAGCTGTCAGCGAAGCTGACTGAGGGACTGTACAGTAGGCACTGAAATGATTGCACAGTCCGATGTGGAAAGGTACGATCCAATTCCCCACCTTTCCCCATAACAAC
>JAETOP010000090.1 GCA_021771675.1 Oscillospiraceae bacterium | reverse complement strand
AGCCGCTGGGTGGGGTAGCCAAACTCCGTGAGAAGCTCCGACTCGGCAAAGCCCAGCCGCTTATATTCCTCTCGCTGGCCTGTATCGGCCTTGTCCCCCTCGCGGAAAGTTGTAATACTGATTTCACGGCCCATAAATAGATTGCACATCATAAAGTCAAGAAAAGCCTTTGTCACTCCATAATGCCGGTACTGCGGATGCACCGCCAAAAAGTCGATGCTCCCAGTCTGATAGGAAAACGCGGCGGCCCCAATGATGGTAGCGCCATCCCGCATAATTAAAGCCTGTCGCCGCTGAATATACTGCTTGACTTGTTCCAGATGGGAACTTTCGTCAAGGCAGGGAAAACCGTCAATGACAAGGGTAATAAAATTCATCCAGTCGGGAATATCCGCCAGCGTAGCATAAGAAATCTCCTGCATGATCGTATCAGGAGCAGTTGGATTTTTGTTCAATGTAAACTCCAGTTGCAGAGGGTAAAAGACCTCGTTTTGCCGATACTCCAGCGGTGTTTGCTTATACATAGTCTTGAAGATAGACGTAAAAGCCTGCTGGCTTTCATAGCCAGCAATCAGCGCAATTTCAATAATTGGCTTTTCTGAAAACACCAGCAGTTTTGCCGCCTCGGTCAGTTGTCGGCGCTGTATATAGTCGTGGAGTGTGATGCCAACCGTGTCCGTAAACATTCGGTGCAAGTGGTACTTGGAGTAACAAACCGCATTTGCAACAGTGTCTAAATCCAGTTTTTCATTGAGATGCGCTTCAATGTAGGAAATTACTGCCGCTATATTCTCAACCTTATGGCTGTTCATGGGTTCCCTCCTTTCGGCTTTCATTATAGCAAAATGGAAAAAGTTACTTTTCATTATTCTTGCGGCCTTTCTGCTGTGATATTCATTCTACCTCTTTTAAGACCGTTCATCAAGGATGATGAAATAAAATACTACTAAAACATAAAATAATATTTCGTTCTCATATCCGCCCCTGAAATGTAAAATAATATAGGGGTGATGTGAGAATGTACCAATACGAAAAGCGCCTGGATTGTCGCGCTCTGGGCAAAGAAATAAAGCGCAGACGCAAGGCCAAAGGCTGGACGCAGGAGCATTTGGCCCAGCTTGTAGACCTCACCCCCCGTTCGTTCCATCATGTATATTGAGAAGCTGTACCAATAGGGGGAAAGGTGCTACCGTGTTCTCCTTGTGGCTTTTCCATCTGCCGGACGGGAGCCGGATGCGCTCCCCATTCTTGTCAAAGTCGTACACTTTGCGGCTCTTGGGGAGCCATCTGCCTTTTTCGTCCATCGCCCGCATGGTGAGCAGGATATGGGCGTGGGGATTGCCGTCCCCCTTGTCGTGGATGGCAAAGTCGGCTATCATGCCTTTGGAAACAAAAAACTCCCGGCAGTAGTCACGGATAAGGTCAGCGTGTTGTTCCGATGGGATTTCCCTCGGAATGGCTAGCACGAACCTCCGGGCAAGCTGGGAGTTCCATTGTTTTTCCTGCGCTTCGGCAGAGTTCCATAAGGTATTGCGGTCTGCAAACTCCGGCGGCGCATGGGGCGGGAGCAGGATTTCTTTGTGGGTGACTTCGTTCTTGTAGGGATAGTATTTCTGCTCTTGGTCGTATTCAGAGAACAGCTTCTCGCCGCTCTGATAGGCAGCGGCGGAAACAGCGGATTCATTGTTGCTCCGCTTAATGATGGTGATTTTACAGTGCGGGCATGGCAAGTGTGCGCCCTCCTTTCTCCCGGATTCCGGGCAAAAAAAATAGCAGGATACCTTTTCAGATTTCCTGCTTGGGTGTGCCGCTGGTGGGTAGCGGGTTATTTAGTTTTTTGATAGGCTGTCAGTTCGACAAACCAGAATTTTGCTATTTTATTTTTTCTTGGCACTCGCTACATTCTTTGTCGTGAATAGAAATAATACCACCGCATTTAGGACAAATATATTTGGCCTTCTGCTGTTCTATGAAATGTTCTAAGTTTTCCCACACAAGGCAATTAGAATGAGTGCCATCTTCCTCTAAATAAAAGTCCGCAGGGATGTCCTTCACCATTGCCGCCCTGCACGCGCAGCTTGAAGTGACTGGGGAGCAGCTACTGCAGGCGAAGCAGCCCATTGAAAGCTGACCAAGAATAGACCAAAAAGGCCCAGGCCGTACCTGTTACCATCTGGTACGGCCTGAGCCTATTTTAATTCATGGCAGTCTGTTGATCTCCAGCATCCTCATTAATATCATCGCGTTTGAATCCGCTTTAACAAAACACCGCACACCACGATTGCAGCAAGAAGAATCCCACACATGGGCCAAAACATTTGCAGAGAAAAGGTATCGCTGGTCATCAATTCATATCCCCACGTAGCCGGAAACAGTTTCCCGACAGCCAAAAGCACCTTGGGAAGCATATCTTTCGGAAACATGATCCCCGAAAACATTATGGAGGGGAGGAAAAGCAGGATGGAAAACATAGATGTATTCGCCGTGTCTTTTACAGCCAATCCGATTACGCTGGCGATACTAAGCGATACAACGATCAGGATAATCAATGCGGCGAAATACGCTCCCGGATACTCCGGGATTTTTGCGTCAAAGGCAATGGGGGCGGCGATATAAAGGATGAAGCTCATGACAAGCAGATGAATAAACGCAGAAATATTCGTCAAAACCAATCCCAATGACAGAGGTACTCCATTTGCCTGGTAGGCGTTTTTAACATCGCTCCTGTATATTTCAGCGAGCGAGGGAGGAAGCCCGATCAATGCGCCCATTGTAACGGCAAATACGGACATGGACTGGATGAGGGTTTCGTTGCTTCCGGGCATAACAGAGGTGAAAATCCCGCCCATAACCGCGAAGAACAGGAGCGGAACAGCATAGCAGGCAATCAGCATCGTTCGGCTCCGCAAGTCCAGCTTCCACTGTAATGCGACCCCATACAAAAATCCGCCCATTTCTTATTCCCCCCTTGTAATTTTTACAAAATGCTGTTCCAGAGAACCGCGATCTACTTGGATGTCCAGAATATCAACATTCTTATCCTGATAGCCCTTTAATATGGAAATCAAACTTTCTCCGATGTCATCGGCCTCAAAAGTTTCTGTTCCTTGCTCTGTTTTTACACAGATGTTATAGTGTTTTCCGACTGTTTTTGTCAGCTGCTCTACGGTACCCGCAAATACGATCTGTCCATCTTTTAGAATGGCGATGTTATCGCACAGGCTCTCCACTTCTGCCATGTCATGGCTGGCCAACAGAATCGTTTTCCCTTCCGCCTTTAGCGTTCGGATGTACTTATGGAGAGAGATTCGTCCCTCAACATCCAGGCCGGCCGTTGGTTCGTCAAGGAACACAATGTCAGGGTTGCGAATCAGGGCAAGCGCCAGATGCAGGCGCCGCTTCTGCCCAGTTGACATTCCTTGATACTGCTTGTTTGCCAAATCGCTTACACCTAATGCTGTTAGCATAGCGGTATCCACAGATACTCTGTTCCACTTCGCAAAAAGGCGGACGGCCTCCATTCCTTTGATATAGGCTGGCAGCGAAGCGGATTGTAATTGAATCCCGATCCGTCCGTTTATCTCTATATTGCCGCTGTCGTATTTCCGCAGGCCCTCAATACATTCTAACGTGGTTGTTTTTCCAGCGCCATTTACACCGAGCAATGCGAAAATATTCCCTTTGGGTACGCATAGGTCAATGCCCTTTAGTACCGTTTTCTTTCCATAGCTTTTCTGCAAATTTTTTACGCACAGCGCATCCATCATGTTCCTCCCTCTTGGAATGGGTTCATCCCTAAATTTGAAAAGTAGGCGGCTAATGCTGGTTCAATAAAAGCGTTTGCTTTTGCCTGTGTTTGCTTTAACTCCTGACTAAATTCGCTGTTTTCTCCCAGCTGTATGAGTTTAGCCAACATAGTGGCATCCCCATTCGTGAACTCCAGAATCATATCCCAATAGGTTTTGGCGAATTGCAATCCCTGTGGGCTTTCTGCTGATACGCCCGCCTCCTGCAAACGGATTGCTTCGTCTTGCAACTGCAAAAATTTTTTCAAAAATGCCATGCCGCTCTCCCGGTCAAAGCGGTTGCGAATATGATCCAGTGTTTCACTGTCAAAATGCTTGATAAGCCGGTAGAAATCATTTTTCATTTCCAGATTGACAATAATATCCGCATATTTTTTGAAATCGACCGACTGCATTTCCAATACTTCTGCTTTCAGTGCCTC
The DNA here is from genome assembly GCA_021771675.1 of Oscillospiraceae bacterium. The sequence continues at coordinate 10,960 of JAETOP010000090.1, read as the reverse complement.
CAGCTCTGACAGCGATTGGGACAGGTTTGCAATTTTTTCCCGAATTGTGTCTGCTTGCTCGGTAAGAATCTGTGCGACATCTTCTGGCGTGTCCAATGGGATTAGCCTGTTCTTTATATCGGACAAAGAAAATCCCAAATGCTTTAAGGACAAAATCTGGTGGAGCTTGATAATATCTTTATCTGTGTAAAGCCTGCGCCCGCCATCACTGATAGCCGATGGTGAAAGTAGATTTTCTTTATCATAGTGCTGTAAAGTTCGGACGGTTACATTCATTTTCTTTGCAACCTCGCCAGCGGTCATATATCCTTGCGGAATAGCCTTATATTTTTCCACGTTCAAGATGCCTCCTGCGAACAGTATAGCTCATGACGTTACGTCACGAGCAAGACCTTTTTCACATTTTCCTTATTATCGGCAAATTATTTTTGGATAGACAGTTTTTGTTAGTGGCAAAGCAATTTAAGTGAGAGTATGGCAGCAAGAAAAGCTCAGATTAGTTGCAACACAGCAAATGCGTGGCGCAGATTTTGGATAAACTGCGCCACGCACGTATTGTTGTCTGCCAGAAGACCGTATGTTTTTTATTTCCAAACTGCATATCCGAATGGCCCCATTGTGCCGTCTTCATATGCGCAGCAGAGAACGGGGGAGGGACTTGGTGCGATGGATGGCGGCAGTTGGGCAGGCGAGGGGCCTGCATTCAGCGCCACAATTACCGCAGTATCTCCTAATTCACGACGGTAGAGATATAGACTACCCTCCATCCAAAGGGAGCGGAACGTGCCCAGTACCAGCACGCTGTCTTCTCTCCGCAATGCTGCAAGGTCTCGGAGCAGCGGCCGCAGGTCCTCGGGCGGGGCGTTCCATGGCATTGCGCTGCGGTAGTCCGGCTCAGTCGCGCCGGCTACACCCAGCTCGTCACCATAAAACACGCAGGGCGTGCCGGGGGCGGTGAACAGGAACACCTCCGCCAGCCGCAGCCGCTGGACATCCCCGCCGCACAGGGACAGAAACCGGCTGACATCGTGGCTGTCCAGCAGGTTGAGCTGCCCTTGCACGATTCCGGTTGGGTAGCGGTATAGCATCTGGGCGATCCGGGCACTGAACCGGGCGGCGTCCATGGCGCCCAGGGCGAAGAAGTCCCGGCAGTGTTTCCGGAAGTCGTAGTTCATGGCGGAGTCGAACATATCCCCCCGCAGCCAGCTCTCGGCATTTTCCCAGATCTCGCCGATCATCACGCTGTCCGGGTCAATGGCCCGGGCCGTGCGCTTGAAGGCCCGCCAGAACTCCCGGTCTACCTCGTTGGCCACATCCAGCCGCCAGCCGTCCACATGGTACTCCAGGATCCAATGGGCGCAGACCTGCATGAAGTAGTCCCGTACCTCTGGATTTGAGGTGTTGAGCTTGGGCATCTTGGGCTCATAGGCGAAGCTGGCGTAGCCGGGAGCCGTACCCTCGGGCGGCCGGGTCACGGGGAAGGTGAGGTCGTAGAACCAGTCCTTATACCGGGACTGCTCCCCATTGCGTACCACATCGTCGAAAGCGAAGAAGTGCCAGCTGCAGTGGTTGAACACCCCATCGATCACCACGCGCAGCCCCAGGCTGTGGGCCTGCTCCACCAACTCCCGGAAATCGTCGTCGGTGCCCAGGCTGGGGGAGATGTGGAAATAGTCCAGCGTGTCATAGCGGTGATACTCACCGGCGGTAAAAATGGGGTTGAGATAGATGCAGTTGAACCCAAGGCCCGCTATGTAGTCCAGATTTTCGGTGATCCCCCGGAGCGTGCCGCCCAACCGGGACTTCAGGATAAGCCCATTCTCCCACACTGTTTCGGAGGGAGTGTTCAGGACAGACCGCCGGCCCGATGCGAAGCTGTCCGGGAAAATATTATATACGACGGCGTGCTTCAGCCACTGGGGCACAGTGGCAATCTCCTCCCGCCGGATAAAGGGATACTGGTAGAACTCACTGCGCTCTGCCGGGAGCTGCGGCGAGAAGATGTCCGCATACAGGTACAGAGTCTCGCCTGCACTGGTAAGCTCAAAGTAGTAGCACACCCGGGTATAGGGGCTGTCAAATGTGACCTCGTAGTAGTCGAAATCCAGCTCGTGGGCGGTGCGTTCCATCTCCAGGGGGGTAAAGCGGATGGGATCGTCCGGCTGAACCCGGTCGCCGTACCAGAGGACACAGCGCTCCAGCTCCCCCGCGGCACAGCGCAGACGGAAGGTGAGGGACTGCTCGCTGTTGGCGAAGGTGTACTGGGACAGTGGGATATGGGTCACCGCCTGTTGTGTGATCATAAGCATTTCCTTTCCTTAAAATCAGTCATTCCTTCACACCCCCGGCGGTGAGGCCGGACACCATGTATTTCTGGATCTTGAAGAAAATCAGCAGCAGGGGCAGGGAGGCCAGCATGGACGCGGCGGTAAACACGGACCAGTTGCGGCTGTAATCGTTGGACTGGAGCTGATACAAACCGCCCGCCAGGGAGTAGGACTCACTGTTGAGCAGGAAAGTGGTGGCGAACAGGTACTCGTTCCACACGGTAATGAGCACCATAACGCAGGTGACGATGATAGCGGGGCGGGCCAGGGGCAGAACGATGCGCAGGATCATCTGTAGGTCGCTGGCACCGTCGATTTTGGATGCCTCCTCGATCTCCCTGGGTATGGTGTCAAAGTAGCCTTTCATGTTCCAGATGGCGAACACACACATGGAGCCGGCGTAAATGATGATGAGTCCGCTATGGGTGTTGAGGGTATTGGTCAGCCGCAGCACCCGGAACAGGGCGAACATGGACAGCACCTGGGGGAAGGCGTTGAGGACCAGCAACACCCGCAGCATCCCGCGCCGGCCGGCAAACCGCCAGCGTGAGGCGGCGTAGGCGGCAGGCACCGCGCACAGCATGGACAGCGCGATGGTCCCGACGCTGAGGAGCAGGGAGTTCTTCAGCCACAGCAGGAACGGCTTGTCAAACAGGATGGCCCGATAGTTTTCCAGGGTGGGGTCCTTCGGCAGGAAGGAGAGGTCCCCGGACAGCGCCGCACCCTGGCCGCTGAAGGAGATGGACAGGGCGTACAGCACCGGCACCAGGGTCACCAGGCACAGCAGGATAAAGGCCGCGTTCAAGAGCGCCAGTCTGGCGGTATTCTTTCCTTTTCTCGTCATGGCTTAATCCTCCCGAAGGCTGCGGTTGGTCAGGATGGAAAACAGGATGATGACCACAAACAGCAGCATACTCACCGCGCTGGACAGCCCGTAGTTATTGGACGCGAAGGCGTTCTGGTGCGCGTAGGTGATGACCGTATTCAGCGTGGCGCCGGTCATGTAGCCACGCTGCTGGGTGAGCAGGTAGATGATGTCAAACTGTTTGAAGGTGATGAAGGTGGTCATCACCGCCGCTGGAGCGATGATGGGCCGGATAGCGGGGACGGTTATGGACCATGTCCGCACCCAGAACCCCGCGCCGTCCAGGGTGGCGCTCTCGTAGAGGCTGCTATCCACGCTCTGGAGCGCCCCGTCGATGGTGGAGATCATGAAGGGCAGGGCCATCCACAGGTTCAGCGCCATACAGGACAGGAAGGCGATCCCGTTGCCGGCCAGGAAGTCCACCTTGGCAAAGCCCAGGGCGGACAGCAGCTTGTTGAGTATACCGAACTCGGTATTGAACATCCCCACCCGCCACAGCAGGATGGAGATATAGGCGGGCACCGCCCAGGGCACCATGAGCAGGGTCTTGTAGACCCGCTTCAGCCGCAGCCCGGGCGCGTTCAGCCCCAGGGCGATGAAGAACCCCAGCCCGATCTGAATGGCCATATTCAGCGCGGTCCAGACCAGGGTGGTGCCCAGGGCGGCCAGGAACCCGGAATCGAACTTGAACAGCGCCCGGGCATAGTTGTCAAATCCGATGAATCCATAGTCCGTCCAGTGGTACAGGTTCATATTGGTCAGGGAGATATAGCCGGTATAGGCGATGGGGAAGACGATGATAATGAAGATCAGCAGCAGGGCAGGGACACAGTAGAACCAGGGTTTCCATCTCAATTTCTGTCTCATAAGCACCACCTATGATAAATGGGCAGGGGCGGCGGAAACCGCCGCCCCCTGGTTGTGATCCCAGCGCGGTGGTGCGCCGGGAAAGGGATTTACTGCATGTCCGCGATGGCCTGCTCCGCAGCTGCCTGGGCGTCTGCGGCCGCCTGAGCCGGGTCGGCACCGTTCTTGTTGATGGCGGTGAGCATGGTCTCCACCGGGCCCCACATGGACCCCATCTCGGGGATGTTGGGCATGGGCTGGGCGGTGGACGCGGTCTTCTGGATGACGGTGATCATCTCCTTGCCGGCCACCTGGGGGTCGTCATAGGACTTGTTGTTGGCGGGGGCGCAGCCGGATTTGTTGGCCAGATCCACGCCCACCTCCGGGGAGGCCATGGCGGTGAGCACCTTGGCGACGGCGTCCTTTTTCTCCGCCAGCGCCACCTTCAGCACGCCCGCGCCCTGGATGCCGGAGAAGGGGGCCAGCCCATTCCCGTTGGGCAGCTTGATGTCGGACAGGGAAACGATGCCGTAGTCGATGCCCGCGGCCTCAATGCCGGACACCAGCCAGGGCCCGCCGATGATGGCGGCGGCCTTTCCCTCGTTGAACAGGGTGGTGACGGTGTTGTAGTCGCCGTCCGCCTGGAGCGCGCCGAATTTCTGGTTGTAGGCGGCGGCTTCGATGGTCTTGGGGTCGTTCAAACCGGGCTTGCCGCTCTCGTCAATGATATACCCGCCAAAGCCGTTGATGAAGGGGGAGACGTTGTAGGCGTTGGTGTGCTGGTTGACCACGGCATAAGTCCCGGCGGCGGTGTCGGTATGGGCCGCCATGTAGTCGTACAGCTCCTCGGTGGTGCCGGGGATGTCCCCCTCCCACAGAGCCTTGTTGTAGAGGAACACCAGCGTCTCAAAGTACACCGGGAGGAGATACTGGGTACCGTCGATCTGCCCGGCCTCCACGGTCATGGACAGGTGGTCAGACAGGATGGAGGAGGTATCCACCACATCGGACAAGGGCGCCAGAATGTTCATGGCCACGAAGCTGCCCAGCACATCGTGGGCGTAGAAATACATATCCGGGGCATTGGCGGCGTCGCTGCCGTACAGCTTGAGCTGGTTGGGCATGTCGGTCTTTTTCTCGAAAACCACCGTAATCTGGTCAGCCGCCAGCTGGGCATTGACCTGGTCGGCGATGGTCTGCATGATCCCTTCGTCCCCGTCGTGCCAGACGGTGATTGTGACGGGCGCGGCCGGGGGATTGGTGCTCTGCGAAGGATCGGAGGAGGGGGCGCCGGAGTCCTGGGGAGCGGACTGGGAGCACCCGGCCAGCACAGCAAAGCACAGTGCTAAGGCAAGCAAGAGAGCAGTAACTTTTTTCATTGCAGATCTCCTTTCTAATAAAACGCTTTCCTGTTTCCTTCTGCCCGCATGGGAGAAGGCAGTTCTCACAGATCAAACAATATGCTTGCAATTTGCGGCAAGTTCTTGTAAAATCCAAGGTGAGTATAGCATTATATAAATCAAAGTGTCAATGGAATACCCTTCGTCTATCTCAACAAATGTCGAAAGCGTTTTACCAAGAACGGAGGCGTGCTATGGCGGCTACCATCAATGACATCGCCCGGGAAGCGGGCGTGTCCATCGCCACGGTCAGCAAGGTGATCAACAACAAGGCCCATGTGTCCCCTGATACCCGTAAGAAGGTGCTGCAGGTGATGGAGCAGCTCCATTATACCCCCAACGCCTCGGCGGCCAACCTGGCCCGGCGCACCAGTAAGAATGTGCTGTACGCAGACCGGTTTTACAAGGGCCTGCCCTATGAGAACCCGCATATGTTTGACATCATCTGCGGCGTCAGCCACGAGCTGAGCCGGAAGGGCTACCGGCTGTCCCTGCTGAACCTGGACTCGTGCGGGAAAAAGCCAGAGGCCGCTCTGGAGGAGGCCATCCTCAGCCGGGTGGCGGACGGGATCATTGTCAGCAGTGCCTTTGTTACAGCCCGCATGGAGCGACTGCTGCTGAAGCATGACTTTCCGCAGATCTGTATTGGGGAACCTCAGTTTGATACCATCCTGTCCTGGATCGACACCAACAACACCCTCTCCTCCAACCTCGCTGTGGAGCACCTGGTATCCACCGGCTGCCGGACCCTGGCATTTATGGGCGGCAGGGAGGAGGACCGCATCTTCATGGACCGGCTGCGGGGATTCCGAACCGCCATGGAGCGGCGGGGCCTGGAGGCAAGGGAAGAGTATATCACCTACAATCCGCCTGACGTGGAGGCGATATTCCAGTCTGCGGCGGCCCTTCTGGAACAGCCGGTCCCGCCGGACGGCATCATCTGCACCAACAGCCTGATGGCGGTGGGCACCATGCGGGCCATCCAAGCTAGGGGCCTGGACATCCCGGGGCAGGTGTCGCTGATCGCATTTGACGATCACCCATACTCGCCCATGGTGTCCCCCCAGCCCACGATCATAGACATCGACCTGTTCAGTCTGGGGGTCCACGCCGGGAACCTGCTGCTGAAGAAGATCCGGGACCCGGCCATGCTGGTACAGACCTATACCGCGCTGCCGAGGTTGCTGCTCCGGGGTACGACGCGGGTACGCTGAATTGATAAGAGAAAATCATTGCCCATACCCTCGCAGGTGGAGTGTGTATGGGCAATGATTTTATGGGCAATGCTGATCTACTCTGGTCATAGAGGCTTAACGTCACCTGCGGCGGGCATAAGTTTAGGCATGACCCACGGTTCCATATAAGCTGCGCCTTCCGTGTTCCGATAATACTTTTCAGCCGAGAACGGCGCCGTTATGAGATTGTGCTGGGGCAGCCATGCACCAAAGAGGTACCGGCTGGCCTGGTTCAATGCGACGGTCACCAATGTCTCGAAGTTTTCTGCCTCCACTTTGCAGACGGCATACTCGCCGGCGGGCAGCTCCCGCTTAACCATACCGTCTGTGAATGAGGACGGATCATTTTCCAACAACCCGCCCGCAAAGTACTGAAAGGTTCCCAGTTTGGGATCAGCGAAATGGGACATTCCCAGCTCCACGCTGGTATGGATACCCGAGGCGATGGATGCCCGCTCGGCATGGTACTGGCACCAGAGCTGGCCGGGGATGTCCACGCCGGTGCTCTCGCCGGCCGGCGTCTGCGCGGCAATGCTGACTGCGGTTTCAAAACCGATATAGGTTTCCGGAGCGGTCAGGGTCTTCCGTTCAATCTCCAGGACGATATCGCCCACCACCAGTGGGACACCCTCACCGATCAGCACATAGTTCGCAGAGACCTCTGGACGGTCAAATGTGTTGAGCATAGGGAGCGTCCTGCGATACTCTTCCGGGGTAATTGCGTAGGCATCTTTGAAGGCCCGTGTAAAATTGGCGTGGCTGGAAAAACCGTGGTCCATTGCCACATCGAGAATCCTTCGCTCAGTATCCCGCAATGCGTCAGACGCTCTGGCCAGCCGGCGGAGCTTGATATATTCCTGAACCGGCTTGTGTACCAGACGTTTGAACAGGCGCTGGAAGTAGAACGGCGAGAGGGCGGCTGCATCGGCCAGCGCCTCTATCTTGATATCTTCCTCCAGGTGCTCCTCAATAAAGTCTAAAGAGCGTTCGATTGTTTCCCATGCGTGCATATGGCACCTCCTGTGTTTGATGGCACTATCATAGCATGTGCTATTCTGGTCCGCTTCTCACACGGTGCCCTTTTATCGCTTGGGGAAGGAGTCCCGGCAAGGACTTCAGGAGTACAGGTTAGAGAATGGTGATAGACTGTCATCTTTCTCTTCGATATAAACTTTGCGGGCCAGTGCGATGACGCCCAGAGTCAGCAGAGCTGCGATTACCTCAGTAGCTGCGATAGGAAGCCAGGCAGCGGTAAGAACCGTTACCATATCCACCAGGGTGTGGAGCAGGATAGCGGTGGGGAACCAGAACCAATTCCCCCTCCGTTTGACGGAGACATATACCGGTACCGACAGGGCGATGTGCAGCCCCACTGCTACCAGCCGTTCAAAGCCTGTCCAGAAGTAGATGCCCTCCGGATTAGAGCTCAACCCTTGGATGGCGGCTAACCCTGTTTCCGGCATGGGACCAATCATGGCCTCTACCGCTTCCAGGCCTCCGCGATTCAAAGCGAGAGCGAGTATGATATTATTGAGCATAGTCAGCCCGGCCAGCAGAACAGCCTCTATACCGCCGTGGCCTGCGCCGTACATCAACGCATCTCCCGGTCCCCGGCTCCAATGAAGAGACAGCTTGAAGGCCAGCCAGCGGCCGCACTCCTCAAAGGTACCCGCCATCAGCCCCGTATACAGGGCGTATAGCCAGATATTCCCCTGGGGCACTGTGCCAGGAGCACCATAGAGCAAAAACTGTGTGCAGCCCGCTCAAGCATCAATGCAAAGGTGGGGAACACGACGCAGCTGATCAGGAAGAAGCGCCACTGGCCTTTGCTCTTTCGCCAAAAGAATATGCCGCGCCCCAAAGGTAAAATCAGGATAAAGACTCCCACCAAAGCCATGACAATGATGGCGGCCGGAGCGACGGTCAAGTTGCTTATCATCTTCAACAACTTTCTGTGGTCACAATACACCATCCACCAGGTGGAGGGTCAAGCGTGATTTCACCAATATAGCGGACGATTGTATGGATTATATCAGGATAAGATATGGATTACATATAATTTTGAAATTTTGATTGATTTTTCTCTGCAATGCACCTACAATGTGAGCTGAGCAAATTAGTAATAGGTTCAACTTGGAGGCTAAGCTATGATCGGCGTATATTTTAAATGGTACCTGAAATACAAAACACTGCCCTGAAAAACTGATACACTTATTAGATGAAAACGCACAGGCAATTCCCATCGAGGGGAAAGAAACTGTGTGCATGTTGTCGCAGCACGATTTTATTTTGCTGGCGTATCCTGTTCAATTTTCCAATATGCCTATTATGGTGCGTTATCAACGATCATTCAAGGCTCTGGAAAGATAAGAGAGTGCTTTGCGTTGCTACCATGGGATTATTCAGCGGAGATGGCGCCGACTGCTCCGCACGATTGCTGAAAAAGCATGGTGCGAAAATTGTTGGCGGTTTGCATATCTGTATGCCGGATTCGGTATGTGACGTGAAACTACTGAAAAAAACCGCTGAGAAAAATCGGTGGATCATCAGGGCAGCGGATAGAAAGATTGAAAAATGTGCTGATGGAATCCGGCAAGGCAAATACCCAAAGGACGGCTTATATATCTACGACAGAATAGCATTTGCGATAGGTAAGCGTTTGAAGTCATCTCCGGCTTTTCCCCCGCTTAGCACCGTGCGCGATAGTTTCCCATCACACGGCGCCCCATCAATGTTTACCTATATTCGATTTTACAGTTGCCAGCCAACAGCCGGAATTTGTTGAGTTTTGCCATATTGAGCTTGCAGTGTTTCAGCTTATCAAGATATTTCTGGATGATTACCGGATCGGTTGCGTGGATGAGCTTATGAACATCCCCCGTTACCAGCGCCAAATTGGAATAGTTGTCCTTTCCGCCGCTGGATTTTGGTATGATGTGGTGGACTTCCATGTCTCCTAACAGCAGGGGCTCTTTGCAAATGGTACATTTTCCGCGCTGGGCAACATAGAGAGAAATGCGGTTGTCGTTCAACTCGGTACTCTGACCCTGTATGGGGTGCTCCATGAGCTTTTGCAGAATGATGGGGCTGATTGCCTTTTGTAACTCATGGATTTTGGCACGTCCCTTTTCAGAGTAGTTGCAGATGTCGGGGGAGAAGCACATGGGCGGCGTGGTTTTCACCCCGTTGATTGGAAAGAGCGCCAGCCCCGCCACGTTAAATATCTTCCCGGTAAAATCACCATAGAATTGCTGAAATGCCTGACTTCGCAGGCCGGTCTTACTGCGATGGCTTTTTGTTCTGCATAGGAGTGTCTTTCTGACATCAAAGGCGATACGGTCAAAGTCGAGATATACATTGGTTGCGATTTTGTAGTATTCGTGCAGGCCCAGCACCATAGCGTTAAATTGCATGACACTCCATTGATTTGGCTCCCTGCCGATACGTCCAATGGCTGTGCGTATGTTTTCCCTGCACTTTTTCTGCGCCTTGTCTGCCATGTGTGATTTCAGCACCCATTTTCCGCTCTTGGGGCGGAGCTTCAGCTTGAAGCCGAGAAAGTCTGAGTATCCCTTTTTCAGATTGACGATTTTGGATTTCTCCGGGCTGATGTCCAGCCCCAGCCGTTCCTTCAGCCACATTGTTGTTGCCGCAAATATTCTCTTTGCGTCGCCGCGGCATTTGCAGAACAGCTTAAAGTCGTCCGCATATCGTACCAAATACACCTGCTTCAGCGTCCCGTTCCCTTTGTAATGAGGGCGGCTTCTGTACCGTTGCAGTTGGGGAAATTCTTCCCACTGGCTGGCAATCCACCAGTCCAGCTCATTCAGCACAACATTGGACAGCAGCGGGCTGAGGATACCGCCCTGCGGTACGCCTTTCGCCGGTACACCCTCACCCTGGATAGGCGCTTTCAGCATTTTGGACAGGACGCATAATAAACGCTTGTCCCGTATGCCCAGCGTCCAGAGCTGTTTCAGCAGCTTGCCATGGTCTACGTTGTCAAAAAAAAGCCCTTGATGTCCACATCCACCACATAGTGGTATTTTGAGATGTTCACCAGAAACATCGCCCTGGCTACCGCATGGTGGGCGCTTCGGTTTGGGCGAAAGCCATAGCTGTGTTTGTAGAATTTTGCTTCACAGATTGGCTCCAAAATTTGCTTGATACACTGCTGTCAGCGCCAGTGATAAAATGTAAGAAAACGCCGAGGAAAAAATGTAATTATGTGGCGGAGAGGAGGGAAAAAAGATAGACTCCCCATAGGGCAGAAAAAGTGCCCGGAAA
>JAETOP010000089.1 GCA_021771675.1 Oscillospiraceae bacterium | reverse complement strand
CAGAATGTCCCGCCCCCTTCCTGCATCTCCTGCATTGTAAATAATAATCTCGCCGTTTTGCCGCTTTCCAGCGCCACCTTATGTTTGGAATCCCATGCGGCGCTGTACTGGTAGAATCCCTCTTTCTTAAATGCTGCGCCGTTCCGTGTACACTCCCTGCTTTCAGCAAGCAGCGCAATATCATCCTCTGCTTTCATGGCATCGGGAAAAGACACCCTCTGGCCGCCCACGCCCTGGGCAAGCCGCACCGTCCCCGCCGCCATGTCCGATTTTGGGTAGATGTGGATGTCTAATGGAGCGGATGTTTTCCCCATGTTGAAAAGGACCACCGTCTCCTCCGAGCGCACCACGCCATTGAACCATACGGGAGGCTTAATCCCACCGTTCTCCCGGCATTTCTGCAGGCAGACCTCCGTGTGCGGAGCATAACCGCTTAACGCAGAGCCTTCCTGCAGTTGGAGGTCGGTAAACCAGATACGCCCGGAGCAGTCGGCAATGGTGGGGATCACCGTCACGCTCACGATGCGCATATCCTTTTTCTTATTGACTACTTCCGCAAGCCTTACAAATTCAGCCATCCAGTGTCCACCTCAGTTCCGAGGGATGCCCCACCCATCCCATTGCCACCGGCCCGCCCTGCAGGAGGAGGTCCGTGATGTAGAATTCGCCCGTGCAGTCTGTGATGCAGACGCGGACGGTGACGGATTTCAGCCTTCCGGATGAGAAGTTTTCCGGGGTAATCTTTGCAATTGTCCGTGAAAAATATGCCACACAAACCCCTCCCATCAATACAAATCGATAAACCTTGATTCCGTGCTGCCGTCCTCGTATTCCAGCACAATCTCAATACCAACCTGCGAATTCCCGCTCAGTTTCTTAAGGTTCTCGGACGCAATCTGCGCCGAGATAGTATAGCTGTCACGGTTGGCAGGGTACACCGTCTGCGACAGGCTTTTGGTCATGCCCGCCACTCCCTCCGCCTTAAAAGAAGCCGTGCCGCTTGCCCCGTTTTCCCCGTCCGCCTCAAAGCCGGAGGACACCCAATACGCAAGCCCATCATCGGCACGGGAATTGCGGAGCAGATTGAACGGCACAAGTTCTGCGATGTCCTCGCTGGACACCACGCTGACGCCCTCCAGGGAATCGGCGGCATTGTCCCACTTGCTCGTGGAGCTGCCCAGGTTCTTCAGCACCGTGGAAAGCTCCAGCACCGTGTTCCATGGCTCCTGCAGGTTGTATTCCCTCCGCACGATCCTCGTGGTGACCGAAAGCCCCAGGTCCTTATCCTCCACCCGCACATAATCCCCAAGCTCCCACGCCTCATGCTCATACCCGGTCAGGACGGATAAATCCATGGCGTTCAGCACATAGGAGACGGTCGGCCTGCAGTAATCCGCAAGGCGCATCCTCGTAAACTCCAGCATCTGGTAGGGGTTCGTGAATGCGGAACAGTCCAGGGAAGATACACGCACCTCCTTGGAATAAGTGAAATCCTCCACATAGGGCTTCCCGCCGTTGATGCTGGCAAAGGTCATTCCATCCGCACCGACGGCATACAGCCTCGTGACAAGCCCTGTGGTGTCCACCGTCCGCTCAATGTCCTTCATGTTCTTCCCGTACATGAACAGCGCGCCGCTGTCCTTCCCGTTTAAGGTAAGCAGATGCACCAGCCGGTTCGGGCAGTCAAAGACTAAATCCCCTCCATGTAAATCCGCCACGTTGCGGAGGATGGAGAGCGCATTTTTCTCCGTAGAGGTCCATGTGCGCTTGGTCGTAACCGTGACCGTGCCGACCTTCCATTCCGTGCCGGAAAGGGCATAGGCCATGGCCGCATCCGCCGTCTCCGCGTCAAAGGCTTTCTCTTCCTTCCGGACGGAATAGGCAAGGTTGTAAAACTCCGCCTCGGCGTACACCTCCGTCACAGCGTTGCCGGAGGCATCCTTGCTGTCCGTGACCGTGCGGATGATGTATATGTCATCCACAATCTGGATTTTCTTCTCGTTATCGATATACTTCCGCTTGGCGTCGGCAAAGGGGATAGAGAAGGAAAGCGTATCCTCCCCGTTGACCTCGCCCGTCACGATGATATTATAGGCGTTTTCCAGCACCGCCTCCCATGCGCCGTTTGAGTCCAGCACCACCGGGCGGGCATAGCCGATTTTCTCGTAGGGGGACTTCGGTATGTCATAAATCTGGATGTCCGTCAGTTTCGGCGTCCTTGCCGTGTCATTTGTAGTGAGAGTCACCCGGAAACGGATGTATGTGCGGGCAGGGGACGGCATCTTCCCGTCCGCGCCCACCGCCGCCCAATCGCTCCAGCTAATGAGGTCATTGCTCGTGGAGGTCTCCACAAGGGGAATGTCCGTCACGCCGGGGATGCACTCACTGGAAACGGACACCTTGCCCGCGCCAGAAATGCCATACTCTACGGCACGGGTATAAAGCACGCCGCTTTCCGGGTACGCGCCATTACTTCCTTTTCGCAGCGTCACACACCCCGGCTCTGCCAGGGCATCCACCGGCCCCGCAATATCGCCTCCGTTGGCAAAGGCCGTGGCACGGAAATAATCCGCCAAATCCTCTGCCGTAAGCTGCGAATCGCAGTCTAAAAACCAGTCGTCAAAGCCGCCCGCAAACCAGTAGGAGCCGGCGTGCATCCCCATGATGAGGTCTGCCGTGCAGGAGCGGTTCAGCTCCCCGGTAAAGGGGAGCGCCGCAGAAACCCACACCGCCCCGCTTTCCCGGTCTCCTATGACATACCACGCCTTCTTATTCCCCGGCTCTATCACGCAGGCAATGAAATACCACCCGTTGTTCACAAAGGAAAAAGGCGGCGTCACCGACTCATCCAGTATCAGGGAGCCTGCGGAATTATACAGCATGATCCTCGGCTTTCCCCGGATGAGGGAAAGGTAGAAAATCGGCTGCCCCGGCCCCTGCCTGGTGTTAAAAATCGGGCAGTAGGTATTTCCGATGGAATAGGTGGTAGGGTTCATCCAGCCGCCCACAATGATCCGTTCCCCAAGGCTCTGGAAAACGGAGCCGTCATTCGTCACTTTCAGATAGGTTTTCTCCGAAGTGGGGTTCGTGATGTTCATGCGGAAATGCCGCCCCTTCTGCCCGCCCCGGAAGCCGGCGCTCGTTCCCGACCAGCCGGAAACAAACATCTTCCTGCCTTTCCCGGAGGAATCGATAAGCTCTGTGTCCGCATCCGGGGCATTCTCATTGAAGCGCCATAGTCCGTCCTTTGCATATTCCATCGGGAACTCCCCCGTAAAATCCGTCTGTGCTTTTAAGACTGCCTGTAAGCCCATAAAAAAAATCACCTCCACCGGCTCTTTGCCTGTATTTCAAGTTCCGTAAATGCGGCGTTCGATGCCGCCACCTCCACCGTGTTCAGCCCCGCCCCAAGCGTGGGGAAGTTCAGCTCGCCGATATACGGCAGGGCGTTGCGGAGCGTGTTCCCCTCCGCGTCCTCCACCCATGCCGTCATTTTCGCCGTATCAATTACCAGCGTTTCCCCTTCCGAAAGCGTGGCGTTTGCTATTTTCAGCTCCGCCCCGTTTGTAGAAATGCTGATATGCCTTCCCGCCCCGGATGCCAGGACGCCTTTCAGCCGGTACACGGGATTGGAGTATAAGTTTCCAAGCCTCCGCCTCACCGTGTGGTTTCCTGCTTCCGTGATGGTAAAGACCTCATCCTCCGCAGCGTAGCCGAAGGGGTCAGGGCAGAAAAAAGCGAGGTCGAAGGTCGCCGCAAGCCGCACCACCCGCTCAAAGGTTACGCCCTCCTGAAGCCTTGCGTAATACACCCGCCCCGGTTCCGTGTCAAGCATAAGCGCACATACGCCTTTGTCCGGACTCAGCCAGCTTACGATTTCATCCTTGCACTCAAGCAGCTCCGCCGCCGTCCGCTTTGGAGGGATGAAGCAGGATATCTCTATCACCCGCTCGGAAAGGGACGCGCCCAGGTCAATGAGGCCGTCCCTGCCCGCCATGGAAATGGTGCGGTTTTTCAGTTCCGGCACCCGGTTCTCCGTGGCCATGCGGCTTGCAATCCCCATGCTTTTTGATGTGACGCCGTCAAAAGAAAATCCCATCCATGCATCCCTCCTTTACGAATACCCGTTTGCCCGCCGCCCCTGCTGGAGCTGCCGGTAAAGCTGCTGTGAAATTTTGCGGATGTCCTCCTCGCTCCTCACGTTCATTTCCTTCACCTCGATCAGCGGGCCGTTTATGGAGCTTCCCTGCGGGGAGCCTCCAGTTCCATCTCCGGATACAGAAATCTCCTGCACGGTTGCGGAAGGGTTCAGGATCATGTCTGCCGCCACGCCGTCCATTGCTTTTGCCACCATGCTCTTGCTGTCCTCGATGCCCTTTGCCAGCCCCTTCATGAAGTCCGGCATCCAGCTCTCGTAATCAGTCAGCGGCCCTTCGTCCGGCACGGAGAAGTGCAGGAAAGATTTTATTTTATTCGCCACGCTACTCACGGCATCGCCCACAGCGCCGATACAGCTCTTAATGCCGTTCACGATGCCCATGATCATGTCCTTGCCCCACTGCAGGGCTTTGGACGGAAGGCTCGTGATGAAGGAAATCGCCTGGTTAAAGCCGTTCTTTATCACAGACACAATATTGCCCATGGTTCCGCTGATGGAGGACTTGATGTTATTGAACACCGTGGAAACTGTATTTTTTATGCCGTTAACCACAGTGCTGACCGTGTTCTTTATCCCGTTCCAAACGGTAGAAATTACATTTTTTATAGCATTTACCACACTTGTGACCGCGGACTTGATTGCATTCCATACTGTGGTAATTACCGTCTTTATCGCATTCAGGACTGTAGTGACTGTATTTTTGATGGCGTTCCATGCCGTGGTGATAAAGGTCTGGATTGCCGTCACCACCGTGGTGACCACGGTTTTGATTCCATTCCATACGGTCGTAAATACCGTCTTTATCGCATTTAAGACCGTTGTGATGATGGTCTTGTAAATATTGAAATAGGTGGTGATGATGGTCTTTATCACTTCCACCACAGTGCTGAATATCGTTTTTATCCCTTCCCACAGCCCGGAAAAGAAATCCTTTATCCCGTTCCAAACTGCCTGCGCCGTGGACGAGATGGCCTCCCATGCTGCCGAAAAGAAGTTCTTGATTGCCTCCCATACGGCAATGGCGACCTCCTTCACATTCTCCCAGAGGTTGATCCAGAACTGCCGGAAATCCTCATTTGTGTTCCACAGATAAATAAATGCCGCCACCAGTGCCGTAATCGCTGCGATAATGAGGAATATGGGATTGGCAAGCATGGTGGTGTTTAAGGCGGCGAAAGCGGTCTTTACCGTATTGATGACTCCTGCCACCTTCGGCACTATGGTCATAATCGTGCCGACCGCAGACACCACTTTCCCGATGACAATCAGCACCGGCCCAAGAGCCGCCGCAAGGAGCGCGATGGTAGTCACCACTTTCTTCGTCCCCTCGTCCATGCCGTTCAGCCAGTCCACGAACTTCTGCACCCATCCGACAATCATTTTGATGGCGGGCAGCAGAAGCTCCCCAAAAGAAATAGCCAGCCCTTCCAAGGCTGACTTTAAAATCGTGATCTGCCCCTGCAGGTTGTCAAGCTGTGTGTCCGCCATCTGCTGCGCCGCACCGCCGCTGTCAATGATGGACTGCTGCAGGTCATCCCATGTGCTTCCCGTGTTGGCAAGCAGGGCATTCACGGAGGACAGGTCGGTCTTGTTGAAAATCTGCCCGATGATGTTGGACTTCTCCGCCGCCGTCATGCCGTCCATGCTCGTGTTCAGGTCTCCAAGGATGTCATTGAGGGAGCGCATATTCCCCTCGGAATCGTAAACATCCAGACCAAGCTGCTCCATGCAGGCGGCCGCCTTGTCGGTGGGATTCTGCAGGGAGAGGATGACGTTACGCAGATGTGTGCCGCCCTCCGCACCCTTGATGCCGTTGTTGGCGAGGATGCCAAGTGCCGTGTTCAGCTCCGCCGTGCCGCCCTTCACGGTCTTTGCAGTTGCGCCGATGGTAAGAATTCCCTCGCCGAGCTGCGCCACAGAGGTGTTGGTGGTGGAGGCGGTCTTCGCCATCTGGTCCACCATCGTCCCTGCCTCATCCACGCCCATGCCCAGGGCGGACATGGCATCCGTCACCATGTCCGATGCCGCCGCAAGGTCAATGCCGCCGGCCGCCGCAAGGTTTAAGACGGTAGGGAGCGTGTCGCACATCTGCTGCGTGTCGTACCCGGCAAGGGCAAGGTAGTTCAAAGCCTCCGCGCACTCCGAAGCGGAGAAGGCCGTCTCGCTGCCCATCTTCTTTGCCAGTGCGGAAAGCGTATCCATTGTATTGACACTCTCGCCGTTGACCGTGGACATGGCATCCTTCGTGATGCCCATGGTCGCCTGCACCTGCGACATAGACGACTCAAAATTTGCCGCCGTGCTGACTGCCGCCGTCCCCAAAGCCGTAACGCCCGCCGTGACAGGGAGCAGCTTCTGACCGGCAGAGGAAATGTTATCCCCGACAGTCTTCAGCTTTTCCCCCGTGGCGGCGATTTTCTGCAATGCCACAGCGGACTGCCCTGCCTGCCGCTCCAGGTCACGCAGATTGTTTTCCGTTTCGATGATCTCCCTCTGGAGGGCATCGTACTGGTCCTGCGTGATCTCCCCATTGGCAAGAGCCGTGTTTGCCTGCTCTGCGGCGGTCTTTAGGGTTTCCAGCTTTTCCTTCGTCCCCGCCACTGCCTCGCCTAAAAGCCTGTGCTTCTGCGCCAGCAGCTCCGTGTTGCCGGGGTCTAATTTTAAGAGTTTCTCCACATCACGGAGCTGCGACTGCGTATCCCGGATGGAGGAATTGACTCCCTTTAATGCGGTCTGTAGTTTTGTTGTATCCCCGCCGATCTCAACAGTGATACCCTTGATTCTGTTCGCCACGGCGGACACCCCTTCCTGTTAAAATGCAGAAATAAACCCAGGGGGACGCCGCCTAAAAGCGGTCGAAATCCTCCTGGGTAGCGATTTCCTTATAGCCCTTGTATTCGTCGTTCCTGCTCTCCGCGAACATATCATTGACCATGCCGATGGTTAGAAGGTCAAGGTCACGGATGGAAAGCCCAAGCTGCACACAGCGGAGCAGGAACAGCGGCGTTGTCATTTCCCGGTCAGTCGGGCGAAGTTTTTTTTAGACTGGACATCCGTCTGCACGTTCAGCCCCCAAAGCTGTATCAGCTTGGGCAGCACCTGATAGATGGAGAAGGTGTTGAATTCATCCAGCCACTCCTCCGGGCTGTCCGGGATATCCGGGTCTGCGTGTTTCGCCATTACATAGGCGATATTCTCAAACATCTCCAAAGAGAATAAATCCAGATTGGAACTCTCCTCGTCCCCGTCACCGATGGATTTCTCAAGGCTCCTTAAATCCTTATAGATGTCCCGGTGGAATTTCATCCGGTAAATGCGCGGTATGGCTGCGGATGCCCTGAAAGGCACCTGCTTCCCGTCAATCTCGATATTCTGCTTCATGCTCATAGGTTATCCCTCCCCTTCCGTATCAACAGTGCCGCCGGTATCTGTATCTGTATTCCCGCCCGCTGCCGCATCCGGCAGGTACACGCTCTTGTACCAGTTCTGGTAAACTTCATCCGTGGTGGCGTCCCCGGTCTTCGCCTTCACATAGCCGCTCGCCAGGGGCGCAGCCGTGATGGACAGCGTCTCGGTCTGCACCTCGATCTCCTCCTCGTTGGTCTGGGACTCAATGGTCGGACGCGCTGCCGAGCAGTTGTACAGCACATGGCGGATTTTCCGCACATCGCCGTCAAACTCGAACAGCAGGGCGAAGTTCTCCGTCTCCGCGTTGGCGTTCTCTAAAAGCACTTTATTCTCATCCAGCGACTCCTTCAGCACGTCGGTGCGGAAGCTCTCCGGCACCATGGCAAGCTCCAGGTCGCCCTCGTAGCCCATGTTGTTGCTGACCGTGTAATAAGCGTACCCGTCCGCATAGAAATTGCTCGGCTCGCCGTTGGGGTCCAGGGAAAGGGAAACGGCGCCGGGCATCGCAACGGGCGTGCCAAAGGACACCGCCCCGTCCGTCCCCAGCGTCAGCAGCGCGTAATGCACGTTGCAGATGTTGAATTTCACTTTATTCTTCTTCGGCATCGTAAACCACCTCCATGTCAAACTGGTAGAGGACCTCGTACAGCTTCTCGCTGGCAATCCAGACCTCCGACTTGTTGTAGAAGATGCGCCGCTTATCCAGCGCGTCCTCCAGTTTCTTTTCCACCGACGGGTCCTTGGTGTCGGTGTATAATTCTATCTTCACGCCGCTTGCCTTGAAGTACACCATGCCGTCAGCGGCGAAATTGTCGCTCTGCGGCAGGAGGTAGCAGACAAACGGCGGCTCCGGCGATTCGCCCTCCGCAAAATGGTCATAGGCGAAGGGGATGCCGGTTTCCTTTAAAAGCGCCAGTAATGTTTTCACAATTTATCCCTCCAATGCTTTCTGTATCTCTTTTTCAAGCTGCTCTATGCCGGCCTGCTCCGCCGCCGCGATATGCGGCTTTGCCGGGACGCGCCCGCCTCCCCGCTTGGCGTGGCCGTGTTCCAGAAGGTGCGAAAGCTGGTAGCGGTTCCTGGAATGCACCGTCACTTCCAGCGAATTGGATGTTTCCTTCGTGGTCTTCACCGCCCATGACTTTGCATACTTCCCGGTGTCCTTGGGTGCGTTGGTTTCAATGTCCCTGCGTACCGCTGTCCCGGCTTTCTTCACCGCCTTTTTCACATCCTCCGTGGCAAGGTCCGCATATTCCGTCAGCCCCTTCATGATCTCCTCCGCCATCCGGTCAATAGATACGCCGCTCGCCATCCTCACCGCCTCGCTTTCCTGCACTTGAATTTAATGCATTTCTTTTTATAATTCATGTGGTCGATGGCGAGGATGTCGTACAGCTCCCCGCCAAAAACCACCCGGTACCCCGTGGAATCAACCGCGGACGCTTTCCTGCACCAGCGGACAGTAAACGAAACCTCCGATTCATCCGCCACGGTTCCGGCCACATCTGTCTCACTGGTCTGCTTCCCGGCCTCACCGCTTACTGTAGCATGGCAGGAATAATAATCTGCCCATGTGTTTTTGTGGTTGCCGATGCTGTCCACCTCCACGGCATTCTTCTGAAAGGTGATGCGGACATTCAAAAGGGAAACCTCCATCAGAACGCCTCCTTCCGGCTGCCGGAAAGAAGCGCACGGAGCGTCAGCATCATGGCATGGTGGTCGGCATCCTCCCGGTGTTCATACAGATAGGCGGCCGTATACTGTACTGCTATCTCTGCATTTTCCACTGCGTAAAATTCCTGCGTGTCATCCATCCTCGCCACATCCATGCAGATTTTTTCCGATGCCCTGACCATGCTTTCAATCAGGGCATCATCATCGTCATAATCCACACGGAGGTAGTTCTTCATTTCTTCCAGCGTCACCGCCATGCCTGCAGCACCCCCTTTCATTAACCTGCGGATGCGGCCTTCTGCACCAGCACCTTCACTGCCTCCGCAAGGATCATCTTCCCGTCCACACGCTGTGAAGCGAGGAATCCCACCTGCCCGGTGGCTGCAAACAGCTCATTCAGGCGCTTGAAGCTGCGCCCCTGCCTGTCAGCAATCCAATAGTAGCTGAAATCACCGAAAGCGATGGTCTTCGCTCCCGCGGCAATGGCCGGCATATATGCAGAAGTCTTGATGGGGCGGCCTAAGATCATGTCCGGAGCCCCGGCTGTCAGGGACGGCTGCCACAGGTACTGCCCGTTATTGTCCTTCAGCTTGCGGATGGCCTTGATGGTAGAGTCGTTCAGCACCCACACGGATTTCTTGCGGTACGGGGATTTCAGCGAATAATACAGATCCATCAGCTCATCCGCCGTCACTGCCGTGGCAGATGCCGCGGTCACGCCCGTTTCCGCGCCGCCAGTGGCCGCAAGCACCCCTAACGGCTTGCCCTTGCCGTCCCCCGTGAAGAACGCCTCCTCTTCCTTCGCCCCGATGCGGCGGGCAAACTCGCGGGAGATATAGGACTGCAGGTCAAACACGCTGTCGTTTAACAGCTCCTCGGAAACCTTAATCATGGTGCCCAGCTTGTAAGCCCCGATGGAAACCTGCCCGAAGGAATCGTCGCTCTCCGGGTATGCGCCCTCCTCGTCAATCCATGACGCCGTACCCTTGGAAGCCACCACGGGAATCTTGCGGTCCCCGCTGGAGGTCTTGATGACCTTCGCCATCTGCCGGAAGATGTTCTCCTCCTCCAGTGCTTCCACCAATGTGCGCTCGTATTCATCCGGTACCAGATAGCCGCCCTCGGAGTCCGTGCCGACCTGCAGGGCATTGGTGACTGCGGGCATCGGTGCCTTGGAGCGCATGGCGTTCCAGAAGTTCTTCCGGTAATCGTCGGAGGCGCGCCCGGTCTTATCCTCCCCATCGTCCGCATCTGCCCTGCCGCCCGGCTTCCCTGTAAGGGGCCTGTTCACCGGGCGGTTCAGTTCCGCATCCAGGGCCTCCTGCCGCTCCAGCCTTGCGATCTCTTTCCCAAGGTCTGTGATCTCCTGCTCCATCTTCGTGTATGCGGCGTCATCCTCTGCGGAAAGGACTCCGTTTTCCTTCCTGTGGGAATCTAAGAATGCCTTTGCCGCCTCCCATGCTTTTGCGCGCTTCTCGCGCAGTTCAAGAATCGTCATAATGAAATCCTCCTTCTTATCGTTTCAATAAATTAAGCCGCTCCATGAGTGCGTCCACGGAACGGCCGGTTTCTGCATCCGGCGCAGGGATTTCTGCCTGCGCCTGGATATCTGCTTTCGGTTTTTCCCCGCCATATTTGGCGGCCAGTTTATTCAAAAGGGCGTTGTTTGCCGCCCTGCGGGAAAACAGCATGGAGCTTGAAGCCGGAGGGAATTTCTTTTCATCTTCCTCATCCTCTTCGGAACTGTCCCCTTCGCCCTCCTCCGGCTCCTTTTCCGGCTCCGCCTTTGCCCGCGCCATGATCTCATCCGCAAAGCCAAGCTCTACTGCCTTATTTGCATCCATCCACGTTTCCGCATCCATCAGATGCGACAGCTTCGGGCGGGAAAGCCCCGTCTTTAACACATAAGCATTGATGATGGACTCCTTCACTTCGGCAAGCATATCAATGGCCTTCTGCATCTCGGCATGGTCGCCCCAGGCGATGGTGGCGGGATTGTGAATCATAAGCATGGATACCGGGGACACCAGGACGGTGTCGCCTGCCATGGCAATGACGGATGCCGCCGAAGCAGCGATGCCATCAATCTTTACGGTTACCTTGCCTTTGTAGTTGGAGAGCATATTGTAAATCTGTGCCGCCGCCACGCAGTCGCCGCCCGGCGAATTGATCCACACGGTAATATCACCGCTCCCGGCATTCAGCTCATCCTTGAAAAGCTGCGGCGTGACGTCATCATCAAACCAGCTTTCCTCTGCGATGGTGCCGTTCAGAAACAGAGTCCTCTCCTCCGGAGCCGTCCCCGCCTCCGCCTGATTCCTCCACTTCCAGAACTTCTTCGTTTTCATTGGATTCCTCCTCTCTGTCCTTTTTGCCGAACAGACCGGCATCGGACAATTTTGTCATGTTCCCGTTTATCAAATACAAATCACCTCCCAATTCCTCCGGGATACGGTCAAGGTTCTCCAGCTCCCGGATGTCATTTGCGGACATCCACCCGTTCTGCCGCCCCACGGCGTACCCGTTCATGCGGCTCTGGTAATCCCCGCGGAGCAGGCCGTCCACATTGAACTTCATGAAATACTGCTTCTTTTCCTCTGGGGTCAGCAAAGACCGCGCCATGGACTGCTCCCATCTTGACACCCATGGGTCAAGTGTATATTTCACGAACTCAAGGCTCTGCTGCTCGATGTTGGAGAAGCTGCTCTTTTCCAGATCGCCCACCATGTGCGGAGGCACACGGAAAATCCTCGCAATCTCATTGATCTGGAATTTCCTCGTTTCCAAAAACTGCGCCTGTTCCGGGGAAATGGAAATAGGCGTATACTTCATGCCCTCCTCTAAAACTGCCACCTTGTTTGCGTTGTGGCTGCCGCCGAAGGTGGACTGCCAGCTCTCCCTTACCCTTGAAGGGTCTTTCAGCGTCCCCGGATGCTCCAGCACACCACTCGGCTGTGCGCCGTTGGCGAAGAACTTCGCCCCGTATTCCTCGCAGGCAATCGCCATGCCGATGGCGTTCTTTGCCATGGCGATGGGGGAATAGCCAACCAGACCGTCAAAGCCGAGTCCGGGGATATGCAGCACCTCCGACGGCGGCAGGATGACCGTGCTGCCCTTCACGGTCGGCGCGTCATCCATGCTCACCGTGTATTCATAATAGAGCTGCCCTTTGCTGTCACGCTCCACGCCCATCCGGTCCGGCATCAGCGGGTACAGCCCCAAGACCTCCCCCTTGCCGTTGCGGATGATCTGTGCGTAGGCATTGCCCCAAAGGAGCAGGTGCGTCATCAGCGTTTCCCGGAACACGAAGGAAGTCATCTCCGGGTTTGGCTCATCATGGAGTAAAAAATACAGCGGGTGTTCCGCCGCTTTCTCCTTCCCGCCGTTATCCGTATAGCGGTACATATGCAGCGGCAGCCCCGCCACCGCCTCGGACAGAATCCGGACGCAGGAATACACTGCCGTCATCTGCATGGAAGAACGCTCATTGACACGTTTCCCGCTCGTGCTGCCGCCCATGAAAAAGCTGTAGGCGCTGCCGGAAGTCCTGTTCTGTGGTGCGTCCCTCGCCCTGAACAATCCACTGAATAATCCCATAGGAACCACGCTCCCTTCCAAAAGACAGACAGCAGAAAGGCACCGCCAAAGCGATGCCTTTCTGCTGCCCGTGTTATGTGTTTTTTATTTATTATCTTCCCTGATCTGCTTTATCAGCCTGTCAAGGCTCACCCCGTCCCGGAATCCTGCACGGTAGTAGTATTCGTTTTCCCGCGTGGCTTCCGAATTTGCCACATCCTCGCACAGCTCCATCATTTCCCGCTGCTCCGCGCTTAACTGCTCAAACAGCAGCTCGTGTGCCTGGTCTGCTTTTTCCGCTTCCGCCGCCTGCTCCTCCGTAAGGGGATATTCCTTTTTAAAGGCGTCATGGTGCATCCCCATCCGTTCCGAAATGATAAGCTCAAGTAAATCCTTCTCATCCATCTTTCCACCTCCTTCGCCAGACAGCATAAAGGAATATGTGGAAAATAGCCATATAAGGAACCGACAAAGATAATGTGTACAGACTGGTGAAAAATCAAAAAACAAGCAGCCCCCGGCTGTCATAGACGGAAGCCCCCGCATCATTCCCGCAGCGGATGGCACGGTCAAGCCCCATGATCGTGGCCACCGCACCGTCAATCTTCTCCGTGGATTTCTCCTTGTCCGCCTTGATGTTCCCCGCAGGGTCGGTGCGGATGAAGATGTTATCCATCATCCACCGGAGTACCGGATGCCCGCCGTGGGCAATGCTCTGCTCCAGCACCAGCTTCATCAGCTCCTTGGTGGGCGGGGACATATCCTTAAAGCCCTGCCCGAACGGAACCACCGTGAAGCCCATGCCCTCAAGGTTCTGCACCATCTGTACTGCGCCCCACCGGTCAAAGGCGATCTCCCGGATGTTGAACCGCTCACCGAGCCGTTCAATGTATTTCTCGATAAAGCCGTAATGCACCACGTTCCCCTCCGTGGTCATCAGCTTCCCCTGCCGCTCCCACACATCGTAAGGTACATGGTCGCGCCGCACACGCAGCTCCAGCGTTTCCTCCGGCACCCAGAAGTACGGCAGGATACAGTATTTATCCTCCTCATCCAGCGGCGGGAACACCAGCACGAACGCCGTGATGTCCGTGGTGGAGGACAAGTCCAGCCCGCCGTAGCAGACGCGCCCCTCCAGACCATCCTCCGAAACCGGGAAGGCGCAGGCGTCCCATTTATCCATGGGCATCCACCGCACCGCCTGTTTCACCCACTGGTTTAAGCGGAGCTGCCGGAAACTGTTCTCCTCCCCCGGATTCTGCTTTGCCGACTCGCAGGCGGCCTCCACCTTGTCAATCCCCACCGTGATATTCAAAGAGGGGTTCGCTTTCTTCCACACCTTCGGGTCCGTCCAGTCGTCCGCCTCATCCGCGCCGTAGATCACCGGGTAAAATGTAGGGTCAATCTTCCGCCCCTCTAAGATATCCTTTGCCTTCTGGTGCGTTTCGTAGCAGATGGAATGGGTATCCGTCCCCGCCGTGGTGATGAGGAAATACAGCGGCTGCATCCTGGCATCCCCGGAGCCCTTGGTCATGACATCGAACAGTTTCCGGTTCGGCTGCGTGTGCAGCTCGTCAAACACCACGCCGTGGATGTTGAAGCCGTGCTTGGAATACGCCTCCGCCGAAAGCACCTGGTAGAAGGAGTTGGTGGGCGTGTAGATGATCCGTTTCTGCGATGCGAGTATCTTCACCCGCTTGGAAAGGGCAGGGCACATCCGCACCATATCCGCCGCCACATCAAAAACGATAGTGGCCTGCTGCCGGTCGGCGGCGCACCCGTACACTTCCGCGCGTTCCTCCCCGTCCCCGCAGGTCAAAAGCAGCGCCACGGCCGCCGCAAGCTCCGACTTTCCCTGTTTCTTCGGAATCTCAACGTATGCCGTGTTGAACTGGCGGTAGCCATTGGGCTTCAGCGTTCCGAAAATATCCCGGATGATCTGCTCCTGCCAGTCGATCAGTTCAAAGGGCTTCCCCGCCCACGTTCCCTTAGTGTGGCAGAGGCTCTCGATGAACATCACGGCAAAATCGGCGGCATCCTTGTCATAGCGGCTGTCCTTCGCTTTGAATTTTGTCGGCTTATATTTTTTCAGTTTCCGCATTGCCATTCCGGTCACCTCCCCAAAGACGGCATCAAAAATGGCCTGCCAGCAGCAAGCCGTAATCTATCAGTACAAGACACAGAGCCTTGCGGCTCCGCTCTTGGAATGTCCAGTTTTAATTTCAGAAAAGTGCGTCAATCTTATCGTACTCGGCCTTAAGCCTCGTGTATTCCTGCGCTATGCACTGCCTCCTGAATCCGTTTTTGCAGGCTTTCCCCTCTTTCCAAAGGCGGTCAAGCTCCGCTTTCCGTTTCGTCAGTACCTCAATTCCGTTTCCTTTCTGTGCATCTCTCAAATCCCTTTCAAATCTTGTCATGCCTTTCTCCTCCGCTTTCTGTGTTTTCCCTTTCGGTAGTACACATATTCGCTCTTTCTGCGGATAATAGCAAGCGGATTTTGAACATATACTGTGCAAATATCTGCAGGAGAAATTGTGTAG
>JAETOP010000088.1 GCA_021771675.1 Oscillospiraceae bacterium | reverse complement strand
GTTATCGTTAAAAAGTATATGAAAACCCTTGCAAATAGGAGCTTTTACAAAAAGAAACTGGACACCAATCAAGATACCCATTGTATCAAAATTGGTGTCCAGTTATGGTCCGAGTGACAGGACTTGAACCTGCGGCCTCTTGACCCCCAGCTGTCCTCGGAAACTTTTTGGGGCCATTTTATGTCCAATCCGTGCTGTTTAAACGGAATGCGGATACTCTCCAAGACTATCCTGTCCACTGCCTCCATGCGCTCCTTGTGCCGTCTGGGTCGGCGTATGGGTCAAGCCCGCTTCCGGGCGAAATTTTTCTCAGCCATGCGTATTACAAAATCGCGCTCATCCTGATCCGCAGAGGCAAAGTCAATATTATACCGTTTACAGGCCTGACGGAAATAAGCGATATAGGCTAAATCTTCTCTGGTGGAGGGCGCAACATATCCATCAGGAGCGGCCAAATCATCTAATCTAAGATATTTCTCTTCCAACATTATTCACTCCTCTAAAAACAGCGAGAACAGATTTCTTGCGGCATCTCCATCGATCAAAAGCATGAACGGGTCTGTGCGGCTGAAGGGAATAGCTCCAAAATCCCGGATGTAGTGTTCCCGGAGTCCGGAGGTTTTTGCTTTCAAATAAATTGTGCCACCATAGCCATAATCAATGGAAAGCTGAATGCCAAATGCCAGCAATGCCGCACCGATGCCTCTAAACTTGCGGGAATTCGTCTGCGTTGGGTTGCTGTCTGGGGAGCTTTCAATATATTCCACTGCAACGAGGACACCCTCCGGCACATTGCGGTATGCGCCAAGTCCAACCAGTTCCTTTGATTCGCGAAGCTCAAGCGCATATTTTTCCAACGCATCCTGCTGAATAAACTTGGAAAGCCAACTTGTCTGCCAATGCTCGTTTTCAGTTTTCTGAAAATCTCTCCAGGCCGCAGGGCGGATAACAGCGGGAATCGGCGTGTTGGTTGTCGTATCTATAACATAATAGGCTGGACGCATCACAACATCGCCTCATTTTTTAAATCATCACACGAACGATGGGCGGAGCATCGTCAATGGCTGGCGGTACTCCGCACAGGATTGACACGCCTAAACCGCAGGGCGCGCTCCGAGGTCGTTTCAGGGCAGTCCTCATCAAAGGTAATTGGCAAGGCTTTTGCACGTTCCAGCTCTGCCTGTTCCTTCTCGGTCAAGGCCAGCTCCTGTTCCAGGTTAAACGTGCCATCAACTGTGCTTGCCATAATGGAGCCCCTTTCAAAATTCGTTGCAAGTCTGGCGGAAATTAATCTTGTCACCTCAATGGGCTTAACCTTTCCGTGCCCATGTGCTTCACCACACTTCTCACTAAATGCTGTAAACAGTTTACCACATCTGAGGCTGAAAAACAAGCGAAATGACGACAGTACAAATTTGGTGTTCCTGTTCCCCAGTAGCTTGTTGGAGCGCCCCACCCAAAAATCTTGGGAGGAACTATATCAACAAGACGCATACAACAAGTTAGGACAACTCCCGAAGAACTGCCGAAAGCCGTTCTACCGCCATGCCCAGACCGTCAAAGCTCGCGCACCGGCTGGGCTTGGCATTGACGATCTGATCCAACAGGGGCTGGTTTTGGGTGTTCTCGTCCAAGGCCAGCTCGGTGGCCATTACGTCATCCCAGGCCCGGTTCAGGAAGGCTACCTCTCGGCGTCCGTGGGTCTTGGTGAACAGCGTCTTGTGGTTGCCGCACAGCAGCTCTGCCGCTTCAGCCGGGAACCCGGCGGCGGACAGGCTGCGTTCCAAGCCTTCCCGGAAAACCTCCGGCAGGCGTTCCCAATCCAGACAGCTTAGATCGTAAAGTACGAAAGCATACCGGCTATGACAGTGGACTGCCAGCAGGGAGGGCCGCCCCCGCAGGAGAATGACGTGGAGATCCCAGCAGAAGGGGCGATCCGATTCCTCGCCGTAAGGCAGGGCTTTGATGCCAAGATGCCGCTGGAGGGGGATGGTCAGGCCAAGCTCCAAAGGTGTGCTAAATGATGATGCCATCGCAGTGGTTGATCTCATGCTGGATGATCTGGGCCGTCCAACCGGTAAAGGTCTTGAAGCGGGTCTGGAACTTCTCGTTCTGATACTGCACCTTGATGGACTTCCAGCGCTTGGCTTTGCGGACACCGGACAGGGACAGGCAGCCCTCCTCCGCCTGATAGGGCTCGGACTTTTTGACGATCTCCGGGTTGAACATGACCATATAGGTGCCCTCGTTGTCAAAGACAATGACGCGTTTGTTTACACCGATCATATTGGCCGCCATGCCCACGCATCTGTCCTTGTGGGCGGCGAGGGTGTCCAGCAGATCTTGGGCGATGGATAGATCCTCCGGCGCGGCGGGTTCAGCCTTCCGGGCTAAAAACGTTTCATCTCGCGTGATCTCACGAACCATGGGTATCAGCTCCCCAATATCGTCACCCGGACTTTCCCCGGCGGCGGATCTGTGATATACTTTCAATAAGATACCACGAACAGGGCAGGAAATCAAATATTTCCTTGTGTTTGGAGGCGGCATCATGATTGATTTTTTCAAAAAGCTAATGGAGCAGGCGCTGGATCTGGAGCTGACCGTCCGCTTTACCAAACGGGATGGGGAGTGGTTCGCGGCGCTGGGCGACGAACTGGACGGCCTGTCCCTGGAGGAACTGGAGGAGTATCGGTCTGAGTTAAAAGCCCGGCTGTGCGATATGGACGATAGCGAGCCGGAGGACATGGCCGGGGAGGAGTTTGAGCAATGGGCGGGCGCCCACGAGAGTTTGGAGGATCTGCTCAGTGAAGCGGAGGATCGGATCGACGAATTGACGTAAGAAGGGTGGTCAGCATGGAGAAAAAAGTGGCGGAAGTGGTGGCAGCCCTCGTCTGGGACGGGGATAGGTTCCTTATCTGCCAGCGCCCTGCCCACAAGGCCAGGGGTCTGCTGTGGGAGTTCGTGGGCGGCAAGGTGGAGCCGGGGGAGACAAAGGAACAGGCCCTGATCCGGGAATGCCGGGAGGAATTGGCTGTCACCCTTTCGGTGGGGGAGGTATTCATGGAGGTAGACCATGAATACCCGGATTTGAATGTGCATCTGACGCTGTTCAACGCCGCGATCAGCGAGGGAACGCCGCGGATGCTGGAACACAACGACATCCGCTGGATCACGGTGGAGGAGATCCCGCAGTATGAATTCTGCCCTGCGGACGAGGCGATTCTGAAGAAATTGAGAGGAAAATTATAAACAGTGGTAAACTTGTTTTTGAGCTATCCAATATTTCATTCCCTAAATTGACAGATTTCACTGCTATGTTATATAATAAAAGACTAAATGTATAAGCTGTTTCAAACCTTTTAAACGGGAGATTTACCATGTTTTATCGGATGATAACAAATGCCCGCAATCAATGGCTGGCATCACAGGACTGTACAGTGAAAGATTTGATTGCTTACATCGAAAGTACCGGTCAAATGCGGGACGCCCAAATCAATGCAATTAAAACATATCTTTTCCTCAAGATTGGCTGTGGCTGCAAACCACTCTCCAGTCTTTTTGGAGAAGGTTGTTTCAATACATTGGATTTGCAAACGATAGAGCTTTCCGCCCGGGCCCGGACTTACTTGGGAGGGCATCCATCGGCGGCAGCTCTGCTGGAATATGCTTGTCTCAAAAATGATGCAGGGGAGCAGGTATCCCCAAAGCTGGATGAGCAGATCCGCAAAGCCCCGGAGAGCATTGATTACCGGCGCTTCTTCCACGAAGCCTTCTATGGTGTCTCCTATACGGATTATCTGTTCAGCCTCCCTATGGGGGCGGGGAAAACCTATCTGATGGCAGCGTTTATCTATCTGGACTTGTACTTTGCCATGAACGAGCCGCAGAACCCGGCCTTTGCCCATAATTTCATTATCTTTGCACCCTCCGGCTTGAAGTCGTCCGTAGTCCCCAGTCTAAAAACCATACAAAAATTTGACCCTTCCTGGGTCATTCCGGAACCGTCGGCCTCCAATATAAAGCGGCGGCTCTCCTTCGAGGTGCTGGATCAGGGCAAGACGGCCAGCAAATCCAACAAGACGAAAAATCCCAACGTCCAGAAAATTGCCAGCCACCAGCCGCTTTCTGAACTGTTTGGGCTGGTGGCTGTGACGAATGCGGAGAAAGTAATCCTGGACCGCATCCAGGAGAAAAACGGGCAGATCAGCCTGTACGATGAGAGCGATGACGAGAAAGACCGCCAGGC
Source organism: Oscillospiraceae bacterium (assembly GCA_021771675.1). The sequence goes on along the minus strand of JAETOP010000088.1, from coordinate 13,645 downwards.
TAATGAGCTTCGAAACCTGATCGGCAAGCTGCCCGCCCTGTCTATTTTTATTGACGAGGTGCATCACGCGGTCAGCGATGAAATCAAGCTGCGAGCGGTAGTCAACCGTTGGACGGAAGGTGGCGCGGTCAATTCCGTGATCGGCTTCTCCGGTACGCCATACCTGGAAAAGGCGGAGAAAATCATGGTTACGGACAAGCTGACCGTGGCCACGGCCGAGATCACCAACACGGTCTACTACTATCCTCTGGTGGACGGCGTGGGGAACTTCCTCAAATACCCGGCGGTTCAGATCGCGGATCTTGCCGACAGCGGCCGGATCATCGAAAACGGGGTGCGGGAGTTTCTGGATACATACAAGGACATGGTGTACCGGGATGGGACTGCGGCTAAGCTGGGCATTTACTGCGGCACCATCGAAAAGCTGGAGGAGCTCGTCTATCCGCTTGTCTCCCGGATTGCCGGGGAATATGGGCTTTCCGCGGACTGCATTCTGAAATTCCACAAGGGCAACAAGCGGTATCCCCAGCCCACCGACAGCCAGATGCAATTTGACACCCTGGACAGCCCTATTTCAAAGATCCGCATCGTCCTGCTGGTACAGATTGGCAAGGAGGGGTGGGACTGCCGCAGCCTGACCGGCATCATCCTCTCTCAGGAGGGGGACTGCCCCAAGAATATGGTGCTGCAAACCTCCTGCCGGTGCCTGCGCCAGGTGGATCGGGGGCAGCCGGAAACAGCGCTGATCTACCTCAACAGCCAAAACGGCGATAAGCTGATCGCCCAGCTTCGGCAGCGTCATCACATCTCTCTGGATGAGTTTGCCACGGGCGGCCAGGGGAAAATTGAGCTGAACCGCTATGACCGGACGGGCTATTTGAAGCTGCCCAAGGTGGAGTTCTACCAGCTAAAGGTTCACTATGAAACCGTCAAGGTAGAAGCAGCGCAGCCGGAACGGGATATTGCCGGCGCAGCGTCAAAAACAGCGGCGGAGGTGATCCGGCACACGGATTTCTCCCTGGAGCATATCGCCCATGAGGTGGATGACGCGGAGCGTGGAACACAGCCCGCCATATTCTCCCAATGGCTGTACGCGCTGTCCCGGAGCAGCATTGGGTTTCTGCCTATGGAGCGGCTGAACCAGTATGAGGACGTGCTGCGATCTGTCTTTGAAACCATTACCTACGAGCGGGACGGGGCCAGGTATTTCAGTTCCAAATATGACCGCCCGGCAACGGAGGCCAACATCCGCAAGGCGTTTTGTGAGCGGCGCGGCTACGAAACCAGGGACGAGCACATCCCGGAGACGGCCTCCCTGCTGAACATTGCCAATTTTTCACCGACAATCCATACGCAGAACATCGCTGACTATTTCCCTGCCCAGGATGTGGTGGAGAAGATCATCCAGGACGATAAGGGAAAGCTGAAGCCAGACAGGAACACGCTGAAAATGATAGAACTGGCAGAGCAGACCGGTCAGACGAAGGTACTGGAGATGCTCCGGGAGCAAGCGGTTTCCCATCCCCAGAAGGATCGCTCCTTCCACTATCTGCCCTACCGCACGGACAGCAGCTTCGAGCGGGTGTTCCTGCGGGATGTTCTGCCTCTCCCGGAGGTAGAACAGTTCGGGTTGGAGGTCTACTACAATGGCGACCGGGCCATGACGGAGTTCAAGATCAAGTGCTACAAATCCACTGGAAGCGGCTGGCACTACATCGGGATGTATACCCCGGATTTCCTCATCATCCAGCGAAAGGACGGGAAGATTCATAAGGCGCTGATTGTGGAGACAAAGGGCAAGCTCTACGCCAATGACCCCACCTTCAAGGACAAGCGGGCTTTTGTGGAGTCCGAGTTTCTGCGGCAGAACAACGCTGCCTTCGGCTATGAGCGGTTTGAGTATCTGTATTTGGAGGATACCATGCCGGACAAGGAACGGATTGTAAGGACACATGAGAAAATTTGTGAGTTTTTTGGAGAGTAAAATGGATAAAGATTTTTATAAGCTGTGTCAACAGAAAAACGATTGTTTGCAAAAACAATATGAAATTGAGCGGAAATGCATTTATACTGAATATAATCAAGAGTTTGCAGTTTTAGAAGGTTTTTTTGACTTTTGCATTGAACTCGGTAAAGTCCTGGACGGCTATATACCTGAACCTAAGAAGCCATTTTTGCAATTTGCGCTTTTGCGTATACATGAAAGAGCCTTGAAGATTTCCCGCGAAACAAAAATCATGATGGAAAATGGATCTGCATCTGGTGCTATCGCAAGATGGAGAACTCTATTTGAGTTTTCAGTTGTTGCCAATATTCTCATTAAGTATCCAGATTTGGCTCAAAAATATATTGATTATGCGGCAGTTGATGACTATAAATTTGCAAGAAGATTGGTGGAATATCAAGACCGATTGAATTTATTTCATTATGATTTAAGTGCTTTCCATGAAATAGAAACGACATACAGAAATATAAAAGCAAAATATAGTTGGACAGGAAAACAAGACTATGAATGGGCTAAGAACAATGAAATAAAAGCACCTAATTTATTTAACCTTGCTAAGTCAGTTGGCCTTGAACACCTTTATGCCTATGTGGATGAAGCTCATAAATATAATCACCCTTGTATGCGATACTTATTGAATGATAGGGGCAGCAAATCAACAGAGGATGATTTGCAGAGCTATCTATTTTCTCCATTTGGTATTGAGCTGCCAGTTCAATTAACTGCTATCAGTCTGCAAACAATCAATTGTGCAGTTATTGCGGGATATGCTCAACTTCCTTCAGCGAATAAAGAACAATTGGGTTGTTATCTACTCCAAAGCAAGGATTTTCCTGCAACAATTATAGGATTAGTGAAAGAAAGAATTTTGAAGCAGGAGGCGCAGATAGATGCCGATTAAATACATCCCCTTCATTCCCGAGCCCATCGAGGGTCAAGCCATCTTGGGCAACTTCAACCGCATTTTGAAATACAAAGGCTCGGACGAGGCCTCCATGGTGCTCCAGCGGGGAATGCCTCTCTACGAGATGGAGAAACAGGAAACCGTCGGCGAAAACAACAATGGCAACATGGTGATCCGCGGCGAGTGTGTTTCCGCCTGCGCCTATCTGAAAGAACAGGGCATCCAGGTGGATCTGGTCTACATCGATCCGCCCTTTGCCAGCGGGGCCGACTACGCCAAAAAGGTCTACATCCGCCGCAACCCCAAGGCAGCGGAGGCCATCGCCCAGGCGGAGCAGGAGCTGGACATCGACGAATTGAAAGCCTTTGAGGAGAAGATGTACGGCGATGTGTGGGATAAGGAAAAATACCTCAGTTGGATGTATGAAAACCTTATGGCCATCAAGTCCGTGATGAGTGAGACGGCGTCTATCTACGTGCATTTGGATCATCATATGATCCACTATATCAAAGTACTTTTGGACGAAATATTTGGTGAGGAGAATTTTCAAAGAGAGATAGTCTGGGACATATCCGTACTGTCTGGGTTCAAAACATTAGCGCCAAACTGGGTTAGAGGGCATGATACCATATTGTATTACTCCAAATCAGAGGAGAGAATATTTAACAAACTCAGACAGCCACATACGCAGGAGTATTTAGATTCATTTAACAAAGTTGACAAAGATGGCAGACACTACATGGTTGCTCACGGAACCACTCGGTACAGGGATGAAGTTGAATCAAAGGGCAAACCTTTTGGAGATGTCTGGAATGATATTATGTCATTCCAGCAGCAACCAACTTCCGATGAAAAAGTTGATTATGCTACGCAAAAACCGACGTCTCTGCTTGATAGAATCATAAGAGCCTCCTCCAACGAGGGGATGCTCGTTGCCGACTTCTTCGGCGGCAGCGGCGTCACCGCCGCCGTGGCCCACAAGCTGGGCCGCCGGTTCATTCACTGTGATATCGGCCTCAACTCCATCCAAACCACCCGGGATCGGCTCAAGGCCAATGGAGCGCAGTTCGATGTGATGGAGATCAGGGACGGCGTGCAGCTTTACCGCAATCCAGTACAGACGATGGAGCAGATCAAGTCGCTGATCCCCGGCCTGAAAAACGAGGATGCCCTGGATCCTTTCTGGGAGGGGGCCATCTCCGACAGCAGGCTGGGTACGGTTCCGGTCTATGTCCCCAACCTGATGGACAGCTCCTCCAAGTTGTTGGACGTGGTGCTGATGAACCGGATCATCCACCAGGCCATCCCCGACCTGGACGTGGAGATCAAAAAGGTGATCGTCTACTACATTGATATCACCAGCCGGGAGGAACTTGAGAAGTTCATCAAGGAGGATGACAGCACCACCGTAGAGATTGAACTGCGGGACTTAAAAACGGTTCTCGATGATGTGGTGATCGGCGACTATGCGGAATTTCATGTGGAAGAACTCCACGATGATCTGTACGGCGGATATGCGGCTGTTGTGGACAAGTTCCTCAGCGACCGGGTGATGCAGAAGATTTCCGAGTTTAACGAGAAAGCCCGGATGAGCGCCACAGGGAAGAAGCCTTTTCAGCCCATTGAGATCAGCGAGGAGGGCCTGGAGCTGATTGAATATCTGAGCGTGGACTGCACAGCCAGTCAGGGGGAATGGCACTCGGACAGCGAGATCAAGATCGACAAGCTGGGATATGTGATTCGCAATGGTACAAAGACAAAAGAGTTTTGGGACGGTTCAGTCAGGAGCGATAGGCGGCCCCTGCGGCTGAAAATTCGGAATATCTGCGGGGATGAGACGGAGTGGGAGATGAGTTGTGGTGAATTGTTTGATAGATAAAAAAACTTTGAATGATTTTTGCAACGACATTGTGCTGTCTCTTAAATGCCAACGAACGGATTTCCTTCAAAACTGCTTTCAACGGTGTCAAGAAATTATAGCAGCCTATAAGCCAGCTTTTCCCGAGGATTGTGCACAGCTTGATTTTTTATTTTGGCTAATAAACCATAATTACATCAACATGAATAACTGCCTTATAGCCATGCATGATGTTGTTCAATATATGCACAATCACTTCGATGAAATATATAAGGCACCAAAAGTTTTCATCAGCCATGCCACGTTGGACAAGCCTATTGTAGAAAAATTTGTGACTATGCTGGAACAGATGGGCGTAAAACAGAATCAATTGTTTTGCAGTTCTGTTGCTGGGTATGGAATCCCGCAGGGAGCAGGAGACCTATATGATTTTATTCGCAATGAAATGAGCAATGATAACCTCTTTTTCATTATGATGCTGTCGCAGAACTACTATAATAGTCCAGTCTGCTTAAATGAGATGGGAGCTGCATGGGTAAAGCGGAGTGCATATCAAAGCATTTTATTGCCAGGATTTCAATATTCTAAAATTGAAGGTGCTGTTGACCCAAGAGATATGTGTTTTTGCTTAAGTGATAAAGAAAATCGGGAACATTCTTTAAGCGAACTTAAAGATCGAATTATTATACACCTCGGAATAGACGATGTTTCTCAAATTTTATGGGAACGCTTTAGAAATAAATTCATAGAGGAAGTTGATTCCCAATCTTGATAACAATGCTGCAAGTGTCAACAGGCTTATTGCATGGATAAAGTATATTAAAGCGCTCTATCTAAAAATCTACAGAGGAACTATATCAACAAGACGCATCCAACAAGTTAAAGGCACCCTCCGAAAAATTTCAGTAGCTTTTCCCGCCGACCTGTGGTATATGTTTGTACCGCAAGGAGGCGACGGTATGAACAAGACCCTGACAGCTCTGTACGACAGCTTCTATACACCGCCCCAGTCGGCGGACACCCGCACGGAGATCGAAGCCATCCATAAACAGCTCATCCTAAAACTGGACAAGCCGGAACGGCGGCTGGTGCTCCGGCTGATCGACGCCAAAGACCATCTGGCAGAGGAGATGTCTATGGACAGCTTTGTCTGCGGCTTCCGGCTGGCGTGGCGGCTGGCAAACGAACTGAACAGCTACCCGGAAAACGGGCGTCCTACCCGGTCAGGCCAGGTCGAGCAGGACGCCCGTTTTGCGCCGCAGGAGCGATGGGAACTCCCGGGCGAGGGGGGTTAACACCTCCCCAGCCCTGACCGCCCCGTGTTGGCCACCGTGTGGCCGCTGTGGGCCCCTGTTGAAAAAGCGAAAGACTGAACCGGCAACGGTTCAGCCCTTCGCGCTGTCTATGGTAGGAACTCCGGCAGCACTCGGTATCGGCTGACGCCGAAGCTGCTGCCCCGTTGGATGATCTCCTCCGGGATCTGGCTGAGATGCTTCCGTCCGAAATTGGTGTCCCCGAACCAGCAGTCAAAATTCGCCACCGGCAGCACCACCCAGTCGCTGTCCTCGGGCCGGTTGGCGATATAGTAGGCGATAAGTGTGTGGACTACCTCTGCGGGCAGCTTCGCCGGTTTCACGTCCTCAATTTTCGCCCGCAGTTCTGACGGCAGCTCCACCTCATCCTGGCGCAGCGGGCCCAGCTCCAACGCATCGGCAAACACATCGTCAAAGCGGAGGATCCACGCGGCGTCCGCATTGGAGGAAAACAGTGACATCTGAAACTGCCGCACCTTTTTGCGCCACTCCGCATCGAACCTTTTGTCCAGCTCCCCGGCGGTTTCGGAATACGCCTTCCGTACCACTTTCGGGTTGTCCCGTGCGAAAGCCATGGCTGAGTGGAAATGCCGGCAGAACCAACCCCGGCCATCCTCATCTACCAGCGCTGGGAACTCCCGGTGGAGCGAACTAAAATCCGTCCGATACTGCCACTCCGGCCTCACACCTGCCCGCTCCGGCACACTGCACCAGGCGCATAGTCCCCGGCGGGCATAGGCCATCCGCTCTCTGGGTTGGCCGTCCAACTCTGTCCCGTCCGGACCATGGAACAGGAACCCACGGGTCATGACGGTCAGGATCCGGGACAGCCCGCCAAACTCCCGCAGGGCCTCAAAGGTAAAACGGCCCAGCCAGGCAGTATCCTTTTTGCCGTCGGCCTTGTAGGTCACCGGCCCGGTGTAGTCCAAAAACTCCTGCCACTCATTCAGCATGGCGCACCTCCAGCACGTTGGGCAGAACAGCGTCCGGCAGCAGCGCCCACAGTAGCCCGCGCTTCCCCAGGGCCACCACATACCGCACCGCAATCACAGGCTTTACAATCATGTCCAGCAGCTCCCGGCACTTTTCAGAGACGGCATCCCGATAGGATTGGGAGGCCGTCTTTTTTTGACACGCTTCCATCATGGCGGCAAAGGCAGGGGAATCCCCATCCCGGTTCAGCCGCTTGCGATCCTGGGCTGTGTTCTCCTGGTCGATGTCCAGCAGGATATCCCACAGCACCCGATGCCCGCCATAGCGGAAATCCGTCAGCAGATCGAATAGCTCCTCAAATTCCGGCAGACAGTCCAGCAGAAACCGCTCTCGCGCGTCAGCGTCTAAGTACTGCCACCCATCTTGGTGCAGGGCATCCAGCACCTCCGCCACCCGCTCCGGCGGCAGCTCGCCCAGCTGGGCATACAGCTCGTCCGCGTCCCAGTCGTCTTCCTGTCCCCGGGAAAAGAGGATGCGCTCCACGTCGTTCTTCCGGCCCTTGCTCCGGACGGGCGCCCGGCAGGCCCGGATGCGGGACAGACACGCCTCGTAGTCTTGGAGCAGGGTGGACACCGCGTCCAAAATGCCCTTGTCCAATTTGCCCTGCCAATTGGGCTGAGCGGCAAAGGAAAACAGCTCCCCATCCTGTGCCGGGGTGGCTTTGAGTTTCGGCGTGTGTTTTTTCAGCTGGTGGGCCAGGTAGGGCAGCCGCTCCACGTTGGAGTCCACCCGGCTCCAATCCACCTTATCGAAAAATGCCTTGAGTTTTGCGGCGTGGGACGGCTCGTACCAGGCCCGCCGTTCGTTGGCGTGCTCCGCCAGATATTTGTACTGCAAAAACGGCGTCCGCTTCACCGTTCGCTGGCCCAGAAATCCCTCCAGGTCGGGCCGCACCCCGCTCTTGGCTGAGTCGATCTCCAGCCCGGTGAGGATAGCCAGCAGCTCGGCTTCCTCCCGGCACCGCTGGCGTTCCTCGGCGTCGGAGTTCTCGTTGTAGGCGATGATGCTGCGATCCAGCGCGGCGTTGCAGATCTGTCCCACCCGGGAGGAAAAGGTATCCCGCACCACCTCGAACCGGGCCTCCCAGTCATGGGCGGAGCGGATCCGGGGCTCCGCCGCCGGGATCATCAGCAGGGGGATGTTCTCCCGGTTCTCCAGTGATTTGTATTTCTGGAAGCGGTCAATGTCGTAGTTGCGCCGGACGCAGGCGTTGATGATGGGGTCGGCGATGGTTTTCACCATGTCGCCGTCGTAGTCCGCGCCGCCCAGCCGCTCCGCCGCCAGCATATTGGAGCTCACCATCACCACGTCAGTGAGCTGGTGGAAATAGAACTGTCGCATATTATTTTTGTCGTCGTAGCAGGAAAGCTGGATCTCCTCATTGCGGGCGATATGGGGATTGCGTAGGAGGGTACACACCTCCGCTTGGGGGTAGGCCGCTCCGGGAGCGTAAAACGCACCGTTGGGAAAGTGGTGGACATTGGTAAACGCTGAGGCGTAAAATGTCCGTTCCCGCTTTGTCCGCACCTGCCCGAAATCCAGCAATCCCACAAGCAAGTCCAGCAGGTCGCCGGACAGATAGCGGTTGTCCCCGGCCACGATGAGCCGCCCCACGGCGTAATTTTTCACGATGCGCTCCGCCATGTCGTCCAGCGTCTGAGTGTACACCGGCTCGGCGATGAACCGCGGATTCTTTTTCAGGACGGCGGCGAGGTAGTAGTCCCGGCTCTTTTCCCGCTCCCAGAAGTGCCGCCCCTCCAACGCCTGTAAAAAGTAGTTCCGCCGGAACTGCCCGTTGGCCCGGAAGTTGTAGTAGGCCAGCTCCGTCTGCTTGGTGAGCCAGTGGCGTTCGTCTTCCTCCGGGCTGTGATCCCAGCCGTCCGGCAGGTCGGCGGGCCGGAACTCGTCGGCGCGGACGGACACGGTGGTGAGGAACTGGTAGTTGAGTTCGGTGAACCGCTCCGGCTTCTCCTTGCTCACGTTGGTGATGTACAGCGCATGGCGGTAGCGGCGAAAGGCATCCCAATAGTCCGCCCAGCCCATGCTGCTCTCCGCCATCCAGCCCAGCCCCTTGCACATGGAGCGGGTGAGAATGACGTCCACATCCTTCACACGGTGTTCCGTACCCCACAAATCGGTGATGGTACGGGTGCCGCAGTCCGTCAGGAAGGTGTGGAAGTCCACCTGATGGAGCATCCCCTTGACGTAGGGCAGGCGGATTTGGAACGAGGTGTGGACGTGCCCGCCGCACAACACCCGGTCAATCTGCGCGGCGAACCGGGGCGAGATCAGTCCCTCGCCGTCGAAGCAGGCGACCTCCACGTCCGCTTTTTTCTCCACCCGGTGATAGCTTCGCATAGTGTCCTCAGAACCGTCGTCCTCCACAGTGATGACGGGGACAAGGTGCTCCGTGCGGGTCTGGTTCTCCACCACGATGACCCGGTGGGGGCGGTCAATGTCCACGCCGTCGATGCGCGTGCCGCTGGACAGCATCAGGCCGTTGTAGGCGTACAGCTTGGAGAGCTGGCACTGGCCGATATCCATGCCCAGCATGATGCGCCGGCGCACCGCGTCATAGAGATCCGCCCGGATGAAGGACAGCCGCGCCTGCCGGCTCATGCTGCCGGAGCGCTCGAAGGCCACATACTGATATGGGCCGGAGCCGAAGTTCAGTCCCACGCCCTCGGGGCGGAACATGGCACGGGCTTTCTCCTGGCGGAGCCGCTGCTTGTTGCGGGTGGAGCTGCGGTCAAAGATGCGGTCGAAATCCATGTAGAAGATGGCGTCGAACAGGTCGGGAATCATCTTCCCGCCACTGGGTTCGGTGTAGCTGTCGCCCCGCAGGACGCACATAGTTTGGAAGAACAGGGCGTTGCTGTCCTGCTCATGTGTGGCCGTTCTGCTTTTGCACTTCTCCGTGGCCGACGCGCTGAGGTCGAAGGAGTAACCGTCCTCCGTCTCAGCGGCGTAGCTCATCACCGCCCGGGCGGACAGCTGAAAAATTTGATATCTGGATTGGGCCACGTCCTCACCTCCCAGCGGTAATATTTTACCACACATAACTAAAAACGCAATGTGAATATTGCCCCCACAAATTTCTGTGGGAGCAATATTTTTATTTTGCGCGGAGGAAGGAGGCGGGCCAAATGTTCCGCGTCAGGCAATCAACCCACGGACAACGAAAGGGGAATCACCATGTCAATTTTGGGAGAGCGCTATTTCAAAACCAGCAACGCCATCTACAGCTACGGCTTGGGCTGCCGGGAGCTGGCGGTGTACGGCTACCTGCGTTCCCGTGCGGGGAGCAAGGACACCTGCTGGCCCAGTATGCAGACCATCGCCGCCGCCTGCGGCTGCTCCGACACCACGGCCCGCAAGGCGGTGGACGAGCTGGAGCGGCGGAAATTTATCCGCAGAGTGCCCACCTACGCCACCGACCGCAAGGGCCGGAGGCGGCAGTGCAACAACACCTACTATCTGCTGGATCTGCCGCCCCTGCCCGGGCCGCAGAACAGACTGACCTACCACGAGGAGGGCCCGGATGTTGGGGCGCAGGGCAGAACGAAGGAAAAAGCAGGATAAACACCGGGCGTCACAAGTGACACCCGCCGGGCCACAAACGCCCGCAGTGCGGGCGTTTTCCCGGAGCTGTGAATGGGGTCAAACGCAGAGGGAAACTGCGCCGTTGGGGTCAAGAATCCCCAAACGGCGCAAAACAACAGGCTTTACGCAGGGGTCAAACCCCGGAAAGGAGCAGAAAATGAGCAAAAAGGACAAGCTGGCGGTCTATCTCACGCCGGAAAAGAAGGCCGAGCTGGAGCGCCGATCCGCTCCTGCATCAACGGGCGGCTGGGCACCATGGAGAACCGCATGGCATCGCTGATGTTCAAGCTGATAGTGGAGCTGGATATGTGCATGAGTATCCTGGCGGACTGCACACAACTGGACGAGGAGTATCTGCGGCGCAAACGCGCCGAGAGCGTGGAACGTGCGAGGCGCACCAACGGCCAGACGCGCTTCGAGCAGATCGCGCGCCGCATTGAAGACGACTGATGCCCAAGCTGATTTTGAAAAGCCCGTACATCAAGTGCGGCGGCAAGGACGGCAGTGGCGGGGGCGGCTACCTGCGCTACATCGGTACACGGGACGGCGTGGAGCTGGTGCCCGATGACCGTCCCGCCACCAAGCGTCAGGAGCAGCTGATCCGTTCGCTGGTGCGAGACTTCCCAGACAGCAAAGATGTGTTGGAGTACGCCGACTGGGAGGCATCGCGCACCAAGGCCCACGCTTCCGCGTTCATCACCACGGCGCTGGAATGCAACTGGGAGCAGGCCAACCGCTCCGATGTGTACCTGAAGTACATCGCCACCCGTCCGCGGGTGGAGCGGCTGGGCAGCCATGGCCTGTTCGGTGATGATGACAGTGTGGATTTGCAAAAGGCGGCAGTGGAGCTGGACAGCTACACCGGCAATGTGTGGACGCACATCATCTCGCTGAAGCGGGAGGACGCGGCGCGGCTGGGTTACGATCATGCGTCGGCGTGGCGCGACTTGCTCCGCCAGGAGCGCAACGAGATCGCTGCCGCTATGAGCATACCGCCGGATCACTTCCGCTGGTATGCCGCTTTTCATGACGAGGGCGGTCATCCCCATGTCCACATGATGGCGTGGTCAAGCCATTCCAAGGAGGGCTGGCTCGACCGGGATGGGATTCGCAAAATCAAATCCACGCTGACCAACCAAATCTTCCAGCAGGAGATGCTCCATCTGTACGAGCAGAAAACCGTCTTCCGGGATGAACTGGTGCGTGAGGCGCGGGCATCCATGCTGGCGCTGGTGAAGGAGATGCGCCAAGGTATCTGCGACCACCCGGAAGCGGAACAGCGGATGTGGGAGTTGGCCCAGGCGTTGGGCGGTGTGAAGGGGCAGAAGAAGTACGGCTATCTGCCCAAACGGGTGAAAAAGTTGGTGGACGAAGTGGTAGACGAGATGGAGCGCCTGCCTACGGTGGCCAAGTGCTATGAACAGTGGCAGACGCTCCAAGGCGAGGTGGAGGGTTACTATTCCGACGCGCCGCCTAAGAAGCAAAAGCTGTCTGAGCGGAAGGAATTTCGGCAGATCAAGAATGCCGTGGTGGCAGAGGCGGAACGTCTCCGTCTCTCTGCGCTGACCTTCGAGGGCGCACAGCAGCCGGATGAGGATGACGGCTATGATCACTCCCACAATGAGTGGTACTGGAAAATGAAGCAGATCCTGAACGATCCGGAGGAGCCTATAGAAAACAAAGACTGGGCGGTATCAGAGATGCGGATGCTGGCGGACTACGGCGTACCCCAGGCGTGGTATGTGCTGGGGACGCTATATCGGGACGGCGGCATCCTCATCCCAGACAGTGCGCTGGCGGCGGAGGCATTCACAAAAGCAGCACAGGCAGGGATGATCCCGGCCCAGTGTGCGCTGGGGGAATTGCTGCTCTCTGATGATTTGGATGTGCGCGACTCGCCTGCGGGAATGGAGTGGCTGGAGCGTGCGTGGGAAGGGGGTTCGCTCCGCGCCGGGTATTGTCTGGCAAGGGAATGTCTCAGCGGAGACAATATACCAAAAGACGTGGAGCGCGGGCTGGACTTTCTGTCTGCCTGTGCTGAGGCCGGACATCCCGGTGCGCAATATCTGCTGGGCAAGCTGTACCTCATAGGTCAGGAGATCCCACAAGATATAGAGCAGGCCGAATACTGGTTGTCCCAGGCGGCGGCCCAGGGCAACGAGTACGCCGGCCTCCTGCTGGAGAGGGTGGAGGATTCCAAGGCCCCCGTGGCGGCACTGGCGGTGGTTCATCTGCTCCATAGCATGAGCCGGATATTTCAAGATAACTCCCTGCCCAAGCACAGCCCGGTGGGTATGCGGGCTGACCGCAAACTGCTGCAGAAGATCCGGGAGAAGAAGATCGCCATGGGCCACAAGCCGGACGACCACCCGGACGAGGGGATGACCATGGGATGGTGAAGCTGAAACTTTCAGCAGGGTGCCCCAAATTTTTGGGGGGAACTATATCAACAAGACGCATCCAACAAACTAAAAACCCTTCCCAACAGGAGGGAGAAAGGACAATTATGAAGAAAACGCAGTACACCTCGTACGACCAACTGCCGCTAATGCTGTCCGTTCCCGAGGTGGCGGCGGTGCTGGGCATCAGCCGTGCTGGAGCCTATGAACTGGTGCGGAGTGATGGATTCCCCGCGCTGAAAATCGGCAGCAGGATCGTGATACCGAAGGAGAAATTCCTTGGCTGGATCGACATACAGATGGCAAAAGACTAACGCCACTGTCCTAATCGATCCTGTGCAAAGTGCTTCGTTCCCGCCGCTGTTTTTCTCCAAGCTGTAATCTGGACTTCTCCCCGGTGCTTCGGTATTGTGTTGCTTGCCAAAGGCACACAACAATCTGAAAGGGGAATTACCATGAACAGACCTGCTAACAAAAGTCAAGCCTAAAATTGAAAAAGGAAGTGGATTTTAATATCTGAAAAAAGAGTATAACAAACTAAGCCACCGCCAATGAAAATTTTGGGCGCTG
>JAETOP010000211.1 GCA_021771675.1 Oscillospiraceae bacterium | reverse complement strand
GGCCACCAGCCGGGAGGAGATCGGCAACCCGGTCTACCCGCCTGCCCGGCGGAAGCTGGCGGAACACGGTATCTCCTGCAGCGGCCATGCCGCCCGGCAGCTCCGCAACAGCGACTACGAGGAATACGACCTGCTCATTGGGATGGACAGGGCAAACCTCCGCAGCATGTACCGCATCTGCGGCGGCGACTTCAACGACAAGATGCACCTGCTGATGGAATACGCGGGCCGCCTGGAGCAGGAGGTAGCGGACCCCTGGTACACCGACGATTTCGATGCCACCTGGCGGGATGTGCTGGCGGGCTGCCAAGGGCTGCTGGATCAGATCATTGCACAAGGAGTGTGAGCGCATGGCGTCAAAGAAGCCTATGAAAGATCATATTCATGCCAAAGGGACAGATATTGCCGTCGTTTCCAGCGGCGATGAGAACGACTACATCTCCCTGACAGATATTGCACGCTATAAGAGCGACGCCCCGGATGATGTGATCAAGAATTGGATGCGGAACCGGGACACAATTGAATTTCTGGGGTTATGGGAGCAGCTCAACAATCCGGAATTTAAACCCGTCGAATTCGACGGGTTTAGGATCCAGGCTGGGTCTAACACGTTTACCATGTCTCCGAAAAAGTGGGTTGACGCGACCAGCGCAATCGGGATCTTTTCTAAAGCTGGGAGATATGGCGGTACATTTGCGCACAGGGATATTGCTTTCGAGTTTGCCTCCTGGATTTCTGCTGAGTTCAAGCTATACATCATCAAGGACTACCAGCGGCTAAAGGCGGATGAAAACAGCCGGCTTGCCCTTGGCTGGAATCTCAACCGGACACTGGCCAAAATCAATTATCGGATCCATACCGATGCGATCAAGGATATGCTGATCCCTCCGGACATCACCCCACAACGTCAGAGCTTTACTTTTGCCAGCGAGGCTGATGTCCTGAATGTAGCCCTGTTCGGCATCACCGCAAAAGAATGGAGGCAGGCACACCCTGACAGCCCAGGCAACATCCGCGATGAGGCAAGCCTTCACCAGTTGATTGTTCTGGCAAACCTGGAGAGCATTAATGCAGAGCTGATCCGGCAGGGCGTTCCCCAAAGTGAGCGCTTGCTGCGGCTCAACGCCAGTGCAATACAAATGATGAAATCCCTGGTGGGAGACCACAGGATTGAAATGCTGGAGGGTCAGCCAGATGCAGGATATGGACAAGATTATTGACGAGCTGACTTTAATGCTTTTGTATCTGACTTCTTGGCAGGAATGCCCTACCGAAGAGATTCGGCATAAACCGATCCGAACGGCCGAGAAGCTCCGCCTGACCTGGAAGGGCCACGACCGCAGCGCGCTGAGCCGGTTGGATGCGGCGGGGCTGGTACTTAATGACTGTGGAAAAGCTCCTATACGAATTAGCCAAGACGGGGAGGCGCGTGCGCGAGATTTGCTCCGGCAGTATGGCATTTCCTGTGCGGACGCTTCCACCACCCAGCTGGAGGAACACTGATGAGCAGTAAACGGGTCTGCCCCAATTGTGGCCGGAAGATGAAGCAACAGTTTATCGGTCTGTTCCACTGCAAATGCGGACTCAGTTGGAAAAGAGATATCGGCTTTTTTGAACGGACTCCAAATATGGTGTTTGCATTGGAAAGAATACAGGCAGGCAAAAAGGT
>JAETOP010000087.1 GCA_021771675.1 Oscillospiraceae bacterium | reverse complement strand
CACCCTTTACCATTTAACAGAGCACTCAAAAAACGTTACCGAGCGGGAGGCTAATAGCCTCCCCTACGATCAAACAGGAGGTGCGCCGGATCACTCCGTCAAACACCAATTTGCCGTGGAAATCCCACTGACAGAAGCTCCCGCCCGGTGGGCGGGCGGGAGTTGATCTTTACTCAATGGGCGTTTCGGCAGATTCCAGAGGCTCGTGGTAGCCGTGGCTCACCAGATAGTCGAAGGTGTGGACGCTGTCGGAGTACAGGTCGATGCCCAGGGAGTACATTCCGTCGCAGCCGCTGGCGGGGTAGTAGAACGAGATGCCGTCTAAGCACGTCTGCCTGGGGTGGAGGCTGTAGACCTGGGCGATCGTGCCGGCCTCACAGTCTTTCAGCATGGCCTCCAGCAGGCCGTCCCACGCTTCCGGGGGAATCGACGTGCTTATTTCATCAGCGCCAATCGTATAGCCTTTTTTTGCCCATTCATCTTTGTGCCAGCAGGTCACCCGGACTACCTCGGTCCTATCCAGAAGGGTATGCAGGTCGCTTTCCGAATTGATCTCCATATCGTAATCGCTGAACACAAATTCCGGCCGGGAGTAGATTTCCTGGAGGATATTCAAATGGGGACTGTTCTCGTGGTAATAATAGCTCCGGTTCACGGTGGAGCCGTTTTTCAGGGTGTAGGTCAGGTACATCTGCCCGATAGCTTCCCGGGTGCCATTGATCTTTTCATAGTCCAATTCCTTCCCTTCGTTCCCGAAAATCCGCTCCAGCAGGGGCCGGCTACTTTCAATCACCCGGTGCTCCTCCAGGGCGTCCCGGTGGAGGGTGAGAACCTTTTCAATGTCCTCCGCCGATTCGGCGGTGAAGATGCTACGGTAGTAGGCGCCGGGGTTGCGCAGCTCCACCTTTTCGATTTCTGCTGCCTCGGGCATCCGGTAGGCGGTGCCAAAAACATCCAGTCCGGCGGCGGCCATGACCAGGACCATCACAGCGGCCAGACTGCCCAGGGGCAGGAAGCTCCTGGCGGAGAACACATTCACCTGGCGCTTTAGGAGCATCAGGCAGCAGTAGTAGCCCACGGCCAGCCCCAGGAAGAGCATCAGATAGCCGATGTTCCAGTTAAATTCGCTGGACATCAGGTGGGCTACCACCCCGGCGCTGAAGGTGCAAAGCACCAGCACCACCGGCTCCATACGCCGGAAGGCCAGCAGGTCCCCGGCGCACTCGGCCTTGCGGCGGTTTAAGAGCTTCATGGCCAGCCAGATGGCCAGGCACCCCAAGACGGCAAAGAACACCAGTGTCCAAATGGCCTTTGGCTCAAATTCAATGTGGGTCACGTCCGGGCACTCAAAAAAGATGGTCTGCCTGTCCTCCAGGTAGCGCTCGGAGGGCAGATCGCTGAAGATGGCCCGGAAGGCATAGCTCCCCATCATCTCCGTCAGGGGGCAGAAGCGGGCGCGGATCGTCGGGATGTACATGCCGTAAATCAGGGGGCAGAGAATCTTCACATAGGCCCAGCTGGCGATGGCCCCGAAGAAATTCACCAGGCCGTATAATAGGGTCATTCCCACCCGGTTTCCGGCGCAGACCCCGCACAGCAGAGCGGCGCCAAAGAAGAACAGAAATTCCAGCAGAGCAGAGCCCATCCACACCGGGATGAGGATGCGGAAGCGGGTCATGGAGGCCAGCATCATTCCGCCGGAAATCAAAATGCCGGGGATGACGCTGAGGATGCCCAGAATCACCTGGGTGCCGAACCAGCCGCCCCGGGTAACGGGGAGGGCCTGGATGGCGTAGCACAACCGGGGGGTGTACAGGTCTCCCAGCAGCAGCTGGGCCAGGACAAAGGCATAGCCCAGCTGGAGCAGAATGGTAAGCTGCGAGAAGGACTGCATACTGGTGATGATATTTCCATACTGATTGCGGCCCAGGTTCACGCTGACCAGGGTCAGCAGCATGAGCACCAGGGTATAGAGAATGCCCAGGGGGGCGAACCGCCGGAAGCCCATCCGGCAGAAGGCGGGATCATAGCACGACTGTTTTAACTTCATCGTTCACACCTCCCAATTCATAGATGAAAATTTCCTCCAGGGACAGGGGCAGCACGTCAAAATAAGCGGGATTCATAGCCTCTGCCCTGGCCCGAACCTCCTCGCAGGAGCTGCGCAGAATAAAGGTGTTCAGCCGCCCGGAGTGGCTCTGGTGGAGAATCTCCAGCCCGGCGGGGGCCTCCCCCACGATTTGCAGCTTCACGGTGCCCCCTTGCATGTCCGCCAGGCTCTTTTCCAGCAGCATTTTGCCGTGGTTCACAATGCCCACCTGGTCGCACACGTCCTCCAGCTCCCGCAGGTTGTGGCTGGAAATCAGCACCGTGGTGCCCCGCTCGGCCACATGGTCCAGAATCAGGCTCATAACCTGGCGGCGCATCACCGGGTCCAGGCCGTCCACCGGCTCGTCGAGAATCAGCGCCTCCGGCGCTGTGGCCAGGGTCAGGTGGAAGGCCGCCTGCTTCTGCATTCCCTTGGAGAAGCGGCGGATGGGCCCGGCGGGAAGGTGGAAAATTTCATTCAGCTTCCCATAGAGCGTCTCGTCAAAGGTTTCATACATCCGGCGGTAGAAGCCGTGCATGTCCTCCAGGGTGGCGCTGGGAAAATAGAAAATATCGTCGGGGATGTAGCCGATCCGCTCCTTCACGGCGGGGTCATTCCACACCGGCTGGCCGTCCAGGGTGACAGAGCCGCTGTCCGGCTGGTAGATGCCGGTGAGGTGGCGGATGATGGTGGTCTTGCCGGCGCCGTTGGGGCCCACCAGGCCATAGACCGACCCCCGGGGCACGTGGAGATTTAAATCCTCCAGCGCCCGGAACGCACCAAAGGACTTGGTGACATTTTTCATTTCAAGCATGATTTACCTCCTGTTCCAGCCGGTTTTGCAGCTCCTGCCGGGTGTAGCCCAGGGTGAGGAGCTTCCTAACGGCTTCGTCGAATTGGCCCAAAAGACGCTTTTCCTGCTTAGGGTCGCCGGTGGGGATGGCGCAGACGAAGCAGCCCTTCCCCGGCACGGTGGCAATCCACCCCTCCATTTCCAGCTGCCGGTAGGAGCGCTGAATGGTGTTTGGGTTGATGGACAGCTCCACCGCCAGCTCCCGCACGCTGGGCAGCTTCTCCCCAGGCCGCAGCACTCCGGAAGTGATCTGCTGCCGCAGGCCATCCATGATCTGCACGTAAATGGGTCTGGCATCCCGATAGTCCAGATGCAGCATGGGCTTCCCTCCTCCTGTTTGAATTTTACTGTACTAACCGTACTAGTACAGATAGTATAACAGTTCATACAGTATTTGTCAATAGCTGGAAAATTAAGGGTTTTTTAAGATACTGGGAGAGATATAAGATAATTAGGAGTTAGGAATGAGGAATTAGAAATTTAAGGGGATGGCTTGGCAACATTACCTTGCGGGCTGTTGAAAAAGTGAAAAAATGTGCTATAATGTCACGTGATTACGCTTTCAATATAATAGGGAACTTCTGATTAATTCGGCAAGAGCTGACAGCGAGGGATTTTGGCTCAACCGAAAGTATCAAAATTGCGGGAATACTTTGTGTATTTCCCAATTTTGATACTGCACGGGTGGGGCAAAAGACCCGCTGTTCAGCCGCAGACGAATTATTCAGAGGTTCCATAGGAGGGAGAATATGATTTTTGGCAAGCACATCAACCGTTACTATCTGCGCTATGCTCCGCTGCTGCTCATCGGGCTTTTCGCCCTAGGAGCGGTGGACTACTTGCAGTTGGTGATTCCGGAGCTGTACCAGATGGTCATCAACGGCATGAACCAGGGGTATGTGATGGTGGATGGAGTTCAGCAGACCTTCGACATGGCGTTCCTGCTGGACAAAATCTGTATGCCCATGGTGGCCGTGGTGGTGAGCATCGTATTTGGCCGGTTTCTGTGGCGGGTGTCCATCTTCGGGGCCGCCATCCGGGTAGAGACCGACCTGCGGGACAAAATGTTCAGCCATGCCAGGCAGCTCAGCCGGGAATACTACCAGGTGAACAAGGTGGGAAGCCTGATGAGCCTGTTCACCAACGATCTGGATACGGTGCAGGAGTGCTACGGCTGGGGCTTCATGCAGTTTTTTGATGCCCTGATTCTGGGTACATTGTCCATTGTGAAAATGTGGCGGATGAACCATCTGCTCACCGTACTCTCCCTGATTCCCATGGGGCTGCTCTTCGCCAGCGCCTCCATTCTGGGCAGTGCCATGACCAGGAAGTGGGACTATCGGCAGGAGTGCTTCTCGGGCCTGTCCGACTTCTCTCAGGAGAGCTTCTCCGGCATTGCGGTGATTAAGGCCTTCGTCAAGGAGGCCAAGGAGCTGATGGCCTTCAAAAAGCTCAACGATGAAAACGAGGTCGCCAACGTCGATTTTACCAAATTATCCGTGCTCATGCGAATTATGGTGGGCTCCTTTGTGGAGAGCGTCATGTGCATCATCCTGGGCTACGGCGGGTATCTGGTGTACCACGGCACCTTCAATGCCGGTCAGCTCATGGAATTTATCGGCTATTTCACCGCCATCGTCTGGCCCATCATGGCGGTATCCGAGCTCATTGACATGACCTCCCGGGGCAAGGCATCCCTGAAGCGCATCAGCGAGCTGCTGGATGCCGAAATCACCGTGAAGGACGCCCCCGGCGTGAAAGAGCTGGAGCAGGTGAAGGGCAGCATCGAATTCCGGGACCTGACCTTCCGCTACCCCGGGTCGGAGTACAACCAGCTGGAACACGTCTCCTTCCGGATTAACCCCGGCGAGAACATCGGTCTGGTGGGCAAAACCGGCTCCGGCAAGACCACCCTGGTAGACCTGATTCTGCGAACCTACAACGTGCCCGACGGAACCCTGTTCATCGACGGGCAGGACGTGAACCGGGTGAGCATCCACTCCCTCCGGGAGAACTGTGCCTACGTACCCCAGGACAATTTCCTGTTCTCTGATACCATTGCCCGGAACATCGCCTTTGGCGACCGGCAGATTGACAGCAGGGCCGTGAAGCGGGCCTCCATACTGGCGGACGTGGACGAGAACATCTCCGAATTCCAGCAGGGATATGAGACCATGCTGGGAGAGCGGGGCGTCACCGTCTCCGGCGGCCAGAAGCAGCGGATTTCCATCGCCCGGGCACTGATGAAGGATGCCCCCATCCTGATTCTGGACGACTCCGTCTCCGCCGTGGATACCAAGACCGAGCGGAACATCCTGAGCAATCTCCGTACCACCCGTCAGGGGAAGACCACCATCCTCATTGCCCACCGGATCTCCACCATCGAGCAGATGGATCGGGTGCTCTTTATCGATCAGGGCAGGGTGTCCGGCTTCGGAACCCATGAGGAGCTGTACGAAAGCAATGCCGCCTACCGGAAAATGGTGGACTTGCAGCGTTTGGAAGAGGAAGGAGGCAACGAATGATGAAGGAATATCTGCCCCTTTTCATTACCTGCGCCGTCATCGGAGCATTCACCCTGGTCTTCACGGCGGCCTACATCGTCCTAATCCGTAAGGTAAAGCACCCCCAGAGCGAGCGTCGCATGACCGACGCCTACCTGATCCGCCGTCTGCTGGAATATGCCAGGCCCTACATAAAGCAGTTTATCCTGGTATTTTTCATCATGCTGGTGTCCATCGCCTATGACGTGCTGTCCCCCCTGCTGGTCAGCCGGATTCAGGGCTTAATCAAGCTGGGCAGCTTCCAGCTGTCCCGGCTGTATGCCATGGTGGCAGTGTATGCAGGAATTCTGGCAATTTCCATGGTTTGTACCTATTTCCAGGCCATGATCCTGCAAACCGTAGGCCAGAAGATTCTCACCCAGATTCGGCTGGACACCTTCACCAGGATTGAGAGCCTCTCCCACGAGCAGCTGAACCAGATTCCCGTGGGCAAGCTGGTGACCCGGGTGAGCAACGACCCCAACTCCATCAGCTACCTGTTCACCAACATTCTGGTAACACTGCTGAAAAACACCATGGTCGTCCTGGGCGTGCTGGGGGCCATGCTGATGCTGAACTACGCACTGACATTGATGGTGCTGTGCTTTGTGCCCTTCCTGGTGATCTTCACCCTGATTTTCCGGCGGTTCAGCCGGGAGGTTCACCGGAAGGTGAACAACACCCGCACGGATGTAAACACCTACCTGTCCGAGAACCTGTCCGGCATGAAGATCACCCAGATTTTCAACCGGGAGGATGTAAAGATGGAGGAATTCCTGGACAAGAGCCACAAGCTCCAGGGGGCCAAGTTCAACCGGATGCTGGTGTTCGGCATCTTCCGGCCCATGGTGTATATGCTCTTCGTCACCTCCAACCTGTTCCTGTTCTACATCGGCTGCCGGGGCTACATTCAGGACATCACCTTCCTGGGGCAGACCATCACCAGCGAAATTGTGGTGGCCTTCTACCTGTATATCTCCAAATTCTTCAACCCCATTCAGGCCCTGGCGGAGCAATTTGACATGCTGCAGCAGTCCTTCGCCTCCGCCGAGAAGATTTTCACCATTCTGGACATGGAGCCGGAGATTGTGGACGAGCCCGACGCCGTGGATCTGGAGGAAATCAAGGGTGAGATTGAATTCCAGGATGTGTGGTTCGCCTACAAGCCCGACGAGTGGGTGCTCAAGGGGGTATCCTTCCATGTGTCTCCCAGGCAGACCGTGGCCTTCGTGGGCTCCACCGGCTCCGGAAAGTCCACCATTCTCTCCCTGATCTGCCGGAATTACGACATTCAGAAGGGCCGGATTCTCATCGACGGCATGGACATCCGGAAAATCAAGATCTCCTCCCTGCGCCGCCATTTTGGCCAGATGCTCCAGGACGTGTTCCTGTTCTCCGGAGACATCCGAAGCAATATCCTGCTGCGGCTGGAGGGCGTCAGCGACGAGGAGGTATGGCAGGCGGCCCGGTATGTAAACGCCGACTCCTTCATTCAGCGGCTGGAGCACGGCCTGGACGAGCCGGTGCTGGAGCGGGGCAACAATTTCTCCGCCGGCCAGCGGCAGCTGCTGTCCTTTGCCCGCACCATCATCCACAAGCCCTCGGTGATGATTCTGGACGAGGCCACCGCCAACATCGACACGGAAACCGAAATTCTGATTCAGGACTCCCTGGAACGGATGAAGAACATCGGCACCATGCTCATTGTGGCCCACCGGCTGTCCACCATCCAGCATGCGGACAACATCATCCTCCTCTCCCACGGCAAAATTCTGGAGCAGGGCACCCATCAGGAGCTTCTGCACCAAAAGGGTCGGTATTACCAGCTCTATACCCTTCAGTTCCAGAAGCAGCAGCTGCTCAAGCAGGAGTAACCAATCTTAAGATTGTATTACTTCCCTTGATTTTTCCAGCTCCCTGCACTATACTGGTAAGTGAACAGGAAAAATTGGAGGTGTATTGTAATGAAAATATTGACAGCGATTTTCCTTGCCGCAGCGATGCTGCTGTCCGGTTCCGCTTCCAAGGATCCAGAGCCGGAGCTGGCCGCCAAGGCAGGCAGCTACATCATTCGGGTGCTTCAGGCATCTGCAAACTATGGAAGCTCCCAGGAGGAAGCCTTTACGGCGGAGCGGGTGACCCTCCGCACCGGCCCCAGCGCCCTGTACAAGAAGACGGCTGATCTGCCTGCCGGAACCAAGGTGGTTATTCTGGACTCCAAAACCGTCCTGAATACCCCCTGGTGTCAGGTTCGCTCCGGCAGCGACCTGGGCTGGGTGCAGGCGGCAAGTCTGCGCTCTACTGCCCTGCCCGTTCTGGAAAAGAACCAGGCCACCACCAAGGAGCCCGCCAAGCTCTACAGCTCCTACAGCCAGGGCAGCCGGGTGATGGCCCAGCTGGAAGAAGGGGCAGAGCTGTCCATCAAGCGCACGGCGGAGTTTTCCGGCACCCAATGGGTGTACGCCACCGCAAAGGGCTATAATATGTCCGGATGGGTGCTGGTCTCCCAGCTGAATATGCCCGATACCGTGGAGGATGCGGACCTGGATGAATCCGAAACAAACGGCGACTATGTGCCGAGCTTCGCCACCATGGGCATTGTCACCAACAATTATCTGAACATCCGCACCGCTCCCGGCACCAATTTTGACCGGATTGGCGCCTATTCCGGCGGAGCACGGGTGGGAATCATCGAGACCAACAGCGGCTGGGGCCGTACCGCCCGGGGCTGGATTTACTTAGGATATGTGTACGTGGACGGCCAGGTGGGCCAGAATCCCATGGTCGGCAATGTGACCGCTGACCAGCTGAACGTCCGCTCCGGCCCCGGCACCCAGTACGCCATCAACACCACCTATAAAAAGGGTGATCGGCTGCTGGTATTGGAGCAGGTCTATGCCGGCGGCGCCTACTGGGGCTACACCCGCTTCGGCTGGGTCAGCATGGGCTACGTTGTGCCCGACGTTATCCCCGGCACCGCCAATCCCATCTACGGCTTCGGCGTGGTGAAGGATGCCGACCTGGATGTTTATCCCATGGCCGGTGGTGAAGGAACCCCTGTTTCCCAGCTGGTTCAGGGAAGCATTGTCCCTGTCTATGTCACCGCCAAGGTAGGGGACATCCTCTGGGGCCGGATTCCCACCGGGTGGATTTGCATGACCGATGTGGATATGAGGGCCATCTTTACCTATGGCATCCTCCCGCCGGTGCCTGTGGACCCGCCTGTGGATATTCCTGAGAAGCCCACCGATCCTACCGAGGAGGAGAAACCTACCGCCCCCACTGAGGAGGAGAAGCCCACCGATCCCACGGAGGAAGAAAAGCCCACCGCCCCCACCGGGGAAGAAAAGCCCACCGACCCCACCGGGGAAGAAAAGCCCACCGACCCCACCGGGGAGGAAAAGCCCACCACCCCCACTGAGGAGGAGAAGCCCACCACCCCCACCGGGGAGGAAAAGCCCACCGACCCCACCGGGGAGGAGAAGCCCACCACCCCCACTGAGGAGGAAAAGCCCACCACCCCCACTGAGGAGGAGAAGCCCACCGATTCCACAGAGGAAGAAAAACCCACCGATTCCACGGAGCCGGATACCACCCCGGGAGATTCCTCCGAAAATGCTGACGCATAAAAATTTTTTGAGCACCTTCCAAACCAGGAAGGTGCTCAATTGTTTTGTAGCGGGAGATTGAACGGCGGAGGGGAATCTCGATATTTATTCCTGGCGGAATGAACGATATGTGCTGAGGCACAAGAGGGAATGAATATCCCATCGAATGCGAGCAAAGCGAGCATCTCTCGAAATCGAAGATTCTATCGAATTTCCCCAACGGGGAAATATATCGACAAAATGAAGTCCTACAATCTTGGGACGGCGCCTTGAATTACAGTTTTTACACCAGTCTGGCGCCGGCGGGGATGGAGCTATCCAGCATGACCAGATTCAGCTTCTCCCCCCGCTCGGCGGAGAGCAGCATGCCCCGGCTCTCCTGGCCCATCATCTTCCGGGGAGCCAGGTTGGTCACAGCCACCAGGGTTTTGCCCAGCAGCTCCTCGGGCTGGTAATACTTGGCAATGCCGGAGAGAATCTGCCGGGGAGTGCCAGTGCCGTCGTCCAGGGTGAACTTCAGCAGCTTCTCGCTCTTTTTCACCTTCTCACAGGTCAGCACCTTCACCACCGTCATCTCCACCTTCTCGAAAACATCGAAGGTAATCTCCTCTTTGGGTTCGGGCAGGGGGTCTTCTTGGGGCTCCTCAGCAGGGGCGTGGAGGGCTTCCAGAGCGGCCAGCTCCTTCTCCATGTCGATCCGGGGGAACAGAGGCGCTCCGGCGACGGCGGCCACCTGGGGATTCAACAGGCCCCATTGTGCCAGGCTTTCCCAGTCCATGGCCGCCCCGCCCAGGCGTTTGCCGATCTCAGCGGCAGTGTCGGGCATGAAGGGGGACAGAAGTCCGCCGCAGATGCGGACGGTTTCCAGCAGGTTATACAGAACTCTTGCCAGCCGGGGTCTCTGCTCCTCACTCTTGGCCAGCACCCAGGGGGCGTTCTCATCGATATACTTATTGGCCCGGGAAATCACCTTGAATACCTCGGCAAGGGCGTTCTGGAAGGCATATTTCTCCATCTGCTCCTCATATTTTGCCCGCAGGCCGGAGGCCATGGCGATGAGCTCGGCATCCTTCTGCTCATCTGCCTGCTGCTGGGCGCTCAGGTGCTCCCCGAAATACTTCTGGGCCATGGCCACGGTGCGGGAGACCAGGTTGCCCAGGTCATTGGCCAGGTCGGTGTTGATGGTGGAGATCAGCAGCTCATTGGAGAAATTGCCGTCGGAGCCAAAGGGGAAGGAGCGCAGCAGGAAGAACCGCAGCGCATCCACGCCAAAGCGCTGAGACAGCAGATAGGGGTCCACCACATTGCCCTTGGACTTGCTCATCTTGCCGCCGTCCAGCAGCAGCCAGCCGTGGCCGTAGACCTTCTTGGGCAGGGGCAGATTCAGGCTCATGAGCATGGCGGGCCAGATGATGGAATGGAACCGGACGATCTCCTTACCAACGAAATGCACGTCGGCGGGCCAGAACTTCTCCAGATCGTCGTATTTGTCGTTTTCAAAGCCCAGGGCGGTCATGTAGTTGAACAGGGCATCGATCCACACATACACCACATGGCCCGGGTCGAAGTCCACCGGCACGCCCCAAGTGAAGCTGGTGCGGGAGACGCACAAATCCTCCAGACCGGGGTCGATGAAATTGTTCACCATCTCGTTGACCCGACTCCGGGGCTCCAGGAAATCGGTGTTCACCAGCAGGTCCCGAACCCGGGAGGCGTATTTGCTCAGCCGGAAGAAGTAGGCCTCCTCCTCGGCATCCTGAACCTCCCGGCCGCAGTCGGGGCATTTGCCGTCCTTCAGCTGGCTCTCGGTCCAGAAGGATTCACAGGGCTTGCAGTATTTTCCCTTGTAGGTGCCCTTGTAGATGTCCCCGTTTTCGTACATCTTCTTGAAAATCTTCTGGATGGCAGCCACGTGATAGTCGTCGGTGGTGCGGATGAACCGATCGTAGGAGATGTTCATCAGCTTCCACAAATCCTTCACGCCACCCTCCCCCAGGACGATGTTGTCCACAAACTGCTGGGGGGTGACCCCGGCCTCCTTGGCCTTATCCTCGATCTTCTGGCCGTGCTCATCGGTGCCGGTGAGGAACATCACGTCATAGCCCTGGAGCCGCTTGTAGCGGGCCATGGTATCGGTGGCCACGGTGCAGTAGCTGTGGCCGATGTGAAGCTTGGCGGACGGGTAGTAGATGGGGGTGGTGATATAGAACTTCCCCTTGCAGGCGTTGCACATAGTATTTCCTCCTAAAAATGAAAAATCGCCCTGGGACTACTCCAAGGGCGACAAAAATTGACGCGGTACCACCTTGATTCGCAGGGGGCTCCCCTGCCTCTTTGACGCTTTGACGGGCGCACCCGGAGAGGCCTACCTATCGACCCCTCAGCTCCAAGACCATGTTCCCCGCCCCATACCGTGCCCGCTTTCACCTGCCCGGGCTCTCTGACCGGCTGGACGGAGGGTACTCTTCTCTTCACAGCTGTTATAGAACGTATTATATCCAAAAGTACCCGGATTTGTCAACAGAAATTATCAGCGGGCGCTGCGCTTCAAATCTCCACATCGTAAATCCTTACAATCTCGGTGGGGCCCTCCTGGTAGAGAGCATCCACCTTATTTTCTCCGGTGACGGTGACCTTCAAGGTGCCCCCTCGGTTGTTCAGGGTCAGCTTACCCTCCGGAAGCTGGCCCATGAGATAGAGCACCGTGGCAACGCTGCCGCAGCCCGTGCCGCAGGCCAGTGTGAAATCCTCCACTCCCCGTTCAAAGGTGAGCACATTGACCTCCGTGGGGGATACTCTGGTAAAGTAATTTACGTTGGCCCCCTTGGGGAAGGCAGGATCGTGGCGCAGCGCCTCCATCTCCGAATGAAGCTTTTCGGCATCGGCCCACAGACTGCCCGCATATTCCCGGACGGCGTGGGGCAGGCCGGGATTCCCCAGCTCCACATATGCCACATCATCCTTCCGGTGCAGGTCCACGGTGGTGGGGGTATTCAGCCGAACCCGGTAGCGGCCGCCTCCTAAGCGCCAGCCCTGCACCGGCCCGGCGTCGGTCTCCACGATCATTTCCTCCCCGGACAGCCCCAACTCATTGGCAAACCGGCAGATGCACCGGGAACCGTTGCCACACATCTCCCCCCGGGAGCCGTCGGAATTATAAAAATGGAGCCGAAAATCGGCAGTTTTGGAATCGTCCACCGCCATAAAGCCATCCGCCCCCGTCAGGGCGCAGAGCTTCTTTGCCAAAACGGAATAGTCCGGGTTTAAGCCCCGGCCGTCCATGACCATAAAGTCATTTCCGGCTCCGTTCATATAATAAACCTTCATATCGCTGCCTCCTTGGCGCAGTAAGACATTTTGGTCAGCGGCCGGCCAACAGGTTTTCCATGTTGTAAAAGCCCTTGGGCTTTCCCACCATGAACCGGGCCGCCTCCACGCCGCCCTCTGCCAGCATGTTTCGGTTGGAGACCTGGTGGCGCAGAGTGATGGTCTGACTGGGGGTGCACACGTGCACCTCGTGGATGCCCACCACATTGCCCATCCGCAGGGAGCAGATGCCCACCTCGTCCTTTGTGCGTTTGCACTCGCCGGAGCGGCCGTCGTGCTCCACCGCATTGGGGCGCACATCCTTCACCGCCTGGAAGAGCATCTTGGCGGTGCCGCTGGGGGCGTCTACCTTCCGGTTGTGGTGAACCTCCACGATCTCCACATCCGCCTCCGGGAACAGCGCCACCGCCTGACGGGTCAGGCTGCACAGCAGGGCAATGCCCACACTCATGTTGCCGGAGTAGAACACAGGAATCCGCCGGGCGGCGTCCATAATCAGCTGCTTCTCCTCCTGGGTGTGGCCGGTGGTGCCGATGACAACGGCAGCGCCGACTTTTTCCCCATAGGCCAGCACATCCGCCGCAGCCGAGTGGTGGGAGAAGTCGATGACCACATCGGCCTCCACCGCTCCCAGCTCGTCAAAGGTCTTTGGTACGTTGTTTTCCCCGTCGATGCTCACCCGGCCGACCACCTCATCTGCCAGGATGGCATCGATCAGCCTGCCCATGGCCCCGTTGGCGCCGCAGAGCACCGCTCTCATACCTCCACCCCCAGCTGGCGCATCCGCAGGAACATCCGCTGGCGGTTTTCATAGCTCATGGGAATCAGGGGCAGGCGGATATTCTCCTCGCCGTAGCCCATGGCGCTGACGGCGGCCTTGGCGGGGATGGGATTGACCTCACAGAACAGGTCGTTAATCAAATCCAGATACTTGCACTGCATCTTGGCGGCCTCGTCCAGCCGGCCGGCGAAGAAGGCGTCGGTCATTGCCACGGCCTGGGCAGGAATCACATTGCTCAGTACACTGATGGCGCCCATGCCGCCCATGGCCATCATGGGAATGGTGAGAGCATCTTCACCGGAGTACACGTCGATGGCATCACCGCAGCGGGCAAACAGCTCCACCACCTGGGCCATATTGCCGCTGGCCTCCTTGATGCCGGCCACATTGGGATGCTTTGCCAGCTCCTCCACCGTGGCGGGGAGCAGGTTGCAGCCGGTGCGGGAGGGCACATTGTAGAGAATCACAGGCTTTGTGGACTTATCGGCAATGGCGGAGAAATGGGCGACAAGTCCCGCCTGGGTGGACTTATTATAGTAGGGGGTCACCACCAGCACCGCATCCGCCCCGATGGCGCAGGCGCTCTCGGTATAGGAAATGGCATGGGCAGTGTTGTTGGTGCCGGTTCCGGCAATCACAGGCACCCGGCCGTTCACCCGATCCACGGTGAAGCGGATGACCTCGTTGCGCTCCTGGGGGGACAATGTGGCACTCTCGCCGGTGGTGCCAACAGCCACCAGTGCGTTGATTCCGGCGGAAAGCTGGAAGTCGATGAACCGGCCCAGCGCCTCATAGTCCACGCCGGTGGAGGTCATGGGCGTGACCATAGCGGTGGCCATCCCCTTGAAAACGGTTGTCTTTCTCATGTTTCTTTCTCCTTTATCCCAGGGTAATGAAATTAAAATAGTCGTACAGCGGGATGAGCTTGGGCAGGAACTCCCCCACCCGCTGCCCCAACGCCGGGCCGAAAATATCGGGGCCTACCTCCTCGTGGACGATCAGGCCGATGTCCCCCTTCCAGTCGTAGAAGCTCTGGATGGCAGGATCGGGGGCAGGCTTGGAGCGCTTGTAGCTCTGGGCGGTGACGGACATGCCCACCGAATCCTGAACGGCATGGAGCATATCCAGGAACTCCTGGGGCTTGGCGGCAATCCTTGCCCGGAAGGATTCCATGGCGGCGGTTTTTGGCCGCCAGAGGGAGAAGCCGTAGCTCACCCCATCGGGGGTGATTTCAAAAAACAGGCAGGGATTCTCCGCCCACCAGTCCGCATCCCGCCGGATGCAAATCCACAGGCTCTCTTTGTAGGGGTCTGGGTGGTGGAGCCGGGCGTCCCGGTAGATGCGGCTGACCTTCAAAATATCTCCGGATCGCTCCAGAAATGGCTGGTACAGCTGGGCGCCCAAGGCCTTCATGGGCTCATACAGGGTGTCCACATACTGCTTTTTGTGCTCCAGGAACCAGTCCCGATTGTTGTTCATGCGAATGCCCCAGAGAAAATCCACAGTCTCGGGGGTGAAGCCGGTAAACATTTCTATCTTCCTCGCTTTATCTTTTGATGGCGTTCATTCCCAGTATTTCGTCCCATTCGCTGTTCATCTCCCGGTGCTTGGTCTTCCAGCGTAGCTGATTGAGGTGCTTCACAGGGACCTCCCGGTCAGGAATTTCCAACACATAGCGCTCGAAGGCGTTGATGAGGATGGTGCCCTCATACTCCCGCACCCGCTGCAGGGAGGCATCGTAGCGCAGGTGGACATGGCCGTGAACCAGGTAGCCGGGGTGATACCTGTCCAGAAGCTCCCGCAGAGCGGCAAAGCCCCGATGGGCCGGATCTTCCCCATCCCCCAAGCCCTGGGGGGGCGCATGGGTCACCACAATATCCACACCCTTGCACTTCCAAAGGGGGTAGCGCAGCTTTCTGATCCGGCGGCGCATCTGACTTTCCGTGTACTGATAATTTCCCGGATGATACCGGCGGCAGCCTCCCAGCCCCATAATCCGGACGCCGTTGTATTCCACAATGGCATCATCAATGCAGTCACAGCCGCTGGGCGGATCCGCATCGTAGTGGGTATCATGGTTGCCCGCCACGAAAAGCAGGGGGCATTTGGCCATGGTCACCAGAAATTGAAGATAACTGGACTTCAAATCCCCGCAGGAGATAATCAGGTCGATGCCATCCAGCTTTTGGGGCGTGTAGTAATCCCAGAGGGACGAGCACTCTTCATCGGAGATGAACAAAATTTTCAACCGCATTCGCTTCTTTCTGTGCAGGAATTTCTTCTCTGTACACACCCAGCTCCCGAACCATATTCCGGGACATGGGCAGCACCTCTTCGAAGGCGGGGATGGAGCCGCTGACATTGGAGCATAGCCAATCCATGTGCAGCAGCTCCTCCGTGGTGAAGGTGGTTGCGCTGCTCTCATTTTTAACGCTGCCATCCTGGGCCACAATCCGCCGGGCAAAGGGGTCGATGGTGTGTTCCCTCATCCCCTGGCACAGGAAATCCGCCAGGGCACGGACGCCCTGGGGCAGCTTGTCGGAAAAGTCAATGTCCACCACACCGGAATCCATCCCCATCCAGTAGTTCCGGCCGACCCCTTCTTTTTCCCGCTTCAGTGTTCCGTTCAGAATGCTGCGGATGACGGACTCATAGAATTTGCCCCACACCCACACCGGGGAGGCCAG
>JAETOP010000210.1 GCA_021771675.1 Oscillospiraceae bacterium | reverse complement strand
CGGGCGAGTTCCCCTTTCGGATCGGTCGCTATATACGAGGCGTTGGCCTCATAAATATTCGGCTTCACTATGTAGCGGGTCTTGCCCGCGCCGGAGCCGCCCACCACGATTTGCAGCAGGTTTCGGAAGTGCTGGCGGCTGTTCAAGCTCATCCGCAGATTCTGCGTCAGGATGGCGTTGCGCTTGGGGTCTTTGTCCCGGTATTTGCGGTCAAGCTGGCGGGGGTTCCCCCAATGGGCGCTGCCGTGTTCCTCGCCGGGTCTGCGGTTCTGCTTGCCGGAAATGTACAGCACAACGGCAAAGGCGTACACCACCAGCGCCCCCAGCATGAATTTAAGGGTGTAGGGTGTCCAGCGGAGCAGCAGAGGATGGTCGGCCCACTCGGAAAACCGGCCCAACACTTCAAACGCCGTCATGCCGTCCTCATAGCCGGAGGCCAGCCCCGCGCCGATCCACAGGACGGGCAGGGCAAGAAATACCCACTTGGAATAGCTGTTGTCCGATTGGTTTTTCACCGTCCACCCCGCTTTTTCGCTGGAAGCTCCTGCCGCGCTCCCTGCTCAGGCCGGAGCGCGGCAAAAATGGCCTCCCGGTTACGCTTCACTTCCCCGTCCGTCGCGCCGCCCTGGGTGATGGTGGCGGTGTGTAGGTGGCGTATGCCGCGGGCGGCGACTCGTCCAAAAAAACAGCCGTCCAACGTCGTGTTCAAAAAGCCCACGCCCTCCAATTCGCAATCAACGGTATTGCAGGATTTCAGGCGGGCTTTCTGGAACGAAACATTTCGCAGGGTGCTGTCGTGGAAATGGGTGTGGGCGATGGAAGCATCAAAGAACGTGGCGTACTGTATGGCGCAGCTATGAAATTCGGAGCTAAAAATACACGCTCCGTCAAAGGTGGCCTCCCTGATCCGGCACACGGCAAAGGTACAGTTACTGAAATAGGAAAAGCTAAAATCCGTGTGGTCGGGTACACAGTAGAACGTCACGTTGTCAAAGTGGGATCGGCGGAAAAATCCGATGGGAAAGCCCTCTCTGGCGGCTTGGTCATAAAGATGCTGGTTGATTATAGGCTTTGTGCCGTCCTCGCTAAAATCAAATGTTTTACTGCTGGTCTTGGTGTAGGGCTGTCCTAACAGCGATTTCTGATGCTGAAAATCCTCAATTTTCTGGCGGAACATAAGGTATTCACTCCAGTAAATCCCCAAACGTCCGCATACCGTGTTCATCTCGCTCAGCAGTTCCTCTACCGTCTGTTCACCCCGCCCTTGCAGGATGTCGTTTAGGTGCCGGACAATTTTTGCGCTGTCGCCCGGTGGATATTTCACAGGGTCGCACATAATCAGAAATTCTTTCAGATATTTGCTGATGTCCAGGCTGCTGGGTACTGCCTTAAAGTCGTCTATGGTATTCGCCTCCTTATAGGGGCCGGAAATGCGTCTCAGCGTGAGACGCATTTCCGGCGTAAAGATTTGGGCCTGCCGTCCATGCACAGGGGGCGCTCTTGCCCTGTGCGCCTGTGCGCTGGACATATTCAGCGCCTGCGGCCAGTCTGCTTTCGGGGCTTCTGCGTCACGGCCTTGATCTTCTTCAAGTCAAAGCCCCAGTCCTGGGGGGCGATGTCTTTCAAATTATCGCTCCACTGAACGACGCAGCTAACATGAGGCTGGCCGCTTTCATCCGCCCGCTGTCTGAA
>JAETOP010000209.1 GCA_021771675.1 Oscillospiraceae bacterium | reverse complement strand
CGATCACGTCCGGCATCTCCGCGCCAGCCTGGATTGCAGGCAGATACCATGTCTCATAGTTGTAAGGCAACATTTCTTCATCATCGGCAGCCACATCCTCCCAGTCCATACCCCAGGGGCGCAGATATATCTTATAGTTAAAGCCGCCGTCATTTTCGGGATCTTCATAGGTTCCGTCGATACAGATCATGTGATCGTACTGACTGACAACAGAGGCTCCAGGATCTACAATCCAGTCAGCGTGTTCGATGGCGCAGTCCCAGAAGCTGCCGTCCTCGCTCATCATCGCGCCGTTATCTGTGGTTCCCATGCCGAAAGAAACTGAGGACGCGGCCATATATTCGTCTGCGTCACTGCCGTCCTCATTCCATATCTCAATATAGCCGGAAGACTCGTCATACTTCTCTATTCTTGCACAGCAGTCATACCAGCTGTCCTCCAGATTCTCCCAATGTCCATCAGCAGAAGTGACATGCCACCAGCCATACCAGTCGCCACTCCAATAATCCCGGGAGGTTACCTGCGTTCCGCCGCCCTGATTGCCGTTGATCCTATCCAGCACAGAACCACCCACAGCACCTGCTTTCTGAAATACCATGATGTCACCGGTAGTCTCCATAAGGGTGATCATGCCGTCCTTGAACTCGTAAGTATAGACTGCACCACTGGCGGTAACGGTGATTTTCCCATCCTTCCATGCAACAGGACTTTCGTCTTCATCCAGTTTCAGTACGCCGGTGCCGTCAGCGGCCAGATCCAGCGTATACAATGTATCCATCCCTGCAGATTCCAGAAATGCGTTGTCAAAGGTTTCTCCCTCAAATGTCATCTCATAGAGCTTGTAGCTACCAACCTCCTCCGGGCCGCTGTCCTGCACGCCGGTACCGGACAGTTTGATGGTCTGGGTGTACTCATGTTCGTCAAAATCAGAGAAGACAATGATCACATCATCCGTCGTGTTGACCAGCGTGAGGGCAATCGCCACCTCCAGCGTCTGACCCTTCTTGACCTTCTCCTCATAATTTTTGGTGATCTGGTTGTTGTTTTCATCGTACATCGGGGAGCCCAGCGCCTCACCGGCTTGGGTCGCCTCAAACATGAACGCCCAGGCAAAGGATTGCTCGTCCTTGCTTCCGTTGGTGTAGTCATAGGTCAGAATCATCGCAGCATTGCCCTCATCGTCCTTGGTAAGCGTGTACCCCTTGAATACGGCGGTGTACTTGCCCAGGGTGATGGCCTCCGCCTTGTCGCCGCCGTCATCGGCGCCGCCCTTGCCCTTATCTCCGCCGCAGGCGGCCAGGGAGAGCGCCATCACCAGCGCCAATATCGCCGCGAGAGACCGTTTTATTTTAATGTTCACCTGCATTTTCTCCTTTTCCATGGAACAAGTGCTTTTACAGCTCTCATTCCGGTTTTGGTTCTTCCAGGGTATTGCGGGATACTTCCCCCGCAATGGCCTGAAGCAGCTTCAGCAGCTCGTGGGCATAGATACCACTGTAGCTGTTGGTAAGCTTTTCGCCGTCCTCCTGCCATGTGACCTGGATTTTACTGTCGGTTGCGTCCATAAGGCCCGATTCCGGCGGGCTGTAGGGAGACAGCTCCGCCCTGCGCAGGAAATCAGCCAGTTCTTCCCAGCGTTCTAAGGGGACTGGCGGACACGCCGTATTGTCAGTTCGTGTTCCATCCAGCCGGAACCCCTGAAAGCCGGA
>JAETOP010000002.1 GCA_021771675.1 Oscillospiraceae bacterium | reverse complement strand
CTAATTATATCATACGGCAACAAAAATAGCAAGCCTTATTTTGCCATTTTTCCTAAATAAGGCTTGCTTTTTGAACTTTTTTAGGTGTGAAGGATAATTTTTGCAGAATTTAGGATAATATCACAAATTCAAAGTAAAGAGGAACAATTTGCTATAGTTTTTAGTGGATTCTCCCCTGTTTTTATATAAAAGGGAAATAAAAATGCTCCGTGTGAAAGAAACACACAGAGCACTTTTTGGAGGTACCGGCCAGATTTGAACTGGCGAATGAAGGTTTTGCAGACCTTTGCCTTACCACTTGGCCACGGTACCATATGAAATAAGGAACGCAAAGAGGCGTTCCTTATTGGTTTGGAGCGGGTGACGAGGCTCGAACTCGCTACCTCCACCTTGGCAAGGTGGCGCTCTACCGGATGAGCTACACCCGCATCTTGGTTCCGCAAAGCGGAACCATGGTGCCTCCGGTCGGAATCGAACCAACGACACGCGGATTTTCAGTCCGCTGCTCTACCTACTGAGCTACAGAGGCATGTCGAGCGGAACCTGCGTCCCACTCGGATGCAAAATATTGAAAATGGCGACCCGGAACGGACTCGAACCGTCGACCTCCAGCGTGACAGGCTGGCGTGCTAACCGACTGCACCACCGGGCCAGATAATTGGTGGGAACAACAGGGCTCGAACCTGTGACCCCATGCTTGTAAGGCATGTGCTCTCCCAGCTGAGCTATGCTCCCAAAGGCCTTCCGCCGCTTGGTTTCCCTCAACGACGGGGTTCATTATACATGGAAACCCTCGTTTTGTCAAGCAATTTTTTCAAAATTTTTCAAAAATCATTTAGCAGCAAAATCCCGGTATTCTCCACCAATTTATCCACAAAATCAAACTTTTCCCAAAAGTGCTCGAATTTCTTCCGGCGTGAATCGATATACCCGGTCGCAGAACTGGCATTCCACCGGGAAGCTCTCCCCCTCCTCCATAATCTGCGTCAGTTCCTTTCTTCCCAAGCTGATGAGCACACTCTCCACCCGGCTGCGGCTGCAATAGCATTTATAGCTGACCTCCACCGTATCCAGGAATACGATGCCAAGTTCGCCAAAGACCTGACCCAGAATGTCCTCCGGGGTAAGTCCCTGTTCCAGCATGGGTGTGACGGCACCGGCGCGCTGAATCCCCTGCTCGACCTGATCAATATCCTCATCGGGAGCCCCAGGCAGCAACTGAACCAGATAACCCCCTGCCACCTTCACGCTCCTGTCCCGATCCACCAGGACGCCCAGGGCGCAGGCTGTAGGCGTTTGTTCGCTCTGAGCAAAGTACGCTGTCACATCATCGGCAATCTCCCCGGAGACAAGGGCTGTGGAGCCCACATAAGGCTCCTTCATTTGCAGGTCCCGGATCACCGTCAGGGTGCCATTGGTGCCAACGGTAGCCCCCACATCCAGCTTTCCCGGATACTTCTCCACCAGAGGCACTTTGGGCTCCGTGACGCAGCCACGGACGTTGCCCACCGAATCAGACACCACGGTGATGGTTCCGATGGGGCCGCCGCCCCGGACTTGCAGCGTCATAGAGCCGTTTTCCACTTTCTGCATATTTCCCATGATGGAAGCAGCGGTCAAAGCACGGCCAAAGGCGGCAGTGGCATTGGGTGTTGTACCATGTATCTGGGCAGCCCGGCGGACAATCTCCGTGGACCGGATGGCCACCACTTTCACAAAGCCATCCATACTCATACCTCGAACCAAATAATCCTTCATTTTCTTTTTCCTTTCCGCGCGCTGAAATAAATCCGCTGCTCTCCCGGCTTCGGCGATGCAAATTCTCGGTTACCGTAGACTTGGATGCTCACAAATCCCGCAGATTTCAAGTAAGCAGTCAGCTGTTCCTGAGAATAGGCATACTCCCGGTGTTCTTCAAAGGAGCGCCGCCACAGCTTTCCCTCCCGCTGGAACAGGTCCATACCGTAGGTGCAGATATTGCTTTTTTCATCGAAAATCCCACGCCAGACACAGTAGACATTCTCATCCTCGTCAAGGAAAACCTGATCGTCCATGGCCCGGAGCTTTTCCGGTGTGTTCACGTCAAAGATAAAAATTCCGCCGGGGTTCAGGCACCGGTATATCCGCCGGATTGCGGCAGCGCAGCCAGCAGGGTCGGTGATGTAATCCAGGCTGTCCAAGGCGCATACCGCCAGGTCCACCCCCCGTGGCAGATACAGCCGGGACAGGTCCTGATGCAGAAATATCGGCCTGGGAGACAGGTGCTGGGTCTTCTGCTGGGCCACAGTCAGCATTTCTTCAGAGAGGTCTACTCCGATCACCGGTATCCCTTTTTTCGCCAGCAGCGCCGTTACAGAGCCGGTACCGCAGGCCAAATCCGCAGCGCTCCGGGGAGACACTTCTTCCCTTGCCAGAATCTCTTCATAAAATGAAACCGTGGCCTCATAATCCACGTCATTTGTCAGCCGGTCATAGCTGAGGGCCAAAGCTTCGTATACACTCATAACAAATCTCCACGTCAAAAACATCCCGACCCGGTAGGGTCGGGATGTCGCTAAAAATCAGTTCCGTTTGAAGATGCTGAAAATCTCGTCAATATCGCCGATGTCCACAGGTTTGCTTGGCTTGGAAGCGGCAGCCACAGGGGAATCGATGTCATCAGCAGTCGCTGCGGTCTTACGGGTGGTGTAGTTAATGGCGTTGCCATCGAAGCCGGTGGCGATGACGGTGACCCGCATTTCATCCTGGAAGGTGTCGGAGCAGGTAGCACCGAAGATGATGTTTGCCTCGGGATTGGCGGCCTCCTGCACAATTCCGGCAGCAGTCTCCACATCGTCCAGGGTCATCTCGGCGGAGCCGGTGATGTTAATCAGCACACCGGTGGCACCGTTGATAGAGGTTTCCAGCAGAGGGCTGGAAACGGCAGCGCTGGCAGCCTGCTCCGCCTTCTCCCGTCCGGAGGCGGTGCCCACGCCCATATGCGCCCGGCCGGCAGACTTCATCACAGCGGAAACGTCGGCAAAATCCAAGTTGATGATTACATTCTGGGAGAAACCGACCAGCTCAGAGATGGAGGTAACGGCCTGCTTCAGTACATCGTCGGCAATTCCGAAAGCGTTGGCAAAGGTGATCTTCTGATCGGTAACGTATTTTAGCCGGTCGTTGGGGATGATAATCAGAGAATCCACCTTTTCGCTCAGATCCTGAATGCCCTGCTCCGCCTGGCGCATCCGGTTGGCACCCTCAAACTTGAAGGGCTTGGTGACCACGCCCACGGTGAGAATTCCTGCCTCATGGGCCAGATCCGCCACAATGGGCGCTGCGCCGGTACCGGTGCCGCCACCCATACCGGCGGTAATGAACACCATGTCGGTGCCCTCCAGTACCTTGGCGATGGATGCGCGGCTTTCCTCGGCAGACTTCTTGCCGATCTCAGGCTTGGAGCCGGCCCCCATGCCGTTGGTCAGCTTCTCACCAATCTGAATTTTATTCTTGCAAATGGATTTATTCAAATCTTGTTTATCGGTATTGACGGCAATGAACTCCACACCGTCCACGCCGGATTCAATCATCCTATTGATAACATTATTACCGGCGCCGCCCACACCAATCACCTTGATTTTGACAACGCGCTCCTGTAAACTTTCGGACATATCTTCTTCCTCCTATGTATCGTTTTCCAAAATGCAGCCGACACGCCGCAGTAATTTCACCTATGCTTTTCTATTCTAACGTGAAATTGCGGATTGGTCAATAGAAAATCTCATTTTTTCGGCAAAATATTCCCATCAGCCGAAAGGAGTGTAGCCAATTTGGTCCGGCCAGGTGGTAAAACTCACGTCCAAAATGCCGGTCTGATAGTCGCTCATCTGCAAAATGGCATTCTTCATGTAGGCGATTTTATAGGGAATGTCGTATTTGCTGTTGCTGATAGAACCCAGATTCACCTGATATTGGGAACCATACCACAAAATGATGTCCTGAAGCTGACTCACATCCACGCTGGCAGCGTCGCCCACAATGTCATTGAGCTCCAGCGCCTGCAAAATCGTCAGCGCTGCCCTCAGCCGCTGGGCACCGGTTATCAGTGCGGGAACAGGCTCTCCGGCCTCATCAGTCTGGGTGGTAACTTCCTCCGTAGCCATTCCCGGTTCACCGGGCTGGGGCATGTTCAGCGTTACACCCAAAACTTGGGTATAGCCCTTGGCGGTTTGCGCATTGGTCTGCTCCACCACCTTCCCGTCGGAATTGATGAGCCACCAAACCCCGTCCTGGTCCTGAATGGAGTACACAACTGCCGCTTCTTCTATTTCAATAATAACCGTATCCGGCAATTTTATTCCAATCCTGGCACTTTTTACATAGGGAAGGTTGGCAATAATCTTCCCGCAGGCCTTGGTTCGGCCAAAGGTCAGAAGATTCACCCCAACATTGATACCGGAGTTTTCCCGCACCGTCCATTCGCTGTATATATCGGCACCTACGACAGAAATCGTCTCCACCCGGAAGAAAACAGACATTCCCAAAACCAAAGCCAGCACCACCGCCAGAATGGTGGTCAGTTGGATGGCCAGCCGTCGGCTGTTGAAAGGTGTGGGCTGGGTGTAGATCACGGCGGGGGTTTTCAGCCGCTCTGCCTGCTTCCGCTTCTTTTCCGCTTCGGCGGCACGCTTTTCCCGCCGGGCGGCACTGGCTTCCTCGCCGAACACCGCCGGATCAACCTTGTAAAACTTTTGAACCAGGGGGTTCTGGTAAGAAAAGAATTTTGACACGTTTTCCCGGAAGCTTGCCCTTTTCCGGGCTTTGCTCCGCTGATTGGCCTGATGATAGGGGCGGTATTGGGTCTCCTTTCCGGAGGACAGCCTCTTTTTTCCCGTTTTTTGTGGAGTCGATGGACGCCGGGCAGGAGCCCTGCGGGGAGCCGGGGCGCCATCCCCCGGAGTCCCATGCCGGGTCTGCTGACTTTCTGTGTCAGGAATATATACCTCATACTCTCCTTTATCAGAAGCAGCCGGCTGTTTAAGGGCCGTCTTTCCGGAAGAAGGCCGTGCGCCGGCGGAGGCTCTTTTCTGCCGGTTTCTTTCTTCGGAAGGAGCCGGCTGCCTGGGAGCCGCCCTCCTGGCAGAGGGCCGGGGCCCGGCCGGGGCCTTCTTCTGCCGGTTTGTTTCTTTTGTTTCCATTGTTTTCCTCCTGAGGGTGTGCATTCCCCCACTTTATCTTTTCGCCAGTTCCTCCACAATGCCGCAGATTCGCTCGGCACTGTCCATGGTCACCATCTCCCGGAGATTGCTCCCCATTTCCGCTCTGCGCCGGGGATCGTCCAGCAGAGATTTAACCTGGGCATAGACCTTCTCAGGACTGCAATCCTTCTCCAGAATGACCACCGCACCACCCCTGGCTTCCAGCAGGCGGGCGTTTTTCTCCTGATGGTTGTTGGTCACATTGGGGGAGGGCACCAGGATGCAGGGCAGTCCGGCTGCTCCGATCTCATTGCAGGTGGAGGCCCCCGCCCGGCTGATGATGACATCCGCCGCCGCCATCAGGGTTGGCATGTTGTAGATGTATTCCATCATCTGAATCCGGTCTGTTTCCGACAGCTCTACACCCTTCTTTTTCACCAGCTCAGGCATCCACTCCCAGCCGAATTTACCGGTGGCATGGATATGCCGGAAAGGGAAGCCATTCTCTTTTTCCAGCCGAAACAGCTCCGCCATGGTTTCATTCATCACCTTGGCGCCCAGGCTGCCGAAGGCGGAGAGCACCACCGGTTCCTCTCCGATGCCCAGCTCTTTTCTGGCAGCCTCCCGGTTGCCGTAAATAAATTCCCGGCGCACCGGCATCCCCACCACCTTCACCTTGGCTGGATCAGGGTACATGGCCTTGCTCTCCTCGAAGCACACCAGAACCCGATCCGCCATCCGGGAGGCCAGCTTTGTGGTGACTCCGGGAACGGCGTTGCTTTCATGGACACAGATGGGAATGTGCATGCAATGGCCTGCATACAGCGCCGGAAAACTGGCATAGCCGCCGGTGCCGATAATCACATCCGGCTCAAACTCCCGGAAAATCCGCTTGCACTGCTTTACCGCATCCAGCACGCATTTCACCGCACGAAGATTCTGCCTGAGTCCGGCAAAATTCAGCTTTCTGCTCAATCCGGAGCCGGGCAGACACTTTAGTTCGAAGCCCGCCTGGGGCACCAGTTTCTCCTCCATATGCCCCGTGGCACCGATGAAGAGAATGCGGCCATCCGGATCCCGCTCCCGCATGATATTGGCCACAGCCAGGGCCGGATTGATATGTCCGGCGGTCCCGCCGCAGGTAAAAATCAGATTCATGGATTATTCCTCCAGTGTTTTTCTTTCCTCCCGATGCCGGGAGATACTGAGCACAATGCCCATCTCCCCCAGGTTCACCGCCAGAGCTGTGCCGCCATAGGAGAAAAAAGGCAGGGAGATTCCGGTGGATGGAAGCAGATTGGTGACCACTCCCAGGTTCAGAACTGTCTGGACACCGATCAGAGTAATGAGTCCCGCCGCCAGCACCGTGGAAAACCGGTCCTTGGCGTGCAGCGCAATCCAATACCCCCGCAGAACCAGTGCCGCCAGGAGGGCAATGATGGCTACCGCCCCTACCAATCCCAGTTCTTCGCAGATTACCGCAAAAATATAGTCGTTATACTGAAAAGGCAGATAGAGATACTTTTGCCTGCTTTTCCCAAATCCAAGGCCAAACAATCCACCGGAGCCGATGGCATAGAGGGACTGGAGAATCTGGTACCCCGTGTCCCCCGGGTCCCGCTCCGGGTGAAGCCATGCGGTGATCCGATCACCGGCATAGCCCATCAGACTGACATACACCACCACGAACACCGCGGCGGCTCCGGCCCCCGCCAGCAGCCATCTGGCCCTGGTTCCGGCCACAAACATCATCACCACCCCCACCATGCCCATGAGCATGATGGCGCTGAGGTGCTTTTCCAGTGCCAGGGGCACCAGGATGCCCAGCATGGCCAGGCCGAAGCCCACCACGCCGTATTTGAATTTTTCCGCCCGGGATCCAAATTTCCGGGTCAGCCTGCCAAAAAGCAGGATCATGGTAAATTTCGCCAGCTCCGAGGGCTGGAACTGGATGCCCGCCACGTTGATCCAGCGCCGGGCTCCATTCACGGACTCTCCCACCACCAGCACGCTCAGCAGCAACAATATGCTCCCAAAATACAGCGGCCAGGCCAGCTGGAACCAGAGCTCTGCCGGAATCCGGCTGAAGACAAACATGGCAACGAGGCCAATGGCCGCACAGGCAGCCTGTTTTTGCAGATACCGGGTGGAGCTTACATAGCCGGTATCATACTCGCTCTGGGCGAAGCTGGCAGAGTAGAGCATGGTCAGCCCCACTGCCAAGGCCAGCAGCACCAGAATCAAAAACGGATAATCAACACTTGACTCCGCCCCCAGGGAGCGGCGGTTCTCTTTGGCACGCACAGAGGCTGCTGCCATGGGAACTCCTTTCAATGTCTCCAGGAAAACCGGGGGACGTTTTAATGAATCAGACCGGAAATGCCAAACCAGCCCACGATGCACATAATGGCGGACACCCCCGCAAAGGTGAGGACGATTTTCTCTTCCTTCCAGCCGCACATCTCAAAGTGATGGTGGATGGGAGACATTTTGAACAGCCGCTTACCGTGGGTCAGCTTGAAATAGCCAACCTGCAAGATTACGGACAGGGTTTCACAGATATACACAAAGCCTACGAAAATCAAAATCAGGGGCA
This sequence comes from Oscillospiraceae bacterium, assembly GCA_021771675.1. The sequence continues at coordinate 107,969 of JAETOP010000002.1, read as the reverse complement.
TGTCCAGGGCAATGGCCATGGCACACACCACGCCGCCGAGAAACAGTGAGCCGGTATCCCCCATGAATACCTTGGCAGGATGCCAGTTGTAAAACAGATAGGCGATCAGGCCCCCAACAAGGGCGGCAGGCAGCAGCGCCAAGTCCATCCGGCCTCGGGCCACAGCGGCAGCGGTGAAAAATACCATCACAGGCAAAGTCACAGAGCTGCTCAGTCCGTCGATGCCATCGGTCAGATTCACAGAGTTGACGCAGCCCACTACAATGAACATGGTCAGTACCACATAGGCCAGGGGATGGATGTGGAGGCTGATCCCCAGGAAGGGGATGTACAGGCTGGTGCTCAGGCTGCCATTTTTGTACAGGGCATAGACGAACAGGGCGGCGGCCGCCATCTGGAACAGGAGCTTCTGCAAGGCGGTCAGCCCCAGATTCTCATCATGCTTGATCTTGGCAAAATCATCCACCATGCCGATGGCTCCAAAGGACAGTGCCATCACATAGACATAAAAAACGGAATAATCCTTCATGGAGCCAACGTTCACCAGCAGGCACACCAGGGCGGCGGCAATGAACATCAGTCCGCCCATCACCGGAGTTCCGGCCTTCTGGTTATGCCAGGTGGGGCCGATTTTGCGCAGCTTGATTCCTGCCTTCAACGCCCGCAGCATGGGCACCAGGAAATAGCCGAAAGCGCCGGAGAGAATGCCGCCGATCAGGGCCGTGATTAATATTCTGGTCATTTTCCTTCCTCCGATGTACCATTCTCGTTTTTAACCAGGGCATCCACCACCTGCTCCATGTGCATTCCGCGGCTTCCCTTCACCAGGACATAGTCCCCTGGTTTCAAAATACCTTTCAGATGTGCAATCAGCTTTTCCTTTTCGGTGTAATCCAGGGCGTGCAGGGCATCCATGCCGCCGGTAAGGCAACCGCTGATCACTCGCTCGGCATTGGGACCGTAGGAAAAAACCAAGTCACATTTCAGCGCCGCCATTCTGCCAATGCGGTAATGCTCCGCAGGAGCACAGGCCCCCAATTCCAGCATATCGCCCAGCACAGCGATTCGGCGGCCTGCCTTGGAGCCCAGCACCCGCAGCGCCGCCTCCATGGATTCCGGCCCGGCGTTGTAGCAGTCCTTGATGACGGTGACGCCCCGCACCTGTATGACCTCCTGTCGTCCGGCCATATTCCGGAAGGAATCCAGACCTGCCTGAATTTTCTCCGGCTCCACACCCATGGCAAGGCCAACGGTGATGGCGGCCAGCGCATCGGAAACATAGTGCTCTCCCTCCATATGAAGCCGCACCGGGAAGGAGTCCCCCCCGTCGTCCCAGACTGTGAAGCTGAGCACATCCGCTTCCTGCCGGACATCCGTGGCGTACACGCTGCACTCCTCGTCAGTGCCAAAATAGATGATGGGCTGCTCCGGCTGCTGGGACAGGGTGCGCAACATGGTATCGTCCCCGTTCAGCAGGAGCCTGGCATCCGGCGCCATTCCCTCCAGGATTTCCATTTTTGCCTGTCGGATGCCCTCCTGAGAACCCAGATACTCCACGTGGGTGGTTCCGATGTTGAGGATCACGGCCACATCCGGACGGGCAATCCGGGATAGATAGGCAATCTCCCGGAAATGGTTCATGCCCATTTCCAGCACCGCCACCTGGGTATCCTCGCTCATATCCAGGATGGCCATGGGCACGCCAATGTCATTGTTGTGGTTCACAGGGGTCTTCGCAGTGCGGAAGGCGGTGCTCAGCACCTGGGCCACCATTTCCTTTGTGGTGCTCTTGCCGACGGAGCCGGTGATGCCCACCACCTGCATGCCAATTCGCATCCGCTCCCGGCGGGCAATCTCTCCCAAAGCCAGCCGGGGGTCGGACACGTAGATGGCAGGATAATCCCCCACCATCCGGGTGCAGAGCACGGCGGCGGCTCCCTTCTTCATGGCGTCGCCAATGAACTCATGCCCGTCCCGGGCTCCTTGGAGTGCGATGAACAACTGACCGGGCCTGATGGTTCTGGTATCATTGTTGGCGCCCAAAAAAGTTACATCTGCGTATTTCTCTTCTACGCTGCCGCCGCACCAGGCTGCGGCCTGCCGGAGTGTGATAGTTCCCATTACTGTTGATTCCTCAATTCTTCCAGGTGGGCTGCAACCTCTTCCCGTTCGTCCAGGTGATACTTTACGCCACCAATCTCCTGGTAGGTTTCATGGCCCTTCCCTGCCAATACAATTATATCATCTTTTTTCGCAATGTCCATAGCGTATCTGATGGCTTTGCGCCGGTCTTCGATTACAATATATTCGCCCATGCGTTCATTTATCCCCGCCAGGATGTCCCGGATGATGGCCATGGGCTCCTCGGTTCTGGGGTTATCCGAGGTGATGACGGCAAAATCCGACTTTTCCACCCCAATTCTGCCCATAATGGGCCGTTTGATGGGATCCCGGTCGCCACCGCAGCCAAAGACGGCAATCAGCCTGCCCTTGCAGAAATCCCTGACAGAAGTGAGAACATTTTCCAGTCCGTCCGGAGAGTGGGCATAGTCGATGAGGATGCTGTAGGGCATTCCGGTCGTGGGAACCACCTCCACCCTGCCCTTGACGCCCTTGGCGCCTGCCAGCGCCCCGGCCGCATTCTCCAAAGGAATCCCCAGCTCCAGTGCAATGCCCAGCACCGTCAGCGCATTGTATACGGTGAATCTTCCCGGAATGTCCAGCTTTACGCGGGCCTGCTGCCCTTCAGACACGGCGGTAAAGGAGATGGCATCAGAATGAAGCTCCACATCCCGGGCATACAATCCGGCCTTTCCCTGAACAGAGGTGGTCAGCACCGGGCAGGATGCCTTTTCCATCATTCGCTGGGCGTAGGGATCATCCTGATTGATAACCCCCTTACCGCACCGGCGGAACAGCTCCGCCTTGGCGTCACAGTAGGCATCCATGGTCTTGTGGAAATCCAGGTGATCCTCCGTCAGATTGGTAAACGCCGCCACATCATAGTGGATGCCGCCAATCCGTTCCAGACTGATGGCATGGCTGGAAACCTCCATCACCACATGGGTGCAGCCCGCATCCCGCATCCGGGCAAACAGAGCCTGGAGTTCAAAGCTTTCCGGCGTGGTGCGCTGGGTGGGAATTACCTCATCGCCGATGAGATTCTCCATGGTGCCGATGAGTCCCACCTTGGCCCCCAGGCTCGTTTCCAGAACCTGCTTGAGCAGCAGGGTGCTGGAGGTCTTGCCGTTGGTGCCGGTGATGCCAATCATGGTCATGGCCCGGGCAGGGTGCCCAAAGTAATTGGCCGCAATCAGGGACAGAGCCAGGCGGTCAGCGGAAACCAGGACATAGGGTACATCTGTTTCCGGTTTTTTCGCCGTAACCACCACCTCTGCTCCCCGGGACCTTGCCATGGGAATAAATTGATTGCCATCGGAGGCAAAACCGGAAATCGCCACAAACAGCGCTCCCGGTGCTGCCTTTCGGGAGTCGTAACAGACATCCCCAATTTCCATCTCCAAATCGGCAGCCAGCTCCACCACAGGAACCCCCGCCAAAAGGGCTTTCAGTTTCATTGTATATCCTCCTTCGTTCTTTCAAAGACGAGAAGCTTTTTTCGGGGCCGCCCAAGCGGCCCCCGGAGATTCTTCCGCTTTAATCCCGGGCAGTGGTATCGGCAAACTGCAAGGTAACAGCGCTTCCAACGCTGAGCTGAGTCCCCGCCGGCTCCTTCTGAGCGCAAACCGTCACATTGCCGGAAATTTCCCCATTGCCCATGGGAATGATGGACAGGCCCAGCTGGCCTGCCGCATAGCTCGCCTGCTGGCGGTTCATCCCGGTGAAATCCGGCACACTGACCATTCGCTCCTGGGTCGGCTCTCCCAAGTAGACCATCACCTCGCTGCCGGGAAGAACCATCTCTCCCGCTGCCGGAAGCTGTCCGGTGATGGACTGTCCCTCTCCCATGGTGGTGAGGGTCACTTTCGTATCTTTTAGCGCCGCCTTGGCCTCCTTCACATCCATTCCGGTAAAATCCGGAAGAGAGAGGGAATCCCCCTCCGTAGCCCGCTCCACCCCCAGATAGGGCAGAATATCCGCCATAATGGCTCCGACGGTGGGCGCAGCCATCACGCCCCCGGAAATATAGATTCCCGTGGAGCGGGAAGGGGTGTCCAAAGCCGCCAATACAATATACTCCGGATTTTCCATCGGCGCAATCCCAACAAATGACACGATTTTATCCTGGACTCGCTGACCATTTTCGTCAAATACATCAATTTTCTCGCTGGTTCCTGTTTTTCCGCCGATGGAAAAACCCGCCACCGCCGCATTTTTCGCCGTACCTTCGGTGACCACGCTGCGAATCAACTCCCGCATGGTGGCTGAGGTCTCCGGGGAAATGGTGGTGCGCACCACCGTGGGCTCCTGCCGGAGCAGAGTCACACCGTTGTCATCCACCACCTCGGATACAATATAGGGCTCCAAAAGCTGTCCACCGTTCACCACAGAGGCAATGGCCCGCACCAGCTGCAAGGGGGTGATCTTAAAGGTCTGGCCGAAGGAGCCGGAGGTCAGGGAGGCAGTGCCCCATTTGTCCGTATCCGTAATCAGCTTCTTGTCGAAGAAAACGCCCTTGCTTTCCCCGGCCAGGTCGATGCCGGTCTTTTCCAGAATGCCGAAGCGCTGGATGTAATCATAAAACCGTTCGCCGCCCAGTTTCAAAGCAATGTGGGCAAATGCGATGTTACAGGAGTTTTGCAGGGCCTGGGGTGTCTGCTCCGCCCCGTGGCCGGCAGAGCGCCAGCAGTGCAGCAGCTGGGAGCGGCCGGGAATCTGTTCCGCCCCCCGGCAATAAAAGGGGGTGTTCAGGGTAATGGCCCCGCAGTCCAGGGCCGCCGCCATGGTGAGCACCTTGAAGGTGGAACCGGGCTCATAGCCATCGGAGAGCACCCGGTTGCGCCACTGCTTCCACCGCGCATCCGCCAGGGCTTTGGAATATTCCTCCGGCCCGGCCCCGGAATCCAGCAGAGATTGGAGCCGGAGGACGGTTTTCTCGTCGGTAATTTCCAGATAATTGTTGGGGTCGTAGCTGCCCAGGGTGGCCATGGCCAGAATCTCTCCAGTTTTGCAGTTCATCACCAGTCCGAAGGCTCCGTTCTGCACGTCATACCGGTCAATGGCCGCCGCCAGCTGTTTTTCAAGGCAGGCCTGCACAGTGCTGTCCAGGGTGAGGATCACATCCGCTCCTTTTCTGGATGCCTGAAACCGCTCATAGGAAAAGGGCATATCCATTTCATTGTTGCCCTTAGTGGTAATAACCCGTCCGGCACTGCCGGAAAGGAAGCCGTTGTAGGAGGCCTCAATGCCCTCCGTTCCGTCGTTGGAGGCGTTGGTGAAGCCGATAACCTGAGCCGCCAGCGTGCCGCCGGGATACACCCGGACGGAGGTTGGCTCGATATGGATGCCGGAAATTCCCTTCTCCTGGATGAAGCTTCGGATTTGGGCGGCGGTCTCCTCTGAAATGCAGCTTCCCACCTGCTTGTACCGCCGCCGCAGGTCAGCTGCCTGGGTCTCGATCCAGGCGGCATCCTTGTCCAAAACTCCACTGAGATAGGCCGCAACGGCCGGTATGTCCGCCTTGGACTGTTTCAGCTCATGGGGGTCTAAGTATACGTTCTCCCGGTTTTCGGAGTAGGCCAGCACATTCAGGTTCCGGTCGTAGATGGTTCCCCGGTCGGCGGTGACAGCAGTGGATCGGGACTGATTCCGCAGCGCCAGAGATGAATATTCCTCATAGTGCACCACCATCAGAGAATACAGCCGCAAAACCATGGGTACAAATGCCGCTACCCCCAGCAGCAGCGCTGTCAGCGTCACCCGCCTGTGCTGGCCGCTGTCCATTCGGAGCCGGCCATAATCCTTTGGCTTTCTTTTTTCCATCCGCCACCATTCCCCTCCGCATAATGTCAGGAATGGGCAGCAAGGAGAAATCCTCGCCGCCCATTGCAGCTGCTATTATGATTCTATGGAAGGCAGGGGCACTTATTCCTTACACCATTTAATTTCGCTTGGCTCCGGAAAAAAGTCCCGAGAGCAGCCACAGGAAATCATCCCAGGCGGTATATTCCTTTTCTTCCTTCGGCACGTCAAAGAATACGGTAAAGCGCTCCGCTTCCTCAGCGTCCACCATACCGGCCTTCTCCGCCTGTTCCCGAATGTCCTCCAGGTCATAGCTGGTGTGATAGGTGTGATAGAGCTGAGCATTCTCTCGCTTCAGATCCGCCAGATGCGTCTTCATCTGGTCATAGGCCGCCCGGGTAGAGCGCAGATGGAAGGCCCCGAAAACAAGAAGGCCCAGCAGCACCACTGCAATCACAACACCGCACAACGCCACCGGGTTGACGTAGACCTTCTGAAACCGCTCCAAATGAAGCTCCGGAAGCTTGACTTTTGTCTTTTTGATCTTGGGCTCCTGCTTGGGCACTTCGCTGCCAAAAACGTAGAACTGGCCCACATATTGAATTTCAGGTTTCTGTATCATGGCCTGTCATCCTCTGTTTCAAATCTTTTCGCAGATACGAAGCTTAGCACTTCTGGCTCTGGGGTTGCGGAATAGTTCCTCCTCCCCGGAGACGATGGGCTTACGGGTGATGATCTTCACCTTTGGCTTTTTGCCGCAGACACAGACCGGGAAGCTGGGCGGGCAGGTACAGCCCTTGGCAGCGGATGCCATGGCGTTCTTCACAATCCGATCTTCCAGAGAATGGAAGGTGATTACCGCCAGACGCCCGCCAGGATTCAGCAAAGGAATGGCCCGCTCCATCGCCTGAGCCACGGAATTCAGTTCGTCATTCACCGCAATCCGGATGGCCTGGAAGCTTCGCTTGGCGGGGTGCTGCTTTTCCCGCAGGGCCGCCGGAGGCATGGCCGAGCGAATTACCTCCACCAGCTCCAGAGTGGTTCCAATGGCCCGGGTCTCCCGGCGCTTGCAGATGGCCGAGGCAATCTGAGGAGCATAGCGCTCTTCCCCGTATTCATAGAGAATCCGTTTCAGCTCCTCATAGGGCCAGGTGTTTACCACCGTATTGGCATCGAGAACATCGGAGCTGTCCATCCGCATATCCAGCGGGGCGTCTGCCATATAGGAAAAGCCCCGGGAACCGTCGTCCAGCTGGGGCGAGGACACGCCCAAATCCAGCAGTATGCCATCCACGCCGGGAATCCCCAGCTCTTTCAGCACAGTGTCCATTTCACAGAAATTGGAATGTACCAGGGTCACCCGATCTGCAAAGGGAGCCAGGCGCTCCCCGGCTGCTGCCAGAGCCATTGGATCACGGTCAATGCCGATGAGCCGCCCGGTAGTGAGTTTGGCAGCAATCCGGCTGGAATGCCCTGCACCTCCCAGGGTGCCGTCCACATAAATTCCCTCCGGCTTGATGGCCAGCCCCTGGAGGCATTCCTCCAACAGGACAGAGACATGATGAAAGTCGTTCATAGGCCAATTGCCTCCAGGGATGCCAGCAGCTTCTCGGGTGTGAGATTCTCTTCCTCAAACCGGGCAAATTCTTCCGCACCCCAAATTTCCGCCTGACCGGCCCGGCCAACCAGCATGACCTCCCGATCAATACCAGCATATTTCGTCAAAAAGGGAGTCAAACTGAAACGGAATTGCTTGTCGGGGATACATTCCACCGCATTCATAAAAATCAGGCTGGTGGCCCCCGCTCGCTGGGAGATGCTCAAAGCGTTAAAATTGTCGCTGAGTCTTTTCCACTCCTGGGCGGTGTAGATGGTGAGGCAGCTATGACCGCAGTTGACACCCAGGGTCACGTAGAACTGCTCCCCCAGCTCGTCGCGCAGCTTGGCAGGGACAATGAGGCGGTTCTTTTCGTCCAGCTTGGCGCTGTATTTTCCAATCATAGGCCGCCTCCTCTCCCTTTTACTCCACTTTATATCCCTTTTACTCCACTGATGGCTATTATAACCTCCCTTTGGAAAAAAATCAATCTATTTTGAGGAGTTTTTTCATTTTATACGGATTTTTTCTCGACAAAATCCCTTATTTTTCGAATATTTGTTCAAATAATTCATCCTTGAAAGGTAATTACGCCCTCATTCAGGCTTCCCCGCACCCGGGCGGGACGGCGGCTGCATCTGAGCAAAAAGCCGGAAAGAGCACCCTCCACCTCGGACTGTACCAGTCTTCGCAGCTGCCGTGCCCCATCCTTTCCCCGGCACCGGGCGCATAGAAAGTCCGCCAGCTCCTGGGGGAAACTCAGCTGGATTCCCATTCCGGCAGCCCGTTCCTGAAGAGCCCGAAGATATTTCTCCGCAATACTGTGCATGGTTTCCCCATCCAAAGGCTCAAAACGAACGGAAGCATCCAGCCTGCCCAGAAATTCCGGGGTAAAGGCCTGGGAAACAGCCTGCTCCACCTGGCTGTTCTTTCCGTCAGCGCAGAAGCCCAGTCCCTCCCCCCGGACGCCGCTGCCCACATTGGAGGTCATCACCACAATGGTGTTTTTGAAATTGATCCGACGTCCGGTGGAATCGGTGAGCACCCCCTCCTCCATGATTTGCAGCAGCAGCCCCAATACCTCCGGATGGGCCTTCTCTACCTCATCCAGCAGCACCAAACTGTAAGGATGCCGCCGGACGGCCTCGGTCAGCTTCCCCCCTTCTTCATATCCTACATAGCCGGGAGGGGCGCCGATGAGCCGGGAAACGGAGTGCTTTTCCATATATTCTGTCATATCCAGCCGAATCATGGCATCTTTGCTGGCATAGATTTCCTCCGCCAGGGCACGGCACAGCTCGGTTTTTCCGACCCCCGTAGGGCCGGTAAAGAGCAGGCAGGCAATGGGGCGGCTTTCATCCCGGATGCCGGAGAAGCCACGGCGCACTGCCTCCGCCACCGTTTTTACCGCCTGGGGCTGGCCCATCACGTGGTTTTCCAGCAGCTTTTCCAGCCTCAGCAGTCGTTCCCGCTCCCCGGACGTAAGCCGCCCCACAGGAATGCCGGTGCGAGCAGAGACCACCCAAGCAATGTCCGAGGCGGTCACCGTCCGTGTCCGGCGGTTTTCCCCGGGCTTTGCCATCATATTCTGCATTCGGTCCCGCAGCTCCGCCGCCTTTTCAAACCGCCGCTCCCGAACCGCCTCATGGAGTTCCTCCTCCAATTCTCTCCGGGCCGCACCGCCCCGGGTCAGGCGCATCTCCTCCATTCTGGCCCGAGCGGCTCCCTCGTCCAGCAGGTCGATGGCCTTATCCGGCAGAAACAGCTCCGGCAGATACCGCACAGACAGCCGCACCGCTTCTTTCAGCGCTTCCTCGGAGATTCGCAGCCGGTGATGCCGCTCCAGCCCTGGTTTCAGCGCCCGGAGAATCGCCATAGTCGTCTCGCTCCCCGGTTCCTCCACCACCACCGCCCGGAACCGACGCTCCAGAGCCGCATCCTTTTCAATATACTTCCGATATTCCTCCCGGGTGGTGGCTCCCAGCATTTGCAGCTCCCCCCGTCCCAGGGCGGGCTTGAAAATGTTGGCGGCGTCAATGGCTCCCTCCGCAGCCCCGGCACCCACGATGGTGTGCATTTCATCCACAAAGAGAATCACATCCCCGGTTCGCTGGATTTCCGCCAGAACGTCCCGCAGACGTTCCTCGAATTCTCCCCGGTATTTGGTTCCCGCCACAAGACTTGCCATATTCAGGCTCACCAGCCTCTTATCCTTCAGCTGGGGCGGCACGTTTCCCACAGCCATCCGTTGGGCCAACCCCTCGGCAATGGCGGTTTTTCCCACCCCCGGCTCTCCCACCAGAGCGGGATTATTTTTGTTCTTCCGGCAGAGAATCCCGATCACCGTGTCGATCTCCCGGTCCCGGCCAATCACCGGCTCCATGGCCGACGCTTTTGTAATCAAATCCTCACTAAATTGTTCCAACAGTTTCGTTGTGACCGCCTCCTTCTTTCCCCTGACGGAAGGACACGCCTCCCGCTGTAACCATTCCACCGTATGGGTAAACAGCACATTTGCGCCGATCCCGAAAATCTGAAGCAGCTTCCCTGCCTCCGTGTCCTCCGCTCTGGAGAGGGCCAAAAGCACATGGATGGGCAGAATCTCCCGGGTGTTCCTGCCCCTGGCCTCTCGAGCTGCCAAATGGAAGATTTCCCTGGCCTTGGGCGTGAAGCCCTGGGGCAGGGGCAGATTTGGTGTCCCTGCCCCGTAGAGCAGCTGCGCCATGGCGCTGACCACCTCCGGCTCCACCCCCAGCAGTCGAAGCAGGGTGCCGATCTCCCCCGGCTGCTCCAGCAGCGCCAGCAAAATATGGATGGTACCGACATAGCTGTGGCCCAGGCAGCGGGCTTTTTCGCCGGAGATACGGATCAGTTCGTTTGTTAGCATGTGACAGTGCATTGCTCAGTCCCCTTTTCCAAAAAATTCTTGCCACAGCGCTTTCGAAATATACGATTTTTTTGAAAAAGGGAATTGCATTTTTCCAAATCCATGCTAGAATAGATGTGCGTCCTCCTGTGGACGCAAAAAAATATATCCATAAGGAGGTTACATCATGGCTTATCACATTACCGATGCCTGCGTCAAGTGCGGCTCCTGTGCCGATCAGTGCCCCGTCGAGGCTATCTCCGAGGGTGAGGACAAGTACGTCATCGATCCCGATGTCTGCGTCAGCTGCGGCTCCTGTGCCGATCAGTGCCCCGCCGAAGCAATCGAGGAAGCCTAATTCTTCCGCTTCAGATCGGCCTGCTCCGCTTTTTGTGGTGCAGGCCGACTTTTTCTAAGGAAGCTCTGATTAAATTGGCAAGTGCTGACGGCGAGAAAAAGATCTGCTGCTCAGCCGCAGACGATTTATTCAGAGTTTCCCTAATTTTTAACCTTTTACCACTTTGAAAATGGAGGCATTATGGAGCTTCTTCCTCATGGGCTGCAATTGGAAATTCCTCCCGGATGCTTTCCCCTGACCACCGATTCCATGGCGCTGGCCCATTTTGCCGGCTCCCTGGGAGCGAAGTCGGTGCTGGATTTGGGCTCCGGCTGCGGCACCTTGGGTCTGCTGCTGTGCGCCCAAAGCCAGCGCTGCCATGTGACGGGCATCGAGCTGGATGCCGCCGCCCACCGGGGAGCAGAGGAAAACATCCGGCGGAATAAACTAACGGAACGCATAGAAAGTATATGCGCCGACCTGCGGCAACTTCCCGGGCTTTTTGAACCGGGACAGTTTGACTGCTGTATCTCCAATCCTCCCTATTTTTCCGGCGGCCCGGCCTCCCTTTCCCCCAGCCTCCGGCGGGAGGACTGCTGCTGCCTGGGGGATTTGATGGCCTGTGCCGCCTGGGCGCTGAAATATGGAGGGGATTTCTTTCTGGTGCATCGGCCGGAGCGGCTGGGAGAGGTGATTGCCCGGGGTGCAGAGCACCATCTGGAAGCCAAGCAGCTGAAATTGCTGCGTCACCGGGAGGACGGCCCCATCAGTCTGATTCTACTCCGCCTTCGCAAAGGCGGAAAGCCGGGGCTGGCCATGGAGGAATTATCCCTTCATCATGGAGACGGTTCCCCCACAAAGGAATACCTTGAGATTTATCACATCCGGGAGGATTGACATATGGCTGGAATTTTATATCTGGTTCCCACCCCCATCGGCAATCTGGGGGACATTTCCCTGCGGGCAAAGCAGACTCTGGAGGCAGTGGATTTCATTGCCGCCGAGGACACCCGGGTTACCCTGAAGCTTCTGAATCATCTGGAAATCAAAAAAAGCCTTGTCAGCTACTACGAGCATAACAAAGCCTTCAGGGGAAGCCGGATTGTTGACCGGATTCTGGCCGGGGAGAACTGCGCCCTGGTTTCCGATGCGGGAAGCCCTGCCATCTCCGACCCGGGAGAGGATCTGGTGAAGCAGTGCGCCCAGGCGGGGATCACCGTCTGCGCCATTCCCGGCCCCTGCGCCGCCATCACCGCCCTGAGCATCTCCGGTCAGGCCACCGGAAGATTTTGCTTCGAGGGCTTTCTCTCCATGTCCAAAAAAAGCCGCCGAGAGCACTTGGACTCTCTGCGGGAGGAAAAACGAACCATGATCTTCTATGAAGCCCCCCACAAGCTGATGAATACTCTGGAGGATATGACGGAAGTCTTCGGCGCTGACCGGCCTGTCAGCTTCTGCCGGGAGCTGACCAAGCTTCACGAGCAGGTGCTGCGCACCACTCTGGGTGAGGCCATGGCCTACTATACTGAAAATCCCCCCAAAGGAGAGTTCGTCCTGGTGGTGGCCGGAGCTCCGGAGGAGGCAGAAAAAGCGCCCTCCCCTTCTGACGCCGCTGCCCGGGTTCAGGAACTGATGGCGGCGGGGCTGTCCCGGAAGGATGCCGTCAAGCAGACCGCCCAGGAGCTGAGCCTGCCGAAAAACACGGTATACGCCGCCGCCCTGGGAGAGGAGGAATGATGGCGGACAGCTGGATCGATTTTGAGCTTACCAAATAAAAACCCGGCATTCATCCGGGGCTTGACAAATTGGAGATGCTGGGATATAATGAGCATAAAGAAAGGGCGCTGCGGCAAGCGGTTAGCCCGGGATTAGATTAGTTCTATAAAATAGAAACCGTCACCTGCCGGGGTGGCGGTTTCTGCTTTTTACCTTGATCGTCACGGTCCAGTTGAGGATGTGAAAGGTCAATGTAATAGGCATTTGCCTCACCCCCTTTCGGGAGATGTGGCTAACCGCCGCCGATTGTGCAGCGCTGAAAGAATATTTTGCTTTCCTGGCTTCAATATAGCACAGTCCTCAGCAAAATACAAGAAAATATTTACTTTTTGCGCCACTGGGAAACAGGTGGCGCATGTTTTCATTTTCCCCTGCATAGGCTTTCCCGGGAGGGATGGACAATGGTGATGAGCATTGTTTGGGCGGTGCTGCTGGGAGAGTCCGTGCTCTGCGCGGTCATTACCGGCCGGGGGCAGGCGCTCTCCGCCGGGGTGATGCAGGGGGCCCAGATGGGGATAACCCTGGCCATTTCCATAGCGGGTTCTCTGTGCCTGTGGGCGGGCGTGGGGCGGCTGATGGAGAAAATCGGTCTCACCGCCGCCCTGGCCTCTCTGCTGCGCCCGGTGATGGAGCGGCTTTTCCCCTCCACCAGAGAGGACCGGCAGCTAGCAGGTTCTCTCAGCGCCAACATCTGCGCCAATTTTCTTGGATTGGGAAACGCCGCCACGCCCCCGGGAATTGAGGCGGCCCGGCGTCTTGCAGCGCACTGCAATGGCCGGGCCTCGGATGAGCTGTGCCGTTTAATTGTGCTGAACACCGCCTCCATCCAGCTGATCCCCGCCAACGTGGCAGCGGTGCGCAGCGGTCTGGGCTGCAAAACACCCTTCGACATTCTCCCGGCGGTATGGATTACCAGTCTATGCTCCGCCGGCCTGGGCGTGCTCATGGCCTGGCTGCTGGGGAGGCTGTGTCATGACTGATTATCTGGTTCCCCTGATTCTTCTCATCACCGCCCTGATCGGGCTTCGGAAGGGAGAAAACACCTACGACATTCTGCTGGGCGGAGCGGCGGAGGGGCTGGCACTGCTGAAAACCATTCTCCCCTCCCTGATTCTGCTGCTGACGGCTGTTACCATGTTTCGTGTCTCCGGGGGAGCGGAGCTGCTGAGCCGGGTGCTGGGGCCGGTATTCTCCTGGTTTGGCATTCCGCCGGAGTGCGCCATGCTGGTGTTGGTCCGCCCCATCAGCGGAAGCGCCGCTCTGGCCGTGGGAAGCGAGCTGATGGCATCGTTCGGGGTGGATTCCCAGATCGGCCGCACCGCCGCCGTGATGCTGGGCTCCACGGAGACCACCTTCTACACCCTCAGCGTTTATTTCGGCGCGGCGGGAATCCAGAAGACCCGCTACACCCTCCCCGCCGCCTTGTTTGCGGATTTCGTGGGCTTTTTCACCGCCTCCTGGACGGTCAGGCTTTTCTTTTCATAAAAGGGAATGGCCCTTTCCGACACGTATCCTCGTTTTTTATTTGCTTTTATACGGTATCCCAGGTCAATGTACCACCATAGGAAACGGCGGTTTTTCGGTTCCAGCCCTGGGCGGCGGAGGGATAGAAGGCGGAGGCGTTGACCCCCTTAAAGGCATTTTCGGCAATGCTGGGAGCATCCCCGTAGAAGGTCACGCTCCACACGCTGCAATTTGAGAAGGCCTCGGCGCCGATTTCGGTGACGGAGGCGGGAATACGCAGGCTCTCCAGCTTGGTGCAGTAGCTGAAAGCGTATCGGCCAATCCGTTCCAGGGTATTAGGAAGCACCACAGCGGTAAGGGCCCGGCAGTTCCGGAAGGCATAGTTGCCGATTTCCGTCACTCCCTCAGGAATCATCACCGCAGTAATGGAGGCGCAGTCCTGGAAAGCGCCGTCGCCAATGAAGCGAACCGTCCCCGGAATGGAAAGCTCCGACAGATTTTCGCAGCCCGCAAAGGCCCGGCTGCCAATTTTTTCCAGGGTCACCGGCAGATTGGCCGATTTCAGCCCCGTGCAGCCTGAAAAGGCCGAATCGGAGATTTCCGTCACTGCTTCGGGAATGGTGATGGTTCTGAGACTCTCACAACCGGCAAAGGCATGACTTCCGATAAATGCCACCTTTTCATGGAGGGCAGCGTCCACCAGGGAGGTGCAGCCCTGAAAGGCAGCCGTCTCAATGGCGGTGACGGAATCCGGAATGGCAATGGTATTCAGCCCCGTACAGCCGGAGAAGGCATAGCCGCCGAGGGTACCCACCGTGCCGGGAATCTGAATCCAGGTCAGCCCGGTGCAGCCGGCAAAGGCTGCCCAGCCGATGCTCTGGATATTTCCGGGAAGGCGAACCTCCTCCAAAGAGACGCAGCCCTGGAATGCCTGATCCCCGATTAACTCCATGCTCTGGGGCAGCGACAGCGCTTCCAGCTTTTCGCAGTCCACAAAGGCTCTGCTGCCGATACTGGTCACGCCCTCGCCGATCTCCAATTCCAGGATTCTGCCCCGGCTTTCCTGCCAGGGAGCGGGGCGGCCCTCCCGGAAATCGAACATCTCTCCAGTGCCGGTGATGGTGAGCTTTCCCTCCCCGGACAGTTCCCAGTTGACACTGATGCCGCAGATGCCGGAGGTGGGCAGGTCTTCTGCGGATGTGGGAACAGTGGGGGTTGCCCACTTCTGCTCCTCCGCCTCCACCAGGGCGGTACGAACCTCCTCGGACAGACCGTTCAGGAACTGATCCAGAATATCCCCGGCGCCGATTTCAATAAGCCGGTCGAATTCCGCCTGAACCTCCGGGTCGATCTCCACTGCCGCTGCTCTGTGGACGGATAAAAATGCGCAGGTACATAGCACAGCAGCAAGCAGGCGCTTTGCTTGATGATTCATAATAAACCTTCCTTTCCGATGTGCCGTGAATCAATGATAGTGGTTATGGTTTTATGCAGCCAACAGACCGTACCCCGTCAGCCCTCTCTTTTCTCCTCTGCGGGTTTCTTTCCTCTGCGCCGCCGCCGACGGGGTCGGGCAGGAGTCTCCGGGTCTGCCTTCTGCACCCGGCGGGCATAAGCCTGGGCCGCCTCAGAAGTAGCCTCATAGGTCAGGCGGCTCACCCGCACAGTGCCGTCCGGCTGGGCCGAAAGGCGAACCCGAATCAGAAATTTCCCATGCTCGGCACAGGTGGCCAAATCCATGTATCGGTGCCCCGGTTGAGCAAACCACCGGGAGCCCAGCATCTGAGCGCCGCAGACAGGGCAGCGGTTCTCACATCCTGCCATGGCTGCCAGAGCCTGCTGCCGGTCGGCGTAATTCCGGAACACCTTCCGATCCAGGCATCCCGGAAGCTCTGCACCGTGAAAGCCGTTTTCATGGCTGCGCACCGCCTGATCGTATTCTCCAATGCCCCGCTCCAGGTCCAGCCGTTGGCAGATCAGGGCGGTATGATAGGCGTCCCCCAGGGCGTCGTGAGCCGGGCGGCTTGCCTGGATTTCAAAGACTTCCATGGCGGTTTTCAGAGCTTTCTGGGAGTTGGAGCCGTCGGTCTGGGCATTGAAGATCATCTGTGCGTTGTACCACTGCTCTGTCCAGTCCGTGTCCAGAGAGAACAGCTGCAAATTCTCCCGGAGAATGCCGATGTCATCAAAGCCCCAGGTGAGAAAAACAGGGCTTTCCCCGCACCAGCGCCGGAACAGCTCCATGGCCTCCGGGAAGGGAACGCCCTCCTCCCGCAGCCGGGCCTCTTTAATTCCGGTGAGCTTGCTGACCCGGCGGTTCAACCGGCGATAGTATTTGGGGGCAACCATAATCTGGAATTCATCCCCCGGTCCCCCCTCCTGGTCCAGCCGAACGGCGCCGATCTGAATGATCTCCCCCCGGATGGTCACGGGAAGCACCTTTTTGGAAGAGGGAGAGCCGGGCCAGGGCTGATTCCACTCCATATCCAAGACAATATAGTTCATTGCGCAAACCTCTGTATCAATAGTCCGGTTTGTTTATCATACCACACGGAGGGCGGTTCTGTAAACAGGAAGTTTCACCAAGGAGCGGATTTATGGGCGGAAAAGTTTCCCTGAAAAAAGACTTGCATATTTTTCATGAATATGTTAATATAGCTGCGATATGCGAAAAGCTGCGATTGGGCTGCCTTGTATTGGTTTGCGTCTGCCAGAGAGAGCGGGAGGGTGGAATCCGCTTGCGTGCAATGCCGGGCTTTCTCCCAGGAGCTGCCGCCTGAAATTTCAGTAGGGCCGGACGGGTGATGCCGTTATCCATCATGGGCGTGGATGCGCCTGAGAGCTGCGCCGCCAAAGCGGCGAATTGCGGGTGGTACCGCGGAAGGATTGCCTTTCGTCCCGGTTTTCGGGATGATGGGCTTTTTTGTTGCCCGCCATCCGCAAATAACGTTATGTTAACCTTATTAGGAGGAAAAGAAATGAAGCAACAACTGGAATCCATTCGCCAGGGGGCCCTGGCTGCCCTGGAAAAGGCCGCTACCCCCGCCGAGCTGGAAGAGCTGCGGGTCAAGCTGCTGGGCAAGAAGGGCGAGCTCACCGCCGTGCTGAAGCAGATGGGCAAGCTCTCCGCCGAAGAGCGTCCCGTGATGGGACAGCTGGCCAACAATGTCCGTGCCGCCATTGAGGAACGGCTGGAGCAGCGGAAGGCCAGCGTCCACGCCGCCGCCATGGAGGCAAAGCTGGCCGCCGAAGCTGTGGATGTGACCATCCCCGGCGACGAGATTCAGATCGGCCATCAGCATCCCATGAACCAGGTGCTCCAGCAGATCAAGGACATCTTCGTCGGTCTGGGCTACCAGGTGGTGGAGGGCCCGGAGGTGGAGCTGGCGGACTACAACTTCACCCGGCTGAACATCGAAGAGGGCCACCCCTCCCGGGACCGCAGCGACACCTTCTATTTCACGGATGACGACTCTGTGCTTCTTCGCACCCAGACCAGCCCCATGCAGATTCGGTATATGGAGAACCACAGGCCTCCCCTGTGTATGCTGGCTCCCGGCCGGGTGTTTCGGAAGGATGAAGCCGACGCCACTCACTCCCCCATGTTCCATCAGATCGAGGGCCTGGTGGTGGACGAAAACATCACCATGGGCGACCTGAAGGGTGCTCTCATCTCCATGATGCAGAAAATCTACGGTGAAGAATCCGTGATGCGGTTCCGTCCCCATCACTTCCCCTTCACCGAGCCCAGCTGTGAGATGGACATGCAGTGCCACAAGTGCCACGGCACCGGCGAGATCGACGGAGCAGTCTGCTCCACCTGCCACGGCGAGGGTTGGATTGAGCTGTTGGGCGCCGGAATGGTGCACCCCGCCGTACTGGAAAACTGCGGCATCGACTCCACCAAATACTCCGGCTTTGCCTTCGGCATGGGCCTGGAACGGATGGCCATGGGCCGTCTGAAAATCACCGACCTGCGTCTGATCTTCGACAACGACGTGCGGTTCCTGAACCAGTTCTAAGGAGGAAACGGACATGAAACTGAACAGAAAATGGATTAACGAGGATTTCGTAGACCTCAGCGCCGTTTCCGATAAGGAATTTGTGGAAACCATGACCGTCTTCGGTCAGAAGGTGGAAACCTGGGAGCGGATGGATGCCGAAATCAAAAATGTGGTGGTTGGCCGGGTGCTCTCCATGGTGCGTCACCCCAATTCCGATCACATGTTCATCTGCCAGGTGGATGTGGGTCGGGAAGAGCCTGTCCAGATCGTCACTGGAGCTCAGAATGTCCACGAGGGGGACCTGGTTCCCGCCGCATTGCACAATTCCTGGCTTCCCGGCGGCGTCCACATCACCAAAGGAAAGCTCCGGGGCGAACTGTCCAACGGAATGCTCTGCTCCTTCGCGGAGCTGGGGCTGACCCAGAACGACCTGCCCGGGGTGTTCGCCGACGGCATCTGGATTCTGGAGCCCGATGCCGGAAAGCCCGGCGACGACATCAACCCCATCATCGGCAACGACGACACCGTGGTGGATTTTGAAATCACCAACAACCGGCCGGACTGCTACTCCATCATCGGTCTGGCCCGGGAGGCCGCCGCCGCCTTCGGCAAGCCCATGAAACATCATGAGCCCATTGTGAAGGGCAGCGACGCAGGCTCCATCTTTGAGCATCTGGATGTGGAGGTTCCCGCCACGGAGCTTGTAAACCGCTATTCCTCCCGGATGGTGGCCAATGTGAAGATCGGCCCCTCTCCTAAGTGGCTGCGCCAGCGGCTTCGTGCCAACGGCGTGCGACCCATCAACAACATTGTGGACATCACCAACTATGTGATGCTGGAATACGGCCAGCCCATGCACGCCTTTGACTACCGGTACGTTTCCTCCGGCAAGATCGTGGTGCGGGAGGCAGTGGAAGGGGAAACCCTCACCACCCTGGACGGCAACGTCCGTCCCCTGAAGGCCGGGATGCTGGTCATTGCCGACGAGAGTAAGCCCATCGGCCTGGCAGGCATCATGGGCGGCGAAAACTCCGAGATTGTAGACGACACCACCATGGTGGTATTTGAATCCGCCAATTTTAACGGCACTTCCATCCGTCAGACCGCCCTGGCTCTGGGCATGCGCACAGAGGCCTCCGGCAAGTTCGAGAAAAATCTGGACCCCATGATGACCATTCCCGCCGTGCAGCGGGCCTGCGAGCTGGTGGAGCTGCTGGAATGCGGCGATGTGCTGGACGGCACCATCGACATCATCAACTATGTACCCGAACCCAAAAAGCTTCCCCTGGAGCCCGACCGGATCAACAAGCTGCTAGGCACCAACATTTCCAAAGAAGACATGGTGATGTACCTGAACCGGCTGGAAATTCCGGTGGAGGGCGACACCGTCCTGGTTCCCTCCTTCCGGCCCGACCTGAACCTGATGGCAGACCTGGCCGAGGAAGTGGGCCGCTCCTACGGCTACAATGAGATTCCCACCACCGAGTTTCGCAACTCCACCCAGGGCGGCTATTCCCAGGAGATGAAGCTGGAGGCCAAGGCCGGTTCCCTCTGCCGGGCTCTGGGCTACAGCGAGATCATCACCTATTCCTTTGTCTCCCCCGCAGTCTTCGACCAAATCCGTCTTCCCGCTGATTCCCCACTGCGCAACGCCCTGCGGATTCAGAATCCTCTGGGGGAGGACACCTCCATTATGCGTACCATTGCTCTGCCCTCCATGCTGGAAATCCTGGGCCGGAACAATGCCTGCCACAACAAAGCCGCAAAGCTCTATGAGATTGCCAAGATTTATCTGCCCGCAGAGGGCCAGCCTCTGCCGGAGGAGCCCAAGATGATTTTGTTTGGCTCCTACGGTGAAGGGGAAACCTTCTTCAAGCTCAAGGGTGAGATTGAGGCGCTGTTTGCCGGTCTGCGGCTGAAAAAAACCAGCTACACTGCCCGAAAGGACAACCCCAGCTACCATCCCGGTCGCTGCGCCTCCATTTCCATTGACGGCGTGGAGGTTGGCGTTATGGGTCAGGTTCACCCGTCGGTCGCCAAAAATTATGGCATTGACAGCGAGGTCTACTGCGCTGAAATCAGCTTCACCAAGCTCCTGACCATGCTGCTGCCCGATGCCACCTATTCTCCCCTGCCCAAGTATCCCGCCGTCAGCCGCGATCTGGCTCTGATCTGTGATGAAAGCATCACCGTTGCCCAGGTGGAAGACGCAATCACCGTCTCCGCCGGAAAGCTGCTGCGCAAAATTCAGCTCTTCGACATCTACCGGGGCGTGGGCGTGCCCGAGGGCAAGAAAAGCATGGCCTTCTCCCTGGAGCTTCGTGCCGACGACCGTACCCTCACAGACGCCGATTCCGAGGGTGTGGTTTCCAAGATCCTGGCAGCCCTGAAGGAAAAGCTGGACGCATCTCTCCGCTAAAACCCGTGCGCTCCCCTGCAAAGGGATAAAACAGCTTCTTTTCAGCCCTTCCGGGTAGAAATTCACAAATTATTTACCGGAAGGGCTTTACAGGCTTGTCCATTTGGGATATAATAGAGTATCAATTTCTAAAAGGAGGCTGAGACCATGACGGGAATGGAAACCCAGACCTTTAAGGTCCCCGACGACAAAGACAACATGCGGCACATACTCCGGAGTGTGTTCGATGCCCTGAACGAAAAAGGTTACAATCCCATCAACCAGATCGTGGGGTATCTGCTCACAGAAGACCCCACCTATATCACCAACTACGGCAGCGCCCGGAGCATGATCTGCAAGATCGACCGGGATGAGTTGATGCAGGTGCTGGTGCGGGAATACCTGTTTAGAGACGAGTGATCCCCCGCCAAGAGGCTTTTGCCACGGCAAAGGCCTCTTGTTATGTAACTTGTTATGTAACTTGAAAACTTCATACTTCCTCCGTCTTTTCCCAAAAAAGCTTGCATCATAATTGTAAATTCTTTCCAATTCGCCCCTTTTCTGCTATTTAGGGGTTGACAAGAAAATTACAATGTGTTACAATTTCACTACATTTTCAGGAGGTTCCTTACATGGCTGATGAAAAAACAGTTTTGATGTACAAGGGTCGTCCGCTGATGCGCAAGGACAACCTGGTGTATTATGGTTCCATGGCCGACAGCCACATTGTGATGCTTCAGGTTCTTGAAACCAAGAAGGTGGGCGACACCGACATTGCCACACGGGTCACCGTTCAGCTTCAGCTCACCGATCCCACCGCAAGAAGCAGAGACCGTGTGGTCAAGAAGAGCGAGAAAGACGGCTTCTACACAGCCCTGGACGTGGGCTGCGTCTGGCTTGAGCGGGCTCTGGCCGGAAAATAATTTTTAGCACTTTTCTGATCCCAGCAACGGAGGTAATGTATGAAATTTTCCAGGCGGGTCATGGCTCTGGCCATGACTCTGACAGTTCTAATCAGCACCCTTTCTATCACCGCATTCGCAGACAGCAGTTCCCTGGTATACGGCATTGGCTTTGTCAACGCCTCCGGACTGAATCTGCGCACGCAGCCCTCTACCGATTCCCCCATCCTCACCACCGCCTACTCCGGTGAATGTGTGGTGGTGCTGGGTCAGGAAAACGGCTGGTATCGTGTCAACTTCAATCTGCAAGAGGGCTACATGAGTTCCGACTACCTCACAGTCTCCACCATAGAAAACGCAGAGCTGGGCTACGGCATTGTCAGCGGCTCCGGCGTAAACCTGCGCAGCGGCCCCAGCACCGCCCATTCCAGTGTCGGCACCGCCTCTTACGGAGATAGATGCTACATCATCGGCCTGAACCAAGGCTGGTACAAGGTACTCTACGGCTCAGCCCCCTGCTACATCCGCAGCGACTACCTGAGCCTGAGCGAAATTCCCTACGAGAACCGCTCTTCCACCAACACCCCTCAATACTTCCGTCAGGGCAAGGTCATCGGAACATTGCCCAGCGGGACAGTGTCCAGCGGTACGGTATCCAGCGGCACGGCTTCCAACATCACCACAGAGAATCAGGTTGGAGCCATCGGCTCCTCCGCCACCGGGGCACAGATTCTCGCCAAGGCGACGGAGTATCTGGGCACACCCTATGTCTATGGCGGCGCCTCTCCCAGCGGCTTCGACTGCTCCGGCTTTGTGTACTATGTGTACGGCACCTTCGGCATTTCCGTAGGCCGCACCCCTGACGCCCAGCACAGCGCCGGAATTCAGGTGGACAAGGCCAACCTGCAGCCCGGCGACATTGTGCTCTTTTCGAATACATACAGCAGCGGTATCTCCCACTCCGGCATCTATGCCGGCAACGGCCAGTTCATCCACTCCCCCAATTCCCGCAGCACCGTCTCCTACTCCGACCTCACCAGCGGCTATTGGAGCGAACATTTTTACTGCGGCGTCCGGGTGGTATAACAATCGAATTATAATGCAGCCCATGGAGCCGAAAGGTTCCATGGGCTTTTGCTTTAAATACCTCGCCGCTGGGCGGCGGGGCAAATGACTTTACGCCTTTCTCACGGGACAACAGACCTCTGTGACAAATTCGTCGGGATTTGAGGTTTCATAGGGACTGACATGATAGATAGTGAACATGGGCCCGTCAAAGGCATATCCGTTGTCCCCGATCCAGGCCGCAACAGCAGCGTTGACCTCTGCCATCTGCTCATAGGAACCCTTGAAGGTTGCACAGGCAACCGTTACCTCCGGCAGCGCCCGGAAACGAACGTGCTCTGTGTCCGGGTAGCTGCCCTTAACGTCCTTTTGCACCTCCACGTCCACCTGTGCCTCCCGGTACTCCTTATCATGGAAAACAGCGCAGCAGTAGCAGGGGGTGCTCTCAAGCAGACAAAGCGGCTGGGTTTCTTCCATCAGAATGTTCCAGAGCTTTCCCTCCTGTTCATAAGAGGGGATGATCATGCGCACTGTTGCGGCATAGCGCCGGGGAAATGTTTTGATTGTAACATCATAGTTCATGGTTTTGTCTTCCTTTCTCAGCCGATTTCGGGCCGTTTCCAGAAGCCGCAGCCGATATGCTGTCTGTTGGGACAACGCCTCAAGCTCCGCCTGTTTGCAGCGCAGGTGCTGCTGCAAAGCATCCCGGTTCTCATAGCAAGGCAGAATCTCTCCGATCACAGCCAAGCCAAAGCCCATATCTTTCAGCGCCTTAATCCGGCCCACAATTGGGAGCTGCTCAGCTCCATAATAGCGGTAGCCGGATTCCGGGTCAATCCAAATTGGCTTCAGCAGACCGATCTCGTCATAGTGGCGCAGCATACGGATGCTGACTCTGGATAGTTTTGAAAAATCTCCGATTTTCAGCATGAGGTACCTCCATCTGTGTCAGTTCTTGAGCTCAGCATCATTATAGAACCTTCCACTGTGGGAGAGTCAAGAGTTTTTTCTTTTTTAGAAAAATCAAGGGGTTGAAGCATTAAGAATACATTGGGTTCTGTTCCGCTTGGAGGCCGCAGCGAAGATGACAGAAGCCGGAGGACTGGGCCTTTGACTATTTCTAACAACATTTTTCCCTGGGCGGCCTGATGGTTCTCCATGCAAAACGGTTGCCTTTTGAAGGAAAACGTGGTATGATGTTGAGGCTTTACAGGAAGAGAGGTGGCAGATCCTTGCGGGAATGGAATGATGTATACGACGAAAACCGGAACCCTACCGGCCGGGTGCACCTGCGGGGAACCCCCTGGGCGCCGGGGGACTATGGTCTGGTGGTGTGCGTATGGGTATATGATGGCGCAGGGCACATTCTGCTCACCCGTCGGGCCAAGGGTAAGAGCTTCCAGGGCACCTGGGAAAATTCCGGCGGCGCCGCCAAGGCTGGAGAAACCAGCCGCCAGGCCATCGCCCGGGAGCTTTTTGAGGAAACCGGCATCCGTGCGGAAGAGGAGGAATTTGAGTTCCTCTGCTCCGACCGGGACCGGAACACCCTGTATGATTTTTACTGTTTGAAACGGTGTGTGCCTCTGAACAAAATCGTCCTGCTTCCGGGGGAGACCGACGGGGTGATGTGGGCTGGATACGGGAAGATTCACTGGATGATCCGCACCAGGAAAATCTGTCCTGTCATCGCCGCCCAGTACCACCGTCAGGAGGCAGAATTGAAAAAGCGCAATGTAGACAAGGTTTATTGTTAAATTTTGTCAAAAACGCCCTAATCTTTTTCTTGCATTTTGTGCTCAATGTATGCTATTATAAAAGAAAGCGTTTCTCCCCGGGATGTCGGTGAGATGCTTTCTTTTTTATTTATTTAGATGGAGGCTACCAACTATGATTACATTGATGCACCTTCCCGTCCGCCGGGGCAATGCCCCCCTGCGTATCGCTCACGGACATTTTGCCACCAATCATTCCCACATCAATTATTTTGTGGATATTACTTATCAAAAAACCAGACTCAGCGAGGCCAAGGACAGCGCTCATCAGCTGGTGGCGAATTTCGTCAACGACACCCCGGTCGACACCATTCTCTGCCTGGACGGCACCTCGGTTCTCGGCACCTGCGTGGCCGAAGAGCTGACCAAGAGCGGTTTCCGCACCATCAACGCCCACCACACCATCTATATTCTGGAGCCTGAGTACAACTCCAACTCCCAGATCATTTTCCGGGACAATAACATCAATATGATCCGGGGCAAAAACGTGCTGGTGCTGATGGCCTCCGTGACCACCGGTTTCACCGCCAAGCAGGCGCTGCAGGCCATCGACTACTACGGCGGCAATGTAGCCGGTGTGGCCGCCATCTACTCCGCCGTGGAGTCCGTGGAGGGCCACCCCATCCGCTCCGTCTACACCATCAACGACTTGCCCGGCTACGCAAGCTATGACTATCGGGACTGCCCCTACTGCAAGGCCGGCCAGAAAATTGATGCTCTGGTGAACAGCTACGGCTATTCCCAGCTCTGATCCCCTCCTATGATGTTCCCCCACTGCTCGATGGCAGTGGGGGAAATTTTAGATGGTCAGAAGGGCTTTAAATCCATATTTTCAGAGCAGTCGCAGAGGAACTGGGCCAGCAGCTCGGCACAATCCTGAATATCCTTCAGAGAACCCACCTCATCCGGGCAGTGCATGTAGCGCAGAGGGATGGACACCAAGGCGAAGGGAACCCCCAGGCAGGTGCGGTGCATAATGTCCCCATCCGTGCCTGTGTGCCCATTGGCTGCCTCAATCTGAACAGCCATATTCTGTTTGGCGGCGGCCTCCAGCAGCTTTTCATTTACTTTTTTATGGATGGAGGGATTATTGCAGATGACGGGCCCTTTGCCTACGGAGATGTCCCCGGTAAGGCCCACGTCGATCCCTGCATAGTCACTGGTATAGGTCACATCCACGGCAATCGCAATATTGGGATGTACCCGGGAGGCAGTAAAATATGCGCCGTTTCCGGTGGTCTCCTCTCCGGTGGTGGCAGCGGCATAAACACCAACTGATGCGCCCCGCTCCTTGGCCAGAGTCAAGGCTTCCATCACAATGTAGGCACCTACCCGGTCATCCATGGCCCTGCCTGTGATACGCCCATTGAGCAATTCCCGGACATCGGTGTCAAAATTCACCGTGTCTCCCAGGCTAACGGCCTTCAGGGCATCCTCCCGGTCCACCGCTCCAATGTCGATGGTCAGGTCCGAAGCCTTCAATCCCTCTTTTTTGCACAGCTCCCGGGTGTTTACTACTGCACCATAGATGATTCCCTTGCCGGTGTGGATGCGAACCTTGTGTCCTGGATATGTGGTAGCATAGACGCCTCCAATATTTGTGACTTTCAGGAAACCATCTGACGTAACCGCCGTGACCATCAGTCCGATTTCATCGGCATGCCCGGTCATCAGCACCCGAAAGGGAGCCTGGGGATTCACCACTGCGGTTACGGTCCCCATTTCATCCACAGAAACAACATCCGCAATGAGCATCATGCGGTCATAAATTTTCTTTTCGATCTCCGCTTCGCTACCAGAGACACCATTGGAGCACAGCAGCTCCATCAAAAAGTCTTTGTTCATCGGAATTCCTCTCTGTCATTTCTTGTAAAAGGGCCGCCTCACCCTGGGTGAGACGGCCTCTGAACATTGTGATTATAGCAGGTCCTTCACCAGGGAGAGGGCATCCTCGTCTGCCACCAGAATGAAGTCCGGGTGCAGCTGCAAAATGGAGCCTGGCGCCTGAGGACAAATGGGGCCGAAGAAGCAGTCCTTTACAGCCTGGGCCTTCTTCTTGCCGTTGACCACCAGCAGCACCCGTCGGGCCTTCATGATGCCGCCGATGCCCATGGTGTAGGCATACTGGGGCACCTCATCCCGGGTGGCGAAGAACCGGGCGTTGGCATCGATGGTGGCGTCGGTGAGGCGGACCTTGTTGGTGTTCTTCACGAACTGGTCAGCAGGCTCGTTGAAGCCCACATGGCCGTTGGGGCCCAGGCCCAGCAGCTGCAAATCTGCGCCGCCGAAAGCATCGATCACTGCGTCATACCGGGCGCACTCCCCAGCCGCATCGGGGTTCATGCCGTTGGGGATGTTGCAGTTGGCCTGGTTGATGTTCACATGGTCAAAGAGGTTGCTGCGCATGAAATAGGCGTAGCTCTGGTCGTGATTCTTATCCAGGCCCACATACTCGTCCAGGTTCACGGTTTTCACCTGGGAGAAGTCCAGCTCACCGCTTTCATATTTTGCGATCAATTCCTTGTAGGTGCCAACAGGGCTGCTGCCGGTGGCCAGACCCAGCACACAGTCCGGCTTCAGCTGAATCTGGGCTGCAATGATGTTGGCAGCCTTTTTGCTCACGTCCTGGTAATCCTTTGCACGAATAAGTCTCATAAGCACACTCCTTTGTATGTTTTATTCGATACGCTAATTATAGCATTTTCCAGGAAGGATGTACAGTCTAATTTCAAAAATCTGGCATTATTTTTCAATCACATTTTGGAGCTATTTTCATGGCCAGTTTTCGATATAATAGGCACAAATCCAATTGGGAGGGAAATGCAATGATGCAGAAATCCATTACCACCAAAAAAATCGTGATTACCGCCCTGATGGCTGCCCTGACGGTGGCCGGTTCCGCCATTCGGGTGACCATGCCTATCGACATTGCGGGTACAACCTCCTTTCACCTGGGCAACATCATGTGCGCCCTGGCTGGTCTGCTGCTTGGTCCCTGGTACGGCGCTCTGGCTGCCGGTCTGGGCTCTGCCATCTACGACTGCCTGAATCCCCTGTTCATTGCCGAGAGCTGGATCACCTTTTTGACCAAGGGGGCTTACGGTCTGGTTGCCGGTTTGGTTTTCTGGTATGGCGACCGGGCGCTTCTGGCCGGCAAGCGGACGCAGGAAAATCCGGCGCAGGCCGGTTATCTGAAAGCTGCCCTCGCCTCCGCCGCAGGAGCAGTGACCTATGCGGTTCTCTATCTGGGAAAATCCTACTTCAAGGGCATGATCGTCAACGGACTGACCCACGATGCCGCCATGCTTAGCTTAGCCGCAAAGCTTCCCGCCACCATTTTCAACGGCGTGGTTGCCATCATCTTTGCCCCCATCCTGGCCGTTGCCGTTAAGGCCGCATTAAGGAAAAACCATTTGGAGATTTGAGTCCCACATCAATTCAATCATCCCCGCCGCTTCCTGTTATTCAGGAAGCGGTTTTTACAGCACCGTCATCATATTGTAGAGTTTCATCAGGCGGATGTCCTCCTTGGTGATTTTCAGCATTTGAAGCAGGGCTTCATCCTCCGGAAGGCGCTTTTTGGAAAAAAGCATTTTCAGGGCCACGGGCATCATAGGCCGGGCGGACAGGCCGGTAAACAGGCCCCATTTGGTATCTGAGTTCATATAGGTGGCCAGAATCTGCCCATGGGCCTTCTCCATAGGGGAATCCTGGTTGGTCAAAATCACGTTAGTAATGGCGTCGTAGTGCTCCATGTAGCCCCAATAGGTGGTTTCGCAGTTCTGGTAGCTGGCATAGTCCTGAAAATTGGCATACATCATGATTTTATACCGGCTGTCCTCGGATTGGAGCAGCACATCAAAGACACAGGGGATAATCCGGTTGATCCGTCCGTCATAATAATAGGAGTAGAACTGGGACAGTCCGCTGAAAAAAGCAGGGCGGGGGCCGGAGGGCTGAATGGTCACCCGATCCGGTGTGCAATACAGCAGCTGTTCCACATGAATGCCCAGTGCCCGGGCAATTTCGTAAATGGTTTCAATGTCCAGCACAATTTCCCCGGTTTCATATTTGGAGAGCGTAGATTTGTTTTTACACACCAGACTGGACAATTGGTCAAGGGTCATGTGGCGTGATTTGCGAAAATTGCGGATTCTAAGTCCGATCTCACGGCTAATCTGCCCCATATGAATGCCTCCAGTTTCTTAATAATCAACTTTTTTATTCATTTGTTTCCGCTTTCGAGTTGATGGCTTTATTATAGCTGAAATTCTTCAAAAAGTCTATTATAAAGAAATAATTTCTTAAAATATTTTCTTATTAAGAAACTTTCGCTCAGTTGAACTATGGACTCAGAGGGAGTAAAATGGGGTCATACTGCTGGAAAGGATGACTCCGTATGAAACGAAATCTGACCTTCAAGGAAACCATTACCATCACCAGTATGCTCTTCGGCATGTTTTTTGGCGCAGGGAACCTGATTTTCCCGGCAAAAATGGGCATTGATGCCGGAAGCAATCTTTGGAGCGCTTTTCTGGGAGTATTCATCACCGCCGTGGGCATCCCCATGCTGGCGGTGGTGGCTCTGGGTCTGAGCCGGTGCCAGGGCGTGGTGCAGCTGGCAGACAAAGTCGGGAAAAAATACAGCGTGTTCTTCTGCACCCTGCTGTATCTCACCATCGGTCCCCTCTTTGCCATTCCCCGCTGTGCCAGCACCTCCTTCTCTGTGGGAGCCGTGGGACTGCTGGGAGAGGCGCATCAGGGGCTGTATCTGGCCATTTTCTCCTTTGTATTTTTCGCCATTGTGCTGTTTTTCTCCCTGAAACCCCGGGGAATTATGAC
The DNA here is from genome assembly GCA_021771675.1 of Oscillospiraceae bacterium. The sequence goes on along the minus strand of JAETOP010000002.1, from coordinate 79,024 downwards.
CTGGATCGGGAAAATTCTCAATCCGGTGTTTCTCGTCTTCCTCTTTGTTCTGGTGATTGCCGCTCTGGCAAAGCCTGTCACCCAGGTTTCCCAGGTGGCGCCGGCGGAATCTTACGCCACCGGAAGCAAGGCGTTTTTCGCCGGATTCCTGGAGGGCTACAACACCCTGGACGCCCTGGCTGGCCTGGCCTTTGGCATTGTTGTGATTCAGGTGGTTCGCAGCCACGGCATTGAGGAGCCCGGACGGGTGGCGGTGAATACCGCCAAGGCCGGTGTGTTCAGCTGCCTGTTCATGGGCATCATCTACTTCTTCATCACCCTGATTACCGCCCAGAGCGCCCCTCTGTGCGAAGGCGCCCTCAACGGCGGGCAGGTGCTCGGCACCGTTGCCCAACACTATTTCCATCGGGCCGGGGCCATTCTCACCGCCGCCATTGTCACCTTCGCCTGCTTGAAAACCGCCATTGGTCTGGTGACCAGCTGCTCCGAGGCCTTTGAGCAGATGTTCCCCAAGGGGCCGAACTATTCCTTCTGGGCGGTGAGCTTCTGCCTGATTTCCTTCGGAATTGCCAATTTCGGCCTCAACACCATTGTGGCTTGGTGCGTGCCGGTGCTGATGTTCGTATATCCCCTGGCCATCACCTTGATTCTGCTGGCGCTGACGGAGAAATTCTTTGACAAAAGCCCCCTGGTCTACGCCACGACCACCGGCTTCACCCTGGTAGCCGCCGCCCTGGATTTTCTGGGCACCCTTGCGGGTATGATTCCTGGCAGCGTGTTCCTTGCAAACGTCAAAGCATTCGCCGGACAGTTTATCCCCTTCTACAATCTGGGCATGGGCTGGATTCTCCCGGCGCTGATTGGATTTGTCCTTGGAATGGGAATTTACCTGTCCAAGGGAAAGCGGAAATAATCCTATACTCTAAAGAAAACTCTGAATCGAACCCCCACCGGCGGTCGATTCAGAGTTTTTTAATACCACCTATGCTCCCAAAGCGACCACCTATTGAAAAACGCTGGAAAACCAATCCCGGTCTGACTATACTGTAGCTTGAAAGGAGGTTGGGAGCCAATGGAAATCGAAATAAAAATTGATGAAACAGTGAAGGAACCGAAAATCATTGTCGTCACAGATAAAATGACCGAGGAAGTCAGTCAGATCATCAAACGGCTCTCTGAGGACGGGGAGAAAACCATTGCAGGATTTCAGGACGGCATTGCCAAAGTGTTGGAGCCGGACAGTCTCTTCCGGGTCTACGCTTCAAACGGCAAAGTCCTGGCCCAGACCAGTCACGGAGAATATCAGCTGCGGCTCCGGCTGTATGAGCTGGAACAGCGCCTTGACGGACACTTCTTCGTGCGCATTTCCAACTCTGAAATCATCAATCTGAAAAAGGTGAAGGGGTTTGATCTGAGCTTTGCGGGAACCATCTGCGTGATGCTTTCAAACGGAACGGTTACATATGTCTCAAGGCGATACGTGGCCAAAATCAAAAAAATTTTAGGGATATGAGGGGAACGATATGAAAAAGAAGTTAATTGCCCGGGGCCTTTTGGGGTTTCCCATTGGAATTGCCATTGGATTTGTGATCACCATTATCATCTCCGCATGTGTGGGAGACGGCTGCTTCTACCCGGTGACACCGGAGCTGCTGGATGCCGCGGGGAGCGAGCTCAGCGCCGTCATTGTCCAAACAGCGCTCTGCGGCGTCATGGGAACCGGATTTGCCATGGCTTCTCTGATCTGGGAAATCGATAGCTGGAGCCTTGCCAAACAGAGCGGAATTTACTTTGCAATTGCCTGTATGGTCATGCTTCCCATTGCCTACGCAGCAAACTGGATGGAGCACTCGGTGATTGGCTTCCTCTCCTATGCCGGTATCTTCATCGTGATCTTTTTGCTGGTCTGGCTGATTCAGTACCTTGCCTGGAAGGGAAAAATTAACAAACTAAACGATGGTGTTATGAAAAAACTGCGTTAGGGAAGCTCTGATTAAATCGGCAAAAGATCTGCTGCTCAGCCGCAGACGATTTATTCAGAGTTTCCTTAGAGGTAGTCAAAAAATCTCCGTATGACCAAAGCCATACGGAGATTTTGATGTTATGAAATGATTTTCCGGTTAATCGGCCTTGTAAATCACCGCACTGACCGGCGGCACCTTAACAGTCTCGCCGCTCTGGATTGCCTGGCCGCCGAAGGCGAACAGTGCCTCAGTCAGCTTACCGGTGTAAGAGAAGTCCACCGCCTCCCGGAAGGGATTGATGGCCACCAGCAGCTTTTCACCGTCCTGCTCCCGCTCATAGGCAAGAGCCTGCTTCGGGGCGCCGTTGCTGACGAAGCAGATGCTGCCCCGGTTTTGCAGGGCCGGGTGGGCCTGACGCAGAGCGATCAGCCCCTTCACCAGATTCAGCAAAGAATCCGGGTCGGGCAGTTGCTTTTCCACCGTGGGACGGTCGACCGCCGGGTCCTGCTGAATATACATCTTTTCCCGGGGAGCGGCGCTGAAGCCGGCATTGACGCAGCTGTCCCACTGCATGGGGCTCCGGGCGCCGGTGCGCTCATATCCGCCCTCCACGCTGGTCAGATTCTCCACATAACGCATTCCGATCTCGTCGCCGTAGTAGACGAAGGGTGCGCCGGGCATGGTGAGCAGGAAGGCAAAAGCCAGCTTCTTTTCATCCCCCTCCACATACTTTGCCAGGCGGGTCATGTCGTGATTGCCGGAGGGAATGCAGATCAAGCCGTCCTTCCCTGCCTTCTGTCGGCTCTCCAGATACCGCTCCACAAAGGCGGAGGCGTCCCCCACCCCCCGGTCGGAGAAATAGGGCTCCGGGCAGCGGAACAGATCATTATAATGAGAAGGGCCGAAATGAAGCAGGAAGTCCATGTGAAAGCCGCCCCGCAGGGATTTTTCCGGTTCGCCCCACTCGGAGACCATGGCAGCCTCCGGGAACTCCCGGCTGAGGACGGAGAACACCTTCTGCCACAGGGCAATGGTGCCCAGGCTGTCGGGATCATTTTTCACCAGGCTCATGGCCATGTCCACCCGGAAGCCGTCGCAGCCCATGGTAAGCCAGAAGCGCATCACATCCATCATGGCTTCCAGGGTAGCTTTGGGGCCCGGCTCCTCCGGGGACTGCTGCCAGGGGCGGGTACGGTTGTAGAAGCCGTAGTTCAGGGCGGGCTGGCAGGTGAAGAAGTTCAGAGCGCAGGAACCGTCCCGCTGGGAAATTCCCCGCAGACAGCCCATGTTCTCCGGCGCTTCCCAGACACTGTCCGTCCACACGTAGCGGTCGGAATACTCGTTCCGCTCCGGCTTCAAAGACTCCCGGAACCACCGATGCTCCACCGAGGTGTGGCCCGGCACCAGGTCCAGCAGCACATGAATGCCCCTGCTGTGAGCCTCGGCAAAGAGCCGCTTCAAATCCTCATTCGTACCATAGCGGGGGGCCACGGTATAATAATCCGCCACATCATATCCAGCATCCCCAAAGGGAGACAGGAAACAGGGATTCAACCAAATCCCGTTAAAGCCCAAATCCCGGATGTAATCCAGCTTGTTGATGATTCCCTGGAAGTCTCCCACACCATCCGCATTGGTATCCAGGAAGGACTGGGGGTAAATTTCATAGAAAATGGCATTATCCAACCATTTTGGCATACAAGACACTCCTCTTATTCCACTGGAAACTCAACGAGCCTCTACATACTTATGAAGCGTCCTGCGGACGGCGCCGGGGCCGGCGTAGAGCTCCTTGACCATGCCCTCGATCTGCTCACCCAGGCCCATGGCATAGATGTCCACGCCAAACACATCGGTCCGGGAATAGAGCTTCTTCAGGCAGGAGAAGTCCTGATCCCCTTCCTTCACTTCCAGGCCGGCTACAATGGGCTGCAGCTCAGCCAGCAGCGGATCGGGAGAGGGCTCGAAGGCATTGCCGTTGTCGTCGATGCCCCGCAGATACCGGGCGTAACCGGCCAGCACCAGCGGAATGAGCACCAGATTGGACTTGTCCAGACCCCGCTGCTGATACTTTTTCAGCGTCTCACCAAAGCGGATGGCCAGCTTCTGGCTGGTGTCCATAGCGATTCGCTGGGGAGCGTCGGGCATAAAGGGATTGGGCAGCCGGCGGTTCAGCACAGCGCCGATGAACTCATAGGGATTCAGCACACCGGGATCGGTGACCACAGGCATGGCCTCGATATAGCCCAGCTTCTGGATAAAGCTGCGAATGTCCTGGTCGGCCATCTCGGCGGAAATCAGGGTGTAGCCCAGCATACAGCCATAGATGGACATGGCGGTATGCAGGGGATTCAGGCAGGTGGTGACCTTCATGGTCTCCACCATGTCCACGGTCTTCCGGCTGGTGTACATCACGCCGCCCAGCTCCAGGGGGGGACGGCCGTTGGTGTAGTTGTCCTCAATGACCAGGTACTCCGTCTCCTCGGCGTTGACGAAGGGAGCCGTGAAGGTGTGCTTCTCGGTCTGGAGGGTGTAGTTGTCCTCAAACCCGTCGGCGGCCAGCATGGTCTGAACCTTCTCATGGGGCCTGGGGGTGATCTTGTCGATCATGGACCAGGGGAAGGTGATCTTGGTCTCGTCCAGCACATAGGCCTCGAAGCCTGCGGGAGCCAGGCCGTCGGCCACCCACTTCTTCACATACTGAAGCACACCGGCCTTGACCTTATCGCCGTTGTGGGAGCAGTTATCCATGGACTGAACGGTGAGGGGCAGCTGACCGGCCTTGTAGCGCTCCAGCAGCAGGGCGGCCACCTTGCCCATGGCCAGTACAGGGGTCAGGCCCCGCTCCAAATCGGCGGGATTCACGCTGTAGCCCTTCTCCGTGATGGTGAAGGAGATCATCTGCAAGGAAGGATTCCGGAAGATTTCCACCAGCCGATTCCAATCCTCAAACTGGTAGTCGGCCTTCAGGCTCTCGGTGACGGAGGCGATGACCTTCTTCTCGATGGTTCCGGTGGACTGCAGGGACACCAGCAGAGACAGGTTATCATAGGGACGATAGGCCTTGTCGATGATCTCGTAGTCAAAACTCTCGGCGACGATGACGCCACGGTCATACTTGCCGGAGTTCAGGGCCTCGTTGAGAATGGCGGCGGGGAAGGCGCGGAAGATGTTGCCCGCACCGAAATGCACCCAGGTGGGCTCCTTGTGGGTCTTTTCCCGGACAGCCTGGATGTCAAAGGTGGGCATCTGGTAGCCCTTCTCGGCCCACTCAGGGCTGATGCCGTTTTTAATATCAGAAAGCTTCATTGAAAGATTCCTCCAGAATTACTTCTTTTCCTCTGCCAGACGGTCCAGCAGGTCCCAAACGCCCAGCATATACTGGATGCCCAGGGCACGGTCGTACTTGCCATAGCCGGGGCGGCAGACACCGGGGCCTTCCTCCCAGAGCTGGCGGCCATGGTCGGGACGGATGTAGCCCTCCCAGCCGTTGTCGTGATAGGCCCGCAGAATCTCAATAATGCCGGTCTCGCCGCAGCAATCCCGGTGGGCAGCTTCGGAGAAATCGCCGTTGTCGAAGTGATGGATGTTGCGGATGTGGGCAAAGGCAATCCGGGCGTGGTGCTTGCGGATGATGTCGGCGCAGTTGTTGTTGGGATTGGCATTCAGGGAACCGGTGCACAGGGTCAGGCAGTTGTAGGGGCTGTCAACGCTGGTCAGCAGCTTGGTGCAGGCGGCTTCGTCCACCATCAGGCGGGGCAGGCCGAAAATGTCCCAGGGGGGATCGTCCATGTGGATGGCCATTTTTACGTCGCATTCCTCACAGGTGGGCATAATGGCCCGGAGGAAGTAGAACAGGTTCTCCCACAGCTGATCCTTGGTCACAGGGGCGTAGGCCTTAAACAGCTCGTCCAGCTTGGCCATCCGCTCCGGCTCCCAGCCGGGGAAGGTCATGTGGTACTTCTCGGTGAAGTCCAGGATGTACTTTGCCATGGCCTTGTAATCGTCCTGGATCATGTCCTTCTGATAAAACAGAGCCGTAGAACCGTCGCCCACAGGGTGGAACAGATCGGTACGGGTCCAGTCGAACACGGGCATGAAGTTATAGCAGATCACCTTCACGCCGTATTTTGCCAGATTGCGGATGCAGACCTTGTAGTTTTCGATCAGAGCATCCCGGCTGGGCAGGCCGATCTTAATGTCATCGTGAACGTTGACAGACTCCACAACCTCGGCGTCGAAGCCGTAGGCGTGAATCTGGTCAACCACTTCTTTGATTTCCGCTTCCTCCCAGATTTCACCGGGCATCTTGTGGTGCAGCGCCCAGACGATGCTGGTCACGCCGGGAATCTGCTTGATGTCGCTTAGGCTGACGGGGTCGTTGCCCTCGCCATACCAGCGCCAACCCATTTTCATTGGCATATCTCATATCCCTCCATTTGTCGTAATTATACCGTTCCCCTTCCGGCTTCGCCTGAAAAGGACACAATATCGGCTCCATTATTTTACCATATAACCCTCACTCTGGCAACTACTCAGATAAAACAAAATTTGAAGCTGTATTTTGTAGGAAGTTTCTGTGTCAAATTCCCGGGAAATGGTTATACTCTCCTCAGGAGGGATACAGTATGACCGATAAACAATACAGCCGATTGGTAAAGGAAATGAGTCCCAAGTCTCCCCTGCTTCGGGACTGCCTGCTGGCTTTCGCCGCCGGGGGCCTGATCTGTATGCTTGGTCAGTTTTTGATGAACCGCTACACCGGTCTGGGCCTTGAAAAGCAGGATGCCGCCACCTGGGTTTCCATCACGCTGGTGGGCCTGTCCGCCCTGCTCACGGGACTCAGCGTCTATGACGATCTGGCAAAATACGCAGGGGCCGGAACCCTGGTACCCATCACCGGCTTTTCCAACGCTGTGGCCGCTCCGGCTGTGGAGTTCAAGACGGAAGGTTTTATCTTGGGCGTAGGGGCAAAAATGTTCACCATTGCCGGGCCTGTGATCGTCTACGGTCTGGCCGCCAGCGTCATCTATGGGTTTCTTTATTGGATTTACACAATGTTTTGAATATCCAAGACACATCGCCCGGCTCCAAAGAAAGAGCCGGGCGATGGTATTTTTTATCGCCGTTCATCACTGCTGACGATGCCGTAATAGGCCCTGGCGGTAAACCTGTAGATGATGACATAGAACAGGCAGAACACCAAAAAGGCGCCGATGTTGGCCCCGATCACGAGCCCCAGATTGCGCAGATTGAACATTTGCAGCAGCTGCCACACCATGGGGAACGCAAAGGCCAGGTGAACTCCCGCCATCAGCAGCGGCGCGAAAAACACCGTGAGGACCTGGGAATTGACGCTTCTTTTAATGTCCGCCTTGGTCATGCCCACCTTGCGCATGATGGCAAAGCGGGATTGATCCTCATAGCCTTCACTGACCTGCTTATAGTAGATGATCAGCACCGCCGCAGCGATAAATACGGCGCTGAGCACAATGCCGATGAAGAACAGTCCGCCAAAGGTGATGTAGAAATCCTCCCGCTCCTGAGCAGGGCATTCGTCAATCCAGCTGTAGCCGCCGCCATCCTTTCCCAAAAAGTCCAGCTGCCTGATCGCCTGCTTCTGCCGGTCGTGAAGCTCAATGATCTCCTTCTCCGTCAGGTCAAAATCGCAGCCATAGTAGTAGCGGGTTTGGAGCATTCTCCTGCCCTTGTAATCCTCCATGCCTTCCAGGGGTTCGATCTCCGACAAATCCTTCACCACCAGCGTCAACGACGGCGCCACATTTGATGCCAGCTCCCCGGTGTCCAGACCTTTGGGCAGCTTTCCCGCAATTTCCAGGTCCACATCTCCCAGCCGGAAGCGGGGCTCGTCATAGCTGCAGCGCAGGCACCCCACCAGGGCCTGCCCCGGCTCCAGGGTGAAATCGGTTCCATTCAGGGCATTGAAGTCCTCCAGCGGAATAAACGCAATCACGCGGAGAAGATTGTAATTCAGCTCCGTGGACATCGCGCTGGAGGAATCCGGCTCAATCCGATCTTCGGCGATTATCCCGTAGATGGTAGCATAGCGGTAGTGCTCCACATTTTTGGGCTCCACGCCCTCTTCCCGGAACAGCGCCTCAAAATTCTCCCGCACCTGGGCTGTATTCGCTTCATTCATATTATCCAGCCGCTCCATGTCCAGCCCAAAGCCGCTGTCGTGGGGATAACGGGCATTGATGGACTCCTCCACCCCGATATACAAGCTGAAGGTGGAGGAGATCATCACCAGCACCATGGTTGACAGAATGCAGATGGAGGCAAGTCCCGCTCCGTTGCGCTTCATCCGGTAGGCCATGGAGGAGACGGAGACGAAGTGCTTCTTCTGATAATAGTAATTTTTGCTCCTTTGCAGCAGACGGCACAGGGCCACGCTGCCGGAAATCATAATCAGATAGGTGGCCACAATCACCATAATTACCGCCACAAAGAACATGGTGAAAGCCTGCAAAGCGCTGGTGCTGGTGACTGACAGATAGTAGGCCCCTGCCAGCAGGGCCACACCACCCAGTCCCAGGAGATAATTGGCCCTGGGCGGCTTCTCACCGGCACTTTCACTGCGCAGCAGCTCCAGGGGCCTCGCCCGGCGAACCTGCCACATGGATTTCACCATCAGCAGAGCAAAAATTGGAAGGAATACCCACAGGGTAAATTTCACACTCTCCGGGGAAATGATAAACGAATAGTCCACATCAGCGTGGATGATATTCACCAGGCCCAGCTCTGCCACCTTGTAAAGTCCGATTCCAAAGAGCAACCCCAGCCCCAAGCCAAGGGTTGCCACAATGATGTTCTCCCAGAAAATCACCCAGCCAAGAGCAGATTTATCCATTCCCAGCACATTATAGAGGCCAAATTCCTTATTTCTTCTGCGAATCAGGAAAGAATTGGTATACAGCAGGAACAGCGCCGCAAACACCGCAACCACAAACTTCCCCAGGGAGAGAACAAACCCCAGCTGAGCGCCGCCTCTCATGGTGCGCAGCGCCGGAGAATCGCTCAGGGATAGGAGGATGTACTCCATCATCACCATCCCCACGCAGGTAAGCAGATAGGGTAAATACAGCTTTTTATTCTTTCGAATGCCGGACACTGCCAGCCGGAGGTACAGAAAGCTTTTCAATCCTCCTCGCCTCCCGTCTGGAGCATGGTCAGGGTATCCGAAATCTTCTGGTAAAGCTGCTCGTTGGTGCAGCCGCCCCGGTAGAGCTGGTGGAATACCTGACCATCCTTGATGAACAGCACCCGGTCGGCACAGCTGGCCGCCTTCACCGAGTGAGTGACCATAAGAACCGTCTGCCCGCCCCGGTGGATTTGAGAGAACAGGCGGAGCAGTTCGTCGGTAGACTTGGAATCCAGCGCCCCTGTGGGCTCATCGGCCAGAATGATCTTGGGCTTCATCATCAAAGCTCTCGCCACCGCCGCCCGCTGCTTCTGACCGCCGGAGACCTCGTAGGGATATTTTTTTAGAAGATTGGAAATTCCCAGCTCCTTTGCCATGGGGGTCAGCACATCCTTCATCTGCTGGTGGGGAATCCCCGCCAGCACCATGGGCAAATAGATGTTGTCCTCCAAATTGAAGGTATCCAGCAGATTAAACTCCTGGAACACGAAACCCAGATTGTCCCGGCGGAAGTCGGCAATGTCCTTCTCCCGGATTTTGGTGATGTCCTCCCCTTCCAACAGCACGGTACCGGAGGTGGGCTTATCCAGGGCCGCCAGGATGTTCAGCAGGGTGGTTTTGCCGGAGCCGGATTCGCCCATGATGGCCACATACTCCCCCTGCTCCACAGAGAAATTCACATCCCGCAGAGCCTCCACACTGTGGCCGCCAAAGCGGGTGGTATACACCTTTCTCAGATGTTCAACGGTTAACAAGCTCATTTTCCTGCCGCCTTTCTTTCATTCTTCCATACCATCAGCATCACGACGAGAAGTGCCATCAGACACATAACCCGTTTCATTGTTTTCATAGTGGTTCCTTCCTTTCCTGTGGTGGCACCATTATAGCGGCAAAGAATTTTCCCCGCCTGTGATTTTCCTTACAGGCGGGGGTTCAAAACGAACAAAACTGTCACAATTGGGTTTTTATTCAAACGTGCCCCGGCTCTGGCTCAAATCCAGCGCAATCAGGGTGCCCTCCCCCAGGGTGGACTGGGCGGTGATGGTGTGGCCCAGGTTCTGGCAAATCCGGCGGCAGAGGTACAGCCCCAGCCCCGTGGCCCTTTTATCCGTCCGGCCGTTGCAGCCGGTGTAGCCTCTCTGGAAAATCCGGGGCAAGTCCTCCGGGGCGATGCCGATGCCCGTATCCCGGATGCACAGGCACTCCCCCTCCATATAGATGGAGACGGAGCCCTGCTGGGTGTATTTCAGAGCATTGGACAGCAGCTGCTCCACCACAAAAGAGAGCCATTTTTCGTCGGTGACAATCTGCTTTTCCATGGGCGTGTAGTCCAGCCGGATTCCCTTTCGGATAAACTGCCCGGCGAATTTCCGCACCGCTCCCCGAACCACCCGGTCGATCTGGCACTCCCGGAACACATAGTCCGTATCCACGCTGTCAAGCCTTTGGTAGGTCAGCGCCATGAGGGCATACTGCTCGATCCGCTGCAATTCCTCTCCCAGGCTCCGGCTCAGGGGGGAGTCCTCATTTTCCAGCAGCAGGCGCATGGCGGCAATGGGGGTCTTGATCTGATGAACCCAGGTGGTATAGTAATCCGTCCGGTCCGTCTCCCGGCGCTGCTGCTCCTGGCGGAGGGACTGCTCCCGCTGGGAAAGGTTCCGGATGATCTTCCCATAGGCTTCGTCCAGACTGCCGGGGGCCACTTCCAGGCCCTCCGTCAGATCGTCGGGCAGGAGCGCCAGCTGGGAAAGCTTCCGTTCCATTTGCCGCTGCCTTCTGTAGTCCGCAAGAAACCAGCCCAGCACCAGCACCCCGCACAGGGCGCTGGGGTACAGCACTGCCGCCACCGGGAGGTGATAGAGCCAAAAAGACCCGGCGAATACCAAAGCGCAGCAGATCAGGAGCAGCAGCCACTTTCTTCTCTGCCTCAGATAATTCAGCATTTTTCACCCCACCAGATACCCTACGCCAAATTTTGTTTCAATAAATCCCGTGAGCTCCGCCCCTTCCAGCTTTTTCCGCAGCCGGCCCACATTCACGGTGAGGGCGTTTTCGTCCACAAATTCATCGGTCTGCCACAATGCCTCCATCAGCTTTTCCCGGCTGACCACCTTGCCCTTGTTTTTCATCAGAATCAGCAGAATCCGATACTCATTTTTTGACAGGGGAATTTGCTTTCCCTGATAGCTCAGCGTGTTGTCCCCGGTATTCAGCATGGCCCCCCGGTGCTCCAGAACCGGGCTGCTCTCTCCGAAGGAATAGGTTCGCCGGAGCAGGGCCTGGATTTTTGCAATCAGCACATTGGAGTCAAAGGGCTTGGGGATAAAATCGTCCGCACCCATGTTCATAGCCATGATGATGTTCATATTGTCCGAGGCCGAGGACAAAAAGATGATGGGCACCTTGGACACCCGGCGAATTTCGCTGCACCAGTGATAGCCGTTCATAAAGGGCAGGCCGATGTCCATCAGCACCAGATGGGGCTGGCAGGCGGCAAACTCCCCGGTGACATTCTGGAAATCTTTTACCCGGACTGCCTCCATCCCCCAGGAGACAATCTGCCTGGCAACTCCCCCCGCGATGCCGTCATCATCCTCCACAATCAGAATTCGATACATATTTTCCTTGACCTCTTCCTTTCTTCTCTGCCTCATTTTTCAAATCGAGCACAAATTGCGCCTGCTGTCTCTTCAAAAACAATTTCACAAAGGGCTTCATGAAAAGCTTTTGGGCTGTCACATACTCTGTAAAATCGATTTCTGTCTCGCTGCCCTTTGCGGTGAAAACGCCGACCCAATGCCCGCTCATATTGCTGTTTTCCATGTCAAATTTCCAGCACCGATACGGCTGCGTTTCTGTAACAGTAAACGTTGTTGCAAAGCCCTGGTTCGTATATTCAACAAACTGCTTTTCATTCAATATTTCTGTTTTGCTCAAATCACTTCGCCATGTACTGTAATTTTCGACTGCCAAAACAATTTCCCAGACCTTCTGAAGATCGCTCTTGACAATTGCTTTCATGTTTGAAGTTACCATATTTCCACCCCATATTTTTGTTTGAAGCACCGGGCGCTTCTACTCATCCAGAGGCCCCCCCTGCAGGGCAGTCCGGCGCAGCAGCTAAAGGAAAATTTATATTGTCAATAGAATATCACAAACAGCGCCACATTTCCATCCCAATTTCACCGAATTTCTTCCTGCCCCCAATTGGCCCAATTTCCGGCTTCATCAAAACAAAAACACTGCCAAAAAGGCAGTGTTTTATCGTGCTTACATAACACTTTAGATGCACGTTCCCCTCCGTATCCTACTTATTCACTATTCACTATTACTTATCACCTTCCAAAAATCGGCCCTAAAATTTTAGTGAAGAGTGAAAAGTGAATAAGTAAAATCGGCAACCTTCTTGCGAAGATTGCCGATTTTTGGTGGAGACTACGGGACTCGAACCTGTGACCTCATGCGTGTGAAGCATGCGCTCTAACCAGCTGAGCTAAGCCTCCGTACCGGGAACAAGACGTATTATACCAGATTCCCACGATTTGTCAAGCCCCATTTTTGGAATTTGTCAGGTTCTATTGGAGGCTGCCCTATTTTACCGGAGCAGCCTCCAAAATGCCACGGATGAATTACTTCTCGTTCTTACGGCCCCAGCCGGTGAGAACCGCAAACAGGAAGGTGAGGAACAGGGCAAAGGCATAGATGGTGCCTCCGGCCACTGCCAGAGGAGACAGGCCCGTCAGCGCAGCGCCGATGAACACGAAGGTGCTCATAAAGGGGACGATGGCAGGCAGGCTGTTGGCAGTGCCGTCCAACAGGTTGGCCCGGCGATAGGGGTGGATATTCTTGGCGGAGCCAATCTTATTCAGGATGGGGCCGAAGGTGAGAATGGAGGCGCTGGTCACGCCGCCAAAGAGAATGGTGGTGACGGAGATGCCCGCCATGCACAGCAGCTCGGCGCCCCGCTGGGTCTGACCGGCCTTGCTGCTCAGAATCTTCTCAGCCACAAAGTCCAGCATTCCCGCATCGTTCAAAACGCCCATGATACCGAACACGGAAATAACCAGGGCCACAGTGGGCAGGATGCCGTTGATGCCGGAAACCAGGAAGCCAACCGCCGCATTATTGGCAGGATCGTTGGCAAAGACATCTCCCATGCCGAAGAGCCCAAAGGCCAGGCCCACAACGGTACCCAGACCCAGGCCCACCAGGATGCCCAGGTAGATGTTCCGGGTCTTGGTGGAAACGATCAGCATAATCACCACGGGAATCAGCATCACCAGGCTGGCAGGGTTGGAGGCAGCCTCAATGGCGCCGCCCTGATAGGTGCCGCCGATGCCGCCCACGATGCCGAACAGGATCAGGGAAATCACACCGGCCACTGCGGAGTAGCGCAGGCGGCTGGTGACGACGCCGCCCACGTCGGCGGGGGTGCCGTCCTGGAACTGCTGGGTGGAGGCGGAAGCGATGGTGGTATCGGAGATGGGGGCCAGGTTGTCGCCGAAGATGGCGCCGGAGACAATGGAGCCGGCCAGCCACATGGTGTTTGCGCCCAGAATCGTACCAGCGGGGTAGAAAATGGGGAAGGCGATGAACATGGTGCCGATGGAGGAGCCGGTGGCCGTGGAGACGATGCAGGTGGTCAGGAAGGTGAAGGCCACGAACAGACCGCCCTTGATGCCGATGGAATTGGCCAGCCAGACAAAGCCGCCGGAGATATTGCTGGTCTTAATCATCTGGCTGAACATGCCCACCAGCAGCAGGATCACCACCACAGAGACGGAGGTGATGGAGGAAATGCCGGAAATGGCGCTCTCCCAATACTTGGTGTAGCTCTTGCAGAAGATACCGCCCACCAGCAGTCCCAGAAAACCGCCTACAGCCAGCGCTTCCATGTTGAAGGCCTTGAAGCCGATGAACAGCGTGATGCAAAAGCCCACATAGATGAGCACCGGCACCAGAGACATTGCCATCCCGCCCCGGAACTCAAGCTTCTTCTTTTCTGCCATATTGATTTCTCCTTTTCTATTTGTCAGCAGAGGCCCTTTTTCTCTGCCAGCTTACGGAACGCTGCGGCCATACGGTCCATGGCGGCATAGCAGTCTTCATCATTCCAGAAGCAGCCCGCCACCAAACGGATATGTCCCTGGCCCTGATCGCCGTAGAATTTCCCGTCGTTGGCGCAGATTCTGGCCTCCTGAATCAGGTACTGAGTCACCTCGGTGGAGGTTCCCAGCCCAGAGACATTGATCCACTGCAGGAAGGTGGCCTCTGGCATCTGCATGGACACGCCGGGAATGGAATTGAACAGCTTGTAGGCATAGCGTCTGCGGTTGTCATACTTTTTCATGTATTCGGCAATGAAGCTGTCATCTTCAAAGGCAGGCACCACCGCCATCTGGGCCAGAGTGCTGGTAGCGCCCTGCATGTTCACCGCAGAGCCGAAATAAGTATCCATAATTACGTCGTTGGCATAAATCCAGCCCACCCGGAAGCCGCTGAGGGCCATACCCTTGGAAACGGAGCAAACGGTGACGGTACGCTCCCACATACCGGGCAGGGATGCCATGCAGACCATCTCCCGGCCATCGAACACGGTATCCTCGAAGGCCTGATCCACCACACAGACCAGGTTATTGCGGACGCAGAACGCCGCCAGCTGCTCCAGCTCCTGCCGGGTATAGGTGACGCAGGTGGGGTTGTTGGGATTGGTCAGCAGCACCATTTTGGTTTTGTCGGTAAGACGCTTCTCGTATTCTTCAATGCGCAGGTGCCAGCCATCCTCCTCGTAGGTGGGCACCCGGACGGTGACGCCGCCCAGCAGCTCCGGGTTCAGGAAATTGCTGCCATAGCTGGGATCGTGAATCATCACCTCGTCTCCGGGGTTGATCCAGGGAGCCATGGCAAACATCAGGCCCACGTCCGAACCGGGGTTGATGATGATGTTTCTCTGAGGATCCAGGTCGATGCCGAAGCGCTCTTTGGTGCGCCCCGCAATAAGCACTTTCAGCTCCGGGCTTCCGATGGGCATGATGTAATGGGCAGGCGCACCGGTTTTCAGTGCGTCAATGGCTGCCTCAGTAACGCAGTCCGGGATGGAGGGGTCGGGCATGAAGGGGTCCGCCCAGCTCATCATGGCCACACCCATTTCCTTCATGCGCTGACCCACATCGCCCACGTCAGCCTTTTCAGTCACGGAGAACAGTCCGCCGTCCAGCTTGGCAAAGGCAGGCCGCATCAAGTCTTTGATATTACCCATACCGTCCTCCCTTACATCTCGGCGATTGCCTCGATCTCACACAGTACGCCCTTGGGCAGCGCTTTCACCGCAACGCAGCTGCGGGCAGGCTTGGAGACAAAATACTTCTCATAAACTTCATTAAAGGCTGCAAAATCCCCCATGTCCGCCAGAAAGCAGGTTGTTTTCAAAACCTTGGCCATGGAAGAACCGGCAGCTTCCAGCACAGCAGCCACATTCTTGCAGGACTGCTCCGCCTGGCCGCTGATGCCGCCCTCGGCGACCTCACCGGTAGCGGGAACCACAGGAATCTGGCCGGAGACGAAAACCAGTCCCCAGGCCATCTGCGCCTGGGAGTAAGGGCCAATGGCAGCAGGGGCATTTTCGGTAGAAATCGTTTTCATAAAACATCCTCCTTAAAACATTTTACAGGATAATGGGGTTGAAATTCTCTGATTTCATTCTCATTATAGGACTGTAAATTATTTTAGTCAATCATATATTCTACTAAAAATATTTTTTGTATACCTTCCATAAATACACCCACGCATTTTTTGACAAGAAGTACAACAGCTCCGACCGGAATTCTACTTGCCTTTTCAACATTTTTTATGTAAAATATTTACGAAAAAAATTTTTCAAAAAGGAATTTGCTGCTATGATTGACAGGAATCTGACCGCAGAGGATCTGTGTATTCTGGACACCTACAAAACTCTGGTGGAAGGACTGGCTGCCTACCTGGGCTCCAGCTACGAGATTGCCCTGCACAGTTTGGCAGATTGGGATCATTCCGTAATCAAAATAATGAACGGCTTTCACACCGGACGCACAGATGGCTCCCCCATCACGGATTTGGGCATCTCCATGCTGAATAAACTGGAATCCGATGGCTCCAACAGTGATTTCCAAGTGTATTTCAGCAAAAACAAACAGGGAGAACCCATGAAATCCACCACCATTGCCATTCGGGGGAAGGGCCGACGGATCATCGGGCTGCTGTGCATCAACCTGTATCTCGGTACGCCGATGATTCAGTATTTATCCGAGATGCTTCCCGGGGACACCTCTGTCTTTACGGCGGAGAATTTTGCAGAAAACTCTACAAATGCTATTGAGCAGAAGCTCCAGGAGGCAAAAAATCAGGTTCTCAGAGATGAGTCCATTCTCCCCTCCATGCGAAACAAGGAAATCATTCGCCTGCTGCACAGCCTTCATGTTTTTGAACTGAAAAATTCTGTAGAGCTTGTTGCCAGCGAATTGGACATCAGCGTCAGTACCGTGTATTTCCATTTGCGGAATATTTCCAATTCCCCTGGCACCCCCTGAGCATAAGAAAAAAACGGCGTCTGAATTGGGTAACCAACTCAGACGCCATTGCTTTACTCCAGTTCAAAATCACCGGTGTAGAGCCGATAATAGGTGCCCTTCTGGGCAATGAGATCATCGTGGGTGCCCCGTTCGATGATGCGGCCCTGATCCAGAACCATGATGCAGTCGGAATTGCGGACGGTGGACAGCCGGTGGGCAATGACAAAAACAGTTCTGCCCTTCATGAGCGCATCCATGCCCGCCTGCACCAGGGCCTCGGTGTAGGTGTCAATGGAGGAGGTAGCCTCATCCAGAATCATCACCGGAGGATCCGCCACTGCGGCCCGGGCAATGGCAATCAGCTGCCGCTGACCCTGGGAGAGCCGTGCGCCGTTGCCGGTAAGCATGGTGTCGTAGCCCTCAGGAAGCCGGGTGATGAAGTCGTGGGCATTGGCCAGCTTTGCGGCGTGGATGCACTCTTCATCGGTGGCGTCCAGCTTGCCATAGCGGATGTTGTCCATTACCGTGCCGGTGAATAGGTTGGTATCCTGCAGCACAACGCCCAGAGAGCGGCGCAGGTCATCCTTACAGATTTTGTTAATGTTGATATTGTCGTAGCGGATTTTGCCGTCCTCAATATCATAGAACCGGTTAATCAGGTTGGTGATTGTGGTCTTTCCCGCACCGGTAGCCCCCACGAAGGCGATCTTCTGGCCGGGCTTGGCGTACAGGGATACATCGTGGAGCACCGTCTTTTCCGGCACATAGCCAAAGTCCACATGCTCCATATAGATGTCGCCTTTCAGTTCCTGATAGGTGGTGGTGTTCTCAGCCTTGTGGTAGTGCTTCCAGGCCCAGTGCCCGGTGCGCTCCTGCGTCTCGTGGATGGTGCCGTCCGGGTCGATTCTGGCGTTGACCAGATGAACATAGCCTTCATCCTGCTCCGGCTCCTGATCCATCAGCTCGAAGATACGCTCCGCCCCGGCCAGGGCCATGACAATGGAATTGATCTGGTTGGAAATCTGGGAGATGGGCATGTTGAAGCTCCGGGACAGAATCATAAAGGCCATCAGGCTGCCCAGAGTGAGCATCTTTCCTTCGCTCATCACCACCATCATTCCGCCCACAATGGCCAGCACCGCATACTGAATATAACCCAGGTTATTATTGATGGGGCCCATAACATTGGAGAACTTGCCAGCGGCGTAGGCGTTGCGGCAGAGGGTTTCGTTCAGAGCATCGAACTCCTGCTGGCACACATGCTCGTGGTTGAAAATCTTCACCACCCGCTGGCCGTTAATCATCTCCTCAATATAGCCGTTTACCGCACCGAGGGACTTCTGCTGGCCGATGAAATATTTGCCGGCTTTTCCTGCCAGATACTTGGTGACATAAACAATCAGCGTAATGGTAAAGAGCATGACGATGAACAACAGCCAGCTGGTGTCGATCAGGTTCCACGCCACCACCACCAGGGTAATGATGGAAGAAACGCACTGGGGGATAGCCTGGCTGACCATCTGACGCAGGGTGTCGGTATCACTGGTGTAGCGGGACATGATGTTGCCCGCAGTGTTGGTGTCAAAATACCGCAAAGGCAGCCGCTGCATCTTTACGAACATCTCATCCCGGATGGTTTTCTGAACCCCCTGGCTCACACCCACCATCAGGTAGTTAAAGAAGAAGGAGCTGAGGATGCCTACGCCAAAGATGGCGGCGATTTTCAGAAGATAGGATGTCATGGGTCCAAAATCCCGGGAGTGGGACTCCACCATGGGCAGGATGTAATGATCCACCAGAGTGCCCAGGCTGCGGCTGCCCATGGTCTGGGCAAAGGAGGTGAGGAAGATGCACACCAGTACAATCAGCAGCACCGGGGCGTATTTTTTCAGATAGCTCAGCAGCCGGAGCAGGGTCTTTTTGGGGCTTTTTGCCATGCGGCCATCGCCGCGCATTTTTACAGGAGGCATTATTCTTCCCTTCCTTTCTGCTGGGTGTTGTACAGGTCTTGATAGATTTTGGAGCTTTCCAGCAGCTGCTCATGGGTGCCTGACTCCAGGATTCTGCCACCCTCCATGATGATAATCAGGTCTGCGTCCTGAATGGAGGAAATCCGTTGGGCAATAATCAGCTTGGTGGTGCCGGGAATTTCCTCCCGGAAGGCCTTGCGGATCATGGCGTCGGTATGGGTGTCCACAGCGGAGGTGGAATCATCCAGAATCAAAATTCTGGGCTTTTTCAGCAGGGCCCGGGCAATACACAGCCGCTGCTTCTGACCGCCGGAGACATTGGAGCCTCCCTGCTCGATGTGGGTATCGTAGCCCTCGGGGAAGCTGCGGATGAATTCATCGGCACAAGCCAGACGGCAGGCGTGAATCAGTTCCTGGTCGGAGGCGTCTGGATTGCCCCAGCGCAGATTCTCCTTGATGGTGCCGGAGAACAGGGTATTCTTCTGGAGCACCATGGCCACATTGTCCCGCAGGGTTTCCAAATCATAATCCCGCACATCTACGCCGCCCACCTTCAGTGCGCCCGCAGTCACATCGTACAGTCTGGGAATCAGCTGCACCAGAGTGGACTTGGAGGAACCGGTGGCGCCCAAAATGCCCACAGTGGCGCCGGAGGGAATGTGGAGATTCACATTCTGCAAAGCGTCCAGCTGGGCCTTCTCGGAGTAGCGGAAGGAGACATTTTCAAAATCAATGGAGCCGTCCTTCACATCCTTCACCCCATTTTCCGGGGAGGTAAGATTGGGCTTCTCCTCCAGCAGCTCCGCACAGCGGCGCATGGGGGCCCGGGACATAATCACCATCACAAACACCATGCTGAGCATCATCAGGCTGTTCAGAATCTGGGTGGTGTAGGTGAGCATGGAGCTGAGCTCGCCGGTGGTAAGTCCCGCCCCGGGAACATTGCCGGAGGTCACTACCATTTTTGCCCCGAACCAGGAAATGAACAGAATGCAGGAGTAGACGCACAGCTGCATGATGGGGTTATTCAGCGCCAGAATGTGCTCGGCCTTGCAGAACAGGCGGTAGATTTCCCCGGAGGTGCCGGTGAATTTCTCCACTTCCCTTTCCTCCCGGACGAAGCTTTTTACCACCCGAATGCCATGGATGTTTTCCTGCACCACATTATTCAGGCGGTCGTAGGTTTTGAATACCTTGTCGAAAATCTTAAACACCAGGGGCACCAGGCCGAAGAGCACCGCCACCAGAATGGGCAGGGCAATGCAGTACACCAGACTCAGCCTGACGCTGATGCGCATGGCGGAGAACAGGGCCAAAATCAGCATCATGGGGCAGCGGATGGCCATCCGGATCATCATCTGAAAGGACATCTGGATGTTGGCCACATCCGAGGTCAGCCGGGTGACAATAGAGGCAGTGGAAAATTTGTCGATGTTGGAGAAGCTGAATTCCTGGACATGGTAGTACATGTCGTGGCGCAGATTCTTGGCAAAGCCGGTGCCCGCCTTGGAGGCAAGTACCGCAGAGGCAGAGCCAAAGCACAGCGAGGCCAGGGCGCACAGCATCAGGATAATCGACTGGCGCACCACCACAGACATATCCTGCAGGACAATGCCATAGTCATAGAGCTTCGCCATCACCAGAGGGATCAATACCTCCATGGCCACCTCGCCGATCATACAGCAGGGGCCCAGGATGGCAGGCCATTTGTATTCCCGGACGCACCGGGCAAGTCTTTTAATCATTCGTTGGTTTCCTCCTCTTCAAACTGGAAGCCGGATCGGCCGCCCATGTTGCACACTGCCCGGTCGAGCAGTGCGTAAAACTGCTCCCGCTCCTCCTGGGTAAAGCCCTGGACCACCCGCTCCTCATTTTCCAAAATTACATGGTATATTTTTTCATGGCAATCCCAACCCCTGGGAGAGATCATGATTCGCTTGCAGCGTCCATCCCTCTCATCCGGGCGGAATTCGATGAAATTTTTCTTTTCCAGCCGGGACAGCAGCCCCCAGACCGTGGGATGGCTCAAGTGAAATTCATCCTCGATGTCTTTGGCGCAGGGCGGGTCCCTCCGCCGGGCCAGATACCCCATAATCCGCCCTTGAGCCGAGGTCAGCTCCATCTCCCCCAGCGCCTGGGTCACCGACTGAGAAATAGCACAATGGAGCAGCCGGAACATATGACCATAGTGATACACCCAATCCCCTCCTTCCAAACAATGTCGCAAGCAACGCAAATAGTGTAGCATACGACATTTCTGTTTTCAACCCTTTCAAAAATATTTTACAATTTGTCCCAGCCATCCCAGCAACCTGTAATTTGTAGCGCAGGGTTCTTCACTCCAATGTATGTGAGAATGGTTAACAATCATCCCCCACCATCTGCCGGGTAACCTCTTGTCACGTTTGGGTCAATTCCCCTACCGGCCCGATATTAAACTGCGCCATGGAACCAAAATTCCATGGCGCGGTCCTTTTATATTTGCAAAGGGGTTATTCCATGCCCATATTGGCATTGGCTTTCTCGGTCTTGTTGATTTTCCGCTGGTTCAGCACAGAGACAACAACCACAGCCACAGCTAGACAATCTTTGCAAAAATCCGAACACCCATGCAGCCCACAATCAGCATATCGTTTTCTCAAGGGCGAAGGGCGCTATCAGGGCTCGTTTTGAAGAATTAAAATACCGCCAGCACCGGCACCTCTGGGTGTCAGCACTGGCGGGAAATTTTTATCTGGCGTTCTGCTTACAGTAGGAGTGAATGGCAAGGCACAGGAACAGGGGCACTTCGATGCAGTATGCTCCCAGCATCACATAGGGCGTCCAGATGGCAAGGTTTCCAAGGTTCCAGTAGGCGAAATCAACCAGGGAATAGAAGAAGCTGGTCTGCAAGGCCACGCCGCCTGCCGGGAGGATGGTATAAATCCATTGTCCGATCTCGGCGGGCAATGCCATATACACAACGATTGGAAGGATGCAGCAGCCCAGCGCCAGGGAGAGGGCGGTCACCATATTCCGGAGCCTGGAGGAAAGAAACAGGGTGAAGCTCACCGTGGCCAGCATGCAAAGCAGATACCCTCCGGCGCTTATCCCTTGCAGAGCGCCCAGATTCAGGTTCGGCAAATTGACAATGGAATAGAGCATCTGCATGGAGGTCTTCGTGCACTCCCAGCCGAACAGGCTGTTGGAAACCAGAAGATACACCGCGGCGCAGAGGGAAAAAGCGGCGCTGCAGATCAGAAGCGCAGAAGCTATTTTGGTTACGGCGAATTTCACCCGCCCAAATTTGGTGCAGCGGTAAATTTCGTCGGCCCCCGTCTGATAGTCCGAGGTGAAAATGGGCGCCGCAATCACCGCGCAGAACAGCACAATGAGAAAGGCCAGCAGCATCTGATAGTCCATGGCATCCGTATTATAGCCGGGATAAAAGCTGTATGGCGTTTCCACCCGGCTGTACATGGCTTTTGCGTCCTTCTGGGCCGCCGGGTGATTTTTCTGCTCCATTTTCATCAGAGAATCAATTCTTGACTCACAGGCACCGTAGAAGTCCTCAATTTTCTCAGGGTCAATGTCCATCAGAGAAGGTGCGAAGCCGCTGTCCGGGTCAGCAAAAGCCTCCCGGACGCCGTGAAACAGCGGGGCGTAGGGCAGAATCTCCCGGCCATAGACCCCATCCGGAAGCTCATAGGTGGTTTCCACGCCGTATTTCGTCAGGCATTCCTGATAAGCCTCCACAGCTTGCCTGACCTTTTGAGGCGTCACCGCCCCCTGGGTGTCGGATTGCAGGATCTTTATCTGTTCAACAGCGGCCAGGCCGTGAACCCTTACCTCGTTCCCATCGTCACCCAGATAACTGACAGAGCAGAAGGTGGTGGGAATGTAGGCCATCACCACGGACAGTGCCAGGGAGAGCGCCAGCAGAATCAGCGTCAGCCGGGTTTTGAGGACACGTTTCAGTTCCAATTTCATCAAACGCATGGTTTATCTCCTTTCCGCATCTTTCTGGGGAAACAGCCACAAATACAGGTCTTCCAGGCGGGGCGTCACAGCGGCAGAGCCGGCAACAGCAGCTTCCTGGGCCAGGTAGCGGATGGAGATTTCGCCGTTTTCTTCGTTGCGCAGATTGACGATGGGCAGTTTCCGCTCGTATTCCCCCAAGGCGCTGGCCGGGATTGTGGCTGTCCACACCTTGCCCTCCACCAGCTTGACCAGTTCCTCCGTGGTGCCGCAGGCCAGCAGCTTTCCGCCCTTCATCACCGCATTCCGGGTGGCGATGTACTCCACATCGGAGACGATGTGGGTGGAGATCAGCACGATCCGGTCATGGGCAAATTCCGAGAGCAGATTCCGGAAGCGCACCCGCTCTCCGGGGTCAAGGCCGCTGGTGGGCTCGTCCAGAATCAGGACCTCCGGCTCGTTCAGCAGGGCCTGGGCAATGCCCACCCGGCGCTTCATGCCGCCGGACAGCTTGGCGATCTTCTTGCGCCGCACCTGGGTGAGGGTCAGCTGCTCCAGCAGTTCGCCAATCTTCCGCCTGCTGTCCGCCGCCGTCAGCCCTTTCAGCACGGCCACGTATTCCAGATAGTCCTGAACGGTAAATTCGGGATAGAAGCCGAACTCCTGGGGCAAATACCCAAAAATGTCCCGATACCGCTGGCCCAGGGTGGAAATGGGGATGCCGTCATAGGTAATTTGTCCGGAGGTAGGCTGCATGATTCCGGCAAGCATCCGCATCAGGGTGGTCTTTCCCGCGCCGTTGGCCCCCAGCAGTCCCCAGACGCCGGGGGTAAGCCCCAGAGAAATATCGTCCACCGCCGTCATGTCTTTGAAGCGTTTTGAAATGTGTTCAATACATAACTCCATAATGTGTATCCTTTCAAGCAATTTGCATTTCTGCGTAAGCGCAGTGGTGGAGGAGATGGTGAATCTGATGACCGCAAAAGGCAGCCAGCAGGGTGCAAACCCCGACCCAGCCCGGAGAGAGGGTGAGCTCCAGGAACTGAAATAAATTCCGCTCTCCCAGGGCAAAGCCCATTATCAGCAGGCCGCACAGCGCCGTGCTTCCAGCCAGGAACTGCCGGGGTGAAACATGGCCCAGCAAATAGAGGCAGGCGCTGCTTGCCAGCAGAAAGGGCAGGCCCACGGATAGCACCGCACTGCCCGGCTGCAGGGTGGTTTTCATCATGGCGACCAGCAAGATGCCGCCAAGCATAACAGCATCGCCGACCCCGATGATGATCAGCCTGGCCATAAGCAGCCGGAGGGAGGAAAACCGTGCTGCCCCCTCCACCTCCTGCATCCCATAGCGGACGGAGCGGTAGAGGAAGGGCGGCGCCGTCATGAAAACGAGAACCGACAGACAAAACAGCAGCCCCTCCACGGACTGTGGTTCTTTCCAGTACCCCTGTCCAAAGAGACTGGACATCCAGACGCAGGCCCCAAGCAGCAAAGCGCTCTGTACGGCCCAAATCTTCCAGCCGAGAAAACGAATCTGCAAAAATAAGAATCGGGGGAAAGAAATCCGCCGCTGCCGGGAGCGTTCATTGGCCTGCTGCCGGGCCAGCAGCACCGCTGCCGCCATAGCGGAGGGGCGAACTGCTTTGTCCGCTTCATGGCAGCATTGGCGCAGCCGGGTTTCTAAGTCTTTATTTGTCACATTGCTCCTCCTTTTCGATTCTGGCTTTCAGGTGTTTCAGAGCGGCCCGGAGCCGGGACTGAACGGTGCGCAGAGGCGTCCCAGTGATCTGGGCAATCTGCCCGAGAGTCAGCTCCTGGCCAAACCGGAGCAGCAGCACCTCCTGCTGCTCCGGGGGCAGCGTGCGAATCTGCCGCCGGAAATTCAAGTCATCGTGAACTCGCTGGAAGCCCTGCTCTTCGCAGGAAAGCTCTTCCGGAAGGTCTTCCAGGGAGCACTCCCCTGCCCTCATTCTCCGGCCCATGTCCACGCAGGTGTTGGCGGCGATCCGGTACAAAAACGCCTTGCATTTTCCCTTATGTACATAGCGGTCATAATAGCGGATGGCTTTCAGGAAGGTCTCCTGGGCCGCATCCTCGGCCAGATCACGGTTCGGGGCATGCCACAGGCAGTAGCGGAGAATTTCAGGATATAGTAGACCGATCAATTCCTCCGCCGCCTCCGTGTCCCCCTGTCCAAGCCGCATCATCAGTTTCTCTTCACGCGTCAAGATCATTCCTCCCAAGGGCGTCCCCTCATATGATATAACGAATCGAACACTGTGAAATGATTTCTTTTCAAAAAAATTTGTGTTTTGATAAAAACACCCCAGGCTGCCGCACAGCCCGGGGTGTTGGGAAAGGTTCTATTTTATCTCGTATTGTGCACCGTTGATAACCAGGCAGTGATCCCCTTTCCAGTAGATTTCCATATCGTAAAACTCGCCCCAGTCTCCGGAATAGACCCTTTGAGGCTCTTTATACAGCTTGAACGCCAGCAGGTTGATCTGTTTCTTTTCATAAACATCAACCATCGTGTCCCCGCCCAATGCCCCCTGGTCGCTGTCAACCACCTGGGCGTAATACGCCCCATTGGGGGATTCAACCGATTTTACGACGATATTTTGAAACATCAATGAGAACAGTCCGAAAAAGCCAAGCGGAATGACCATGATCACAAACAGGATCAAAGCGATTATTTTCAGCGCTGTTGGCTTTCCGTGTTCTATCGTTAAGACCAGGCAGCAGCCGGCACATACAAATGCGCTGAGGATTTCACAGATTTCCCTGCACACAAAGATGGCAAACGCAGCATTGATCAGGGACAGGGGCGCCAGCAGCGCAAGCAGCACTTTTACGGCGCCGCTCTCAATCGGCTCCTTTTCCCCGCCGCCGAGAACGATCAACCAGACGGTCAGGCAGACGGCAACAACAGCGGCAGCAACGGCAGTGACACCGGAAAGCTCAAAACGGTATCCAAAGCAGCCGGAGAGCAGCGTACCAACGGGCAGGAGGAGCACCATCCCAAACAGCACACCGCCCAAAGCCGGTATCATCTTTTTCATCTTCGTCCCCTCATTCCATAGCTGCTTTTTCCCGGACCAAAAGGTGTTTTTGTCCAATTTCAGGGCTGTTCATGCTGCTTTTTATATACCACAAAACCACGCAAAACGCAAGGGGGAACATTACGTCTGCCCTGCTACCTTCTTGACTCGCCATATTCAATGGGGCCCTCGTAGACCAGCAGGTGGGTCACGCCGTTGTCGTCCAGGTAGATGTCCCGGAACTCTTCAGAGGAGCGGGATTCATGGTAGCTCCTGACGGTGACACGCCACATGCCTGCCCCATCGTCGTGGGAAACCTCCAAATCCAGGTAGTCCTTCAGCCTGGGGTATTCCAGCAGCGCCCGGCGGGCAGCGTCCACAGAGTTCGTGATGGAAACCGCATCGGTGTTTACAAACTCACCGGAGCGGTGGTTAAATGCGTCGGTTTCATACTTGGCCCTGGCATCCTCCCAGGAGAAGCTGGAAACATAGGGATTTTCCGCATAGGAGCTGATTTTGGCTTCGATTTCCGCCGCCGTGTCCGGGTAGATTTCGATGGTGTAGCTCCGGGGATTCTCGTCATAGGTGGTAAGATATTCCATATATACCAATTTCCCATTTTCATCAAACCGGTAGGTCAGCTGAGCGGTGCCTTCTGCCGCACCCTCCAGGCCTGTATAATCCCAGCTTCGAACGAAACGCACTACCTCATCACTGATGATTCCAACGCCCTCGGGGAAGGAGGTTGCGAAATTGCCCCGCTCCATAAAGCTTATATTGAAGTCGTCGGCAAAGCGGTTCCAGTCCATACTGGTGGACAGGGAGCGCACCCCCTGCCCCAGCACCTTGCTGACCAGCAGCTCCGGGTCTTCCCGCACATCGCTGTAGTAAACGCCATCATACTGAATCGATGTATCCGTGCGGGGCAGAAAGGTACGCTCGTATTCCGAAGCATACTCCGGATTAGAAAGCTCCCAGTGCCGGATCCTCAGGAAATTCTCCCCATCCAGCCACTCTTCCATCGTGGATTCTTGGCCCGAAATGGACAGCCAGTGCAGACTCTTCCGATTTTTCAGCTCCTCCAGGGCGGCATAGCACCGTTCCACGGCGGCCTTCTGCTCTTCGGTGGATGCAGGGTTCTCAAAAATCCGGAATTCGGCGTAACCGGTGCAGGATTTGCCCGCTGTCATGTTCTGAAACACTTTGCCCAGGCGGTACATCCCGCCGGGCAGCGCCCCATAGAGGTCGCTCCACGGGGTGGAAACCACGGTGTACATGCCGTGGGACAGCACATAATTGGCTTCCCGCCAGGAAATCTCGTCCGTCAATGTGGGCAGCACCTCCCAGCCGCTGTCCGTCTGCTTCTCGATCCAGTAATATTCATCGGTACGGATCACATCGTCATAGCCCTGGGCCTGCGCAAACATCACCTGGGAGCCGGAGCTGGTGAGCACATCATCCTCCACACGGAAATCGATCCCCCACTGCTTTATCAGTCGCTCGTCCTCCGTCTGTTCCGCAATGGGCCCGGCCTCCTCCGCAGACACGATGCGCTGGGAGGCGTTTTCAAACGTTTCCTGGATCTCTGCGAAAAATGGGGAGAAATTAAAAACATCCCCGGCCTTTCGTCCCGAATTGGAAATCCGAATGGTACCCAAATTGCCGTTTTCGCCAAAATACACCGTAACCGGCTGAGCGATCTGCTGTCCATCTTCTCCGGTGGACTGGGAAGTGAATGTCATTTTCTCAGAACTTGTTCCGTTGTCATTGGTCATTTTTTCGGATTTGATGTTGAAGAGCTCCTTATCCGCAAAGGAAAACGCCGCAAGGAGGGATTCCAACAGCTCCTGCGTCGTATCCGCCGTATCCGTCGGAACCCACATGCCATTGTTCCGGTCAAGATAGGTGTAGTTCTGTTGGTTCAGCACCATATATCCTTCTTTTGTCAAATTGTCAGTACTCCACCAGAGCGTGTTTTCTCCATCCTTGAAAAACTGGAGCTGCCAGCCAACGCTTCCTTTGTCGGTGGTATCGGCGAAGATCAAACTGTATTGATCGGCGGAAATGATCGCATCCAGTCCGTCAGAAATGCGCTTTGCGGTGAGCTGGGCCTCCGACTCCTCTTCTGTCTGGGTTGGCCCGGCGTCCGGCGTACTGGTCGGATTCGTCAGCAAGCACACCGCCACGAACAGCACCGCCGCCACCGCCAGCAGACTCACCCAGAAGCTGGGGCGGCGGTAATCCAGCACCGTCTTAATCCGTTCCTTCACGCTGACCTCCCCAAAGGCCACGGGGCAGGCGGCAAAGTGAAGGTGGGTGGTGGAGCAGCTGAGCAGAGCCGCCGAATAGCTCTTGCGCTCCTCCAAGTCCATGAACTGCACCACCCGCTCGTCGCAGGCCAGCTCAATGTCCTTGCACAGCAGGATGTAGGCGGCCCACACCAGGGGGTTAAACCAGTGCAGAGCCAGGGCAAGGAAGCCGATCATCTTGAACCAGTGGTCGCCCTTTTCCAGATGGGTGCGTTCGTGGGCAAGGATGTGCTTGCGCACCCCGGCGCTCAGGCCCATGGGGATGTAAATCTGCGGGCGGATGAAGCCCAGGATAAAGGCCGTCTCAATCCGGTCGCACTCCCAGCCCCCCTGGATTTTCACCGCCTCCCGCACCTTGTTTTTCAGGCTCAGATAGGCGCAAAGCATGTAAAGGCCGAAGCAGGCGGCCACCCCCAGCCACACATAGGGAATCACGCCCTTCCAATTCAGCGCGGGCTTGGAAAGCTCCGGGTTGGGCTCCTCCGGGGTGACGACGGTTGCTTCCGGCAGCTGGGCAGGCTCCTGGCTCTGCACCAACGGCTCCGGGAGGGGTTCCCGCGGCGCCGGATCAGAAGAAGCTTGCCACTGCTGCCTTACCTCCGGCATGGGCTGCAAGCTCAGGCTGCTCTGAATCTCAAAGGGCATCAGCAGCCGCAGGCCTGCCAGCAGCCACAGAAAGCAGATGAATTTCCGGGGTGCTTTCCTCAGCAGCACCCGCAGTACCATCACCGCCAGAATCACAATGCTGCCATGAAAGCTGGCTGTCAGGATATTTGAAAACAGGGATTCCATTTGAAGGCCTCCATTCTTCTTATCAATCTCGATGTGACCGCATTTGGGAAATCATTCCTCATAGCTGTCGATGATTTTACGCAGCTGCTCCGCCTCCTTCTGGCTCAGGCGCTTGTTCTTGGAAAAAGCGGCGATGAAGGCAGGCACGGAGCCCTCGAAGGTCTCCTCCATCATTTCTTCCAGTCTGGCCTTCTGCGCCTCCTCCTTGGACACCAGGGAGGAGACAATGGTGTTCTCATTTTTCAGAACACCCCGCTCGGAAAGCCTGCGGATCACCGTATAAGTGGTGGCCTTGCTCCAGCCCAGCCCTTCCTTACACAGCTCCACCAGCCTGCCGGAGCCAACCGGTTCATTCTCCCACAGAATCAGGCAAAATCGGTATTCACTTTCAAAAATTTTCGGTGTTTCCATATGCAGTTCCCCCTGTTTAGTTTAAACTGTTAAACTCAGCTATAGCCAGTTTAACAACTTAAACCGAATTTGTCAACCCTTTTATTGCATTCTTAAGAAAGATATAAGCTTCAAATCTCCCCCCGTAAAGGAACTGCCGGATACCAACCAAGGTATCCGGCAGGAAAATCAAAATATGTCCGTTACAGGTGCTTTGCCGAGGAACTTCAAATATCCATCGCAGTAACCGTGTGGGCCCATTCTCTGGATTCCACAATGGGATAGACGCCATTTTCGGCATTGCACACTTCATAGGGAAGCCGTTCTTCCTCCAATTCCTCCAGATGTTGAACCTCACCATTCAGATAACTTCGAATCCGGGACGCAGTGGTACGCATCCGGCACATCAGTCCGCCGAGTCGAATGTCCTGTACCTCCCAGCCAAAGGGCTTGTACTTCTCCCGCCACTGTTTTTCCAGAGAAGCCCGAAAGCGCTCTGTCCGCCGGATGATTTCTCCGCACTCCTCCGCCAGCGCTTCCAGTCCGGGGCGGTCGGAGGCGTCATAAGCCTGTTTCAGCCGAATACCGAAGTCGCATTTGCGTTCCAGCACCAATGCCAGGTTCTTCATGGTCTCAAATACCACAGTCTCCCGCTCATTTCGCTGGGCCGCAAGATTCATTTCATCCGCACATGCCCGGTAATGCGCCCCGCAGCCAGCGGCATCCACATGGCGGTCATACAGACCCAGCATGGGATCCTGATACAGAAAATATTTTGCAGGCCCAGCAGAAATCACTCCGGGCGCGGGATTGTTGGGAACATAGTTCAACCGGGATGTCGCCATCATATCCTCATAACGAATGCCGGTGCACACCTGCATCCGGGCGGTCATGACATCCTGAGAGATGTCCACGGCCCCGGTATGGCAGACCTCTGCGTAATACTGCATTATCGGCAGCGTCGTCCAAAGGTCGCATTCATTTCCATTGTCGCCCCAGGCTGTTAACATCACATCAGAAACACCATGCTCCAAACAGCTCTCCAACGCCAGGCGGCTTGCCAGCATGGAGTGATCCAGAAGAGGCGCGAATCCGCTCCACTTCCATGCGCCGCCCGCAAAGCTGACATCGTCGCTCAGCCGGCGGTGGAGCTTGATATTCCGGTCGTATTTCTCCTTCTGGCGGGCATAGTAATCCCAGTACACCAGCTGCGTCCCCTCCGGAACTTGCTCCCGAATCTGCCGCTCGTGGGCAGGCCACTCCTCCTCCGGCAGGGGACGGAGGGCTTTCACAAACATATCGCTCCACATTTTTGCCGTAAAGCCGTATTCTCTGCAGATGGCCGTCACCCGGTTCAGATGGCGCAGAAGGATGGATGTGCGATTCTCCGGGCCGTGAAGGGCTTCGTATTTTCCCTTGCCCAGCATCTCCGCCTCATCCATTCCGATGTGGATTTTTCGACTGCGGAAAAGGCTTGCGCAGGTGGAAATCATGGTGCGGATCAGCGCATCCGTCTCCTGGGAATCCACCAGCAGAATATCCTTTGTATCATGGATGCTGTCAAATGCTTTCCAGTGAAAAATCCCGTTCAGATGAGCCAGCGTCTGGATACAGGGAATCACCTCGATGCCGAAAATTGACGCATAAGCATCAATCTCCCGCAGCTCCCCATGGGTATAGCGTCCCCGCATATATCCGAAATAAGGGTATCCTTCAAGTGTATAGGTGTCCTCCAAATAGAGTAGCAGGGCATTGTAGCCCATGAGTGCCAAACGGCGAATCAGCTTTTTCACCGTGGCCACCGTGGGCACGGCGTTGCGGGAGCAGTCCAGCATAAAAGACAGCTCCCGGAAGCGGGGCTCTACCTCTGTGACCTGTTCTGCCCCCTGGGCCGCAAAGCCCAGCATACGGCACAGCTGGGGCAGCGTCCGGTAGCAAATGGTGCCCCCCTCCTGGGTGCGTCGCAGGAATGCTCCCGGTTTCTCCCACTGAGTTAACTGCCAGCCGGCGAAATCCACCCCCTCCGGCAGTTCTTTCCGAAGCTCCGCTGTAATAATCAAATAATCCAAATCTTCCTCCTGGCCTTCTCCGGCACCTGGTTCTGTCAGAGCAGTGCGATTTCCGTTTGCAGGGGCTTTTCCCCGGTGAGCGCCTCGCTGCGCGCATCGGGCTGGAATCCGCCGGCATACAGAATGAATTCGCCGGGCTCAAAAATCCGTTCCCCGTCCTCGTTGACTACGGTGAACATCTCCGTGGGAATCTGTACCGTAACTTGCTCACTCTGCCCCGCCTTGATACCAATGTGCCGGAAACCGCACAGGCGGTACTTTGGCACGGTCACGGATGCCTGAACATCTTTCAGATAGAACTCTGCCACGGTGTCGGAGTCCATGCTGCCAGTATTGGTCACGGTGACGGATACGGTCATATTCTGACCGGCGTTCACAGTGGCAGGCGCCTTCAGATCGGAATAAACGAACTTGGTGTAGCTCAGGCCGTAGCCGAAGGGATACAGGGGTTCTCCTTCAAAATACTTATAGGTTCTGCCCGCCATGCTGTAATCCTGAAAATCAGGGAGTTCATTGTCATTGCGGTAGAATGTTATCGGTAAACGGCCGCTGGGGCTGTAGACGCCAAACAGCAAATCGGCGACCGCCTTACCGCCCATGGCGCCGGGGTACCAGGCCTGGACGATGGCATCCGCCCCCTCGTTTGCTTCAGCGAAGTCAATGGAACTGCCGCTGAGGTTTACCAAAACCACAGGGGTATCCCGCTCCACCAGTGTCTTCACCAGAAGGCGCTGGCACCGAGGCAGCAGCAGGTCGGACTTGTCGCCCTCCATGCCGTGATCCAGCCATTCCTCGCCTTCCATAGTCTCATCCAGGCCGGTGACCACGATGACCACATCGGACATATCCGTCATGGCCCTCACCTCGGCCAGACGGTCACCCTCATAGCCGGGATCCTCCAGCTTTTCCTCATAGAGGTGGCAGCCTTCGGAGTACATCACCCGGCAGTCCGGAAGTGCGGCCCGAATGGACTCCAGCACCGTGTGGTACTGGTTGGCGATACCGTGGTAGTTGCCCTCCAGCGCCACAATGGAATTGGCATTGGGGCCGATGACCGTAACGGTTTTCAGTTTTTCCTTTTTCAGCGGCAAAATGCCGTTGTTTTTCAACAAAACTAGAGACTCCCGGGCCATCTGCTCATTGACGGAGCGGTTGTAGGCTGTGTCCACATCCTGCAGATCCAGGGTATCAAAGGGTGTGTGGGCATCGAACATCCCCAGCTTCATCCGCAGGGTCATCAGCACGGTGACCGCATCCCGCAGCTGCTGCTCAGAGATCAAGCCCGCCTCCACATCCTGCTGAATATACTCATAGGTGCAGCCGCAGTTTAAGTGGCAGCCGTTGTCCACCGCCAGCTTGACGGATTCCAGAGGGCCGGAAGTGACCTTGTGACGGTTGTGGAAATCCGCAACAGCCCAGCAGTCGGAGGTGACATAGCCCTTAAAGCCCCACTTCTCCCTCAAAACATCCCGGAGCAGGGTTTTGCTGCCGCAGGCAGGCTCACCGTTGACGCAGTTGTAAGCACCCATGACACCAGCCACACCGGCATCCACCAGTGCGTGGAATGCGGGGAAATAGGTCTCCTCCATATCCTGTTTGGTCACTTTTGCATCGAATTCATGGCGCAGCCTCTCAGGGCCGCTGTGGACGGCAAAGTGCTTGGCGCAGGCAGCAGTCTTGAGATACCTGGGGTCATCCCCCTGCAGACCCTTTACAACGCTCACGCCCATGCGGGAGGTGAGGTAGGGATCCTCGCCATAGGTCTCCTGACCTCTGCCCCAGCGGGGGTCCCGGAAGATATTCACATTGGGAGACCAGAAGGTGATGCCCTTGTAAATGCCGTAATCACCATATTTCTGATAGGAATTGTATTTGGCGCGGCCTTCCGTGGAGATCACATCCGCCACCCGGAAAAGCAGCTCATTATCAAACGATGCCGCCATTCCGATGGCCTGGGGGAACACGGTTGCCATGCCGCACCGGGCCACGCCGTGTAGGGCTTCGTTCCACCAATTGTACTCCTTCACCCCCAGCCGTTCCACGGCCTTCGCTGCGTGGAGCATCTGCGCACCGCACTCCTGAACTGTCATATGGCTGACAAGATCCGCTGCCCGTTCCTCAAAAGAGAGACTTTCATCCAGATATTTTTCCATATTCACTCCTATTTGCTTCCAAACATCTCCGCTTCCACGTACCTGCACAGCGCATGATAAATGGGCAGATGGTATTCCTGGACTTCATAGGTCACAGCGGAGGGAGCCTGGATACAGATGTCGCAGAGTTTGTCCATGGTTCCCGCTCCAGCGCCGGTCAGGCCGATGACCTCCATGCCTCTGGCTTTTGCCGCCACAATGGCATAGTACACATTTTGGGAGCTGCCGGAGGTGGAGATGGCCAGCAGCACATCACCGGGCCTGCCGTAGCCCCACACCTGTTGGGCAAACACCAGGTCGGGCTCGGCATCGTTTGCGTATGCGGTAGAGAGGGCAATGTTGCTGGTCAGGGTGATGGCCGGCAGGGCGCCCTGGAGGTGCATGGCCAGTTTTTCACCGGCAGGGTCGATCTGCCTCAGCACATCCTGCTCTTCCTGCTTCAGGGGACGCCTGATGTAGAATTCCTTCATCAGCTCACCCACGATGTGCTCAGAGTCCGCACCGCTGCCGCCGTTGCCGCAGACAAGCAGTTTGCCGCCGTGGCGGTAGAGCGCCAGAATCGCCTCACCCGCTGCCCGGATCTCTTCCATACATCCGGCAAGGGCCGGGTATTTTTCCAGAAGTTCTTCAAAAATATCCATAATGATCCTTCCATTCTGCCGTCTCAGCGGGACAGCAGCTTGTAGTATGCTTTTTCAATAAACGCATCTGTGCCGAAGCTGCCGGACTTCAGAACAAAATACAGCTCCGAAGCCGTCTTTTTCAGCAGCGGGATACCGGATTCAATCTCCTCAAAAATCTCCATGCCGGAAATCTCCATATTCCGGCAGAAAGCGGCAGAGGTATCTCCGCCCAGAACGATGCATTTGCGAATTCTCCGTTCCTGGCACAGCCGCTGGGCCACCTCCGCCAGCGTCTGGGAGATCATACCGGAGATCTCCACATTGGAAATACCCCGGCTTTCGGCAATTTCCTTGGTTCTGCGTACCAGTTCCGGGTTCTCCATGGTATGGATCAGGACAAAATCCCCGTGATCGTACTGCGCTTCGGCTTCCTGAACCAACCTGGCAGCAACTTCCTGCCGCCGTCCCTGCGCAATGGCGACGGTGTCCAGCTCCAGAACGGCATAGCCTCTGGTACGCATATAGCTAACCTGATTCGCAGTCTGCGGGGTCAGGCTTCCGGCCAGGGCCAGCACCGGCTCCTGCTTCCGGCGGCATTCCTCCAGGCCCAGATAGTAGGCTATTTCCGCACTGCCGCAGACCACCTTCACATCCGCAATCACCGCCGCAATCCGTGCCAGATCATTGGCATCCCGCACATCAAAAATCAGATAGTTTACCTGCCGGCGCAGCTGCGCTACCCGATGCCGAAGGGTGGCTTCTCCCAGATCCAGATCGGAGGCTGTAATGGCCCCCACCTTCCGCTTTGTCTGCCGGCCTAAAATCTGCCGCAGGTCGGACAGGTGCATGGGATGGATTGGATCATTTTTGAACTGGGAGTCCTCCAACCGGACACCGTGGACATAGTGAATGCTGTCCACCGTAGTTCTGCCGTTGGCGGGATAGCCCAGCACCACGGCGGCAAATTCCTCTCCAAGGGCATCCAGCATGGCATCGAATTCCGCACCGATGTTGCCCCGGAAAACGGAACACTGCTTGTTAAAATACCGGTCACAGTTCGGCGCAGCCTTCACCGCCCGGTACACCCGGTCATAGGCATCCTCCGGCGGGAGGAAACGGGAATCCGTATCCACCACGCACACGGCCTCGCCGGAGCCAAAGAAACCGCTGCTGCCGCAGGTATAGGTGATGGTTTTCAGTCCGCTTTTGGCGTACATCACCGCAATGTCATTTGCACCGGTGATATCGTCTGCCACAACTAAAGTTCTCATATTTTTCACACTCCTGTGGATGCCGCCTGCTCCAAGCACAGCCGGAACCAGTTCCGGTAGGCGCAGTACAGCGGCGCATATGCTTCATATGCTTCAGCCTGGCAGGGATAGACCTTGCCCCGCTTCATGCCGCCGCAGAATTTTCTCGCTGCGTTGGTGTCATGAGATGCCAGCATCAGAGCGATGGCACCCATGATCGTAGCTTCTTTTTCCGCCAGCGTGATGACCGTGCAGCCCAGAATATCGGCCTTGGTCTGCATCCAGCCTTCGCTTTCCGCCGCACCGCCAACGCTGATCACACCGGGCACCTCCATGTCTTCCAGAATCATCCTGGCCTGGTATCCCAATCCCTCAACCACGGCTTTGAGCATACTTCTTCCCGTATGGTGCTGCCGCAGACCCAGGAAGGAGGCGGTCATATCCTGTCGGAAACAGGGAGTCCCCATACCGGTCAGGGCGGGCAGGAAGAATATCCCCGTTGGACCCTTTTCTTCAGAAAGGCAGGCGTTCACCTGGGCATAGTCCAGTTCGCTGAGCTGGAGCTGTTTCCGGTACCACTCCACAGCCATACCGGAGGAGCTGATGTTTGCCATGCAGAAATTTTGACCGCCGGGATAAGGTCCGAAGATGCAGCCGGTTCCCCAATCCGTCTCGGTGAGCGGCCGGCTCGGGAAGGTGCTGATATAAGTCTCTGCCGTGCCGCAGCTGTCGCAGACGGCGTTTTCGTCCACAAATCGCATGCCGAAGGCTGCGCTGATATGGTCATGGGCAGCAATGTGGACGCTGACACCCGCCAGTTCCGGCAGAATACATTCACCTACCCGGGTGCCGGAGGGAACCACCTGCGGAAAATTTTCCCGGGTCAGTCCAAGGCTGCGAAGGTATTCTCCGTCAAAGTCTCCGGTCTCCAGATCATAGGCATAGGTACGGGCGGCAAAGGTGGGATCAGTGGCAGCGATTCCCGTCAGCAGATACACAACGTAATCCGCTGCAGAGAGCCAGATCGTCTCCTCCGGAGCAATGCCGGTTTCTGCAAGCAGCCAGCGGTACTTGTAAATGCCGTATTTAAAGCTGTTTCGAAGTCCGGTTCGGAAGAAACGCCTGCGGTTCTCCGCTTCTGTGACCTCCTGGGCCAGCGCCTGGGTTCGGGGGTCAAACCATGGAAGGATGGCAGAAAGACACGTCCCGGTCTCTCGGTGCAGCATCAGGCCTGCTTCCGCCATGCCCGTGACGGCGATGCCGCCGATGGGAGCGCCACATTGCGTCAGCTTTCCCAGCATTTCGGTGACGATGCTGCCGATCCCGGCGGGATCATACACCTTGCCCCGGGCATCCGGCACGGTGGGGGTGGGCAACTTCTCCAACCGGAGCAGACCGCCTCTGCCATCAAAGAGTCCGGCTTTGATATTGGTGGTGCCAAAATCAATGCCGATGTAACCGAATTCCGTCATAATGATCAGTAATTACACAGCTGAGCAACGCCGGTGCGGGGGCTGGTGAAGACGCGGCCTCTCAGCTCCTCGGGAATCAGATGCATACATCTTGCCATGGAGGCCTGTGCCAGCAGTACCACAGCATTGGTCTGCAGTTTGGTGAGAATGGCATCTGCCACCAGACGATCGTATGCCTCTGCCCTTCCAGCACTGAGCAGGGCGCCCGCACCGGCAATCACATCACCGCAGAGGAAGACCTCTTTCCCTATGTCCGCTGCCTTCCGGCGCAGCAGGTCACAGGTGGGATCCAGTGTGGAGGAAAGGGTGGCCAGAATAGCAATGTTCTCACTCTCGCGCACGGCATTTTCCGCCATGGGGCCGTCAATCCGAAGCACGGGAACGGTGCAGAAGGTCGCACCCTCCTCCATGACGCCGCCGATGGAGGAGCAGGCGCACAGGATGGCATCCGGGCGGATGGTCTGGGCCAGCTCCAGCAGGGTGTAGAGTCTTGCCCGCACGCCGGGAGTGATGCATCCTTCCCGGTTAATCTCCGGCAGAATGCTGTCGTCCAGCAGGTTACTCACCTGACAGCCGGGGAGCAGCTCGCCTACCAGAACCCCAAGGGAGCCCAGGGTGGCGGGGGTTGTATGGATTACAACAAGTTTTTTCATCTGCGTTCCTCTTATGCCATGTTGCTGCTGAACAGGTAGGTTTCAATCCGGTTTTCAACCAGAGCCCGGACGGCTTCGCCGCCCCTGGCCAGAGCCTCGGGGTTCAGCTTCAGCAGATCGGCATTGGCCATTCTGCCCACACCCAGCTCCTTCTGGAAGGCCAGCTCCAGATCCGTGGCGATATTGATTTTGGCGATGCCGCCGATGCCATCCAGCTTGATGGTACGCTGTACGGTTTCCTGAGGCAGACCGGAACCGCCGTGGAGCACCAGCGGAGTGGACACCATCGCACGGATCTGTTTCAGACGCTCGATATCAATTCTGGGATTCTTCACGGGATACACACCATGGGCGGTACCGATGGACACGGCAAGGGAATCACAGCCGCTGCGGGCGACAAAATCCGGCACCTGATCGGGAACGGTGTACAGCTGCTCATCGCCCCCGGTTTCCAGCTTGTCGGCGCCGCCGATGTTGCCCAGCTCGGCCTCTACAGCCACACCCCGGGGATGGGCATACTCCACCACCTGACGGGTAATCGCAATGTTCTCCTCGTAAGGCAGCTTAGAGCCGTCAATCATAACGGACTGGAAGCCGGCATCGATAGCCTCAAACACCACTTGAGGATCATAGGTGTGATCCAGGTGCAGCACCACGGGAACGCTGATGTCCTCCATAGCCTTGTAAAAGGCATCTGCGAACTGCTTTGCCGTCAGGGAGAACCAGCGAAGCTCGTTGGAAGAGATCTGCACCAGAATGGGGGCCTTCTGATTTTGAGCCGCCCGGCAGACGTAGGAGATCAAATAGGTGTTGCGGGGAGAGAACGAGCCAAGGGCATAGCCGCGCTTGCCTGCATCGGCGTACAACGCCAGAATATCTTCACGTTTCATGATGATTATCCTCCTTACTCCGGAATGACGGACGTTTTGCCCATCAGGTCTGCCAGCAGGCAGGAGTGAGCGATATTCTCCGCCGTTTCACAGCGGCAGAGAGCATCCTCAATGTTTTTTCCACAGACCACCACACCGTGGTTGCGCAAAATGATCAGATTGCAGTCCTTGGCGAAGGGACGTACATTCTCCGCCAACGCCGCAGACCCGGCGGGGGCATACCCGGCAACGCCGGTTTTCCCCACCATCAGTTTCGTTTGCAGCAGATAGTTGTCCGGGATCTGCTGCCCCATGATGGCGTACACACAGCCGTAAACCGGATGGGAATGCACCACACAGCCCACATCCGGACGCAGTTCGTAGAGCATCCGGTGCATGGGATACTCCTTGGTCACCTTGCCATGCCCTTCCAGAAGATTGCCGGCCACATCGGCAACCAGCATATCCTCTGCCCGCAGGCTGCCCTTGTGTTTTCCGGAGGGGGTCAGAACGATCTGGCCGGTGGCCGCCCGAAGGCTTACATTGCCCTCGGAGCCTGCCAGCTGACCAAGCGCATGGAGTTTGCGGCAGAGCTCAGCAAGCGCCTGTTTTTCCTGTTCCAGCATATATCATTCTCCTTACCGTTCCAGCATATCCGTTTCCCGCCACTGTCCATCGGCGGTGACACGGATGGTCTTAATTTCCCAGGGGGAGAAGGTCAACTCTGCCTCGGTGCTGCGGAAGCCCAGATTCACCCTGGCGGTGCCGCCAAGGCCAGCGGTTTCATACAGCCGCAGGATTAGATCTCCGCTTCCGTCCTCTGCCTGCTTCATGGCAGACAGCAGCGCATGACCGCCGTCCACGTCCGCAAAGGATCGTGTCTGGGGCAGCGTGCCCTTGTGGTAGGTCTCAAAAAGGGCGATGGGCTTGTGCAGGATGCTCCGGCTCAGGCGTACGGTATCGCTGTTCTCCCAGCTGCACGCATGAGGATAGAGGTAATAGGTAAACTCAGTCACACCGTTGTCTATATACTCATACTCCAAATCTTCCCTGCGCTCGTAGGGCTCATGGTGGGCGAAAACCGGGCTTCGCAGAATGGTGATACAGGCATCCTTGTTCTGGGTGGAGCAGGCGCAGCGGGTATCGGTGATGATGGACAGGCCTGCGATTTTGGTCTCCATGCCGGGGTTGGTACCCTCAAAGTCCATAAAGTTCTGCACGGGAAATTCCTGGCCGTTGGGTTCCCGCTGGGACACGCCATAGGGAATCTCATAGGAAGCGCGCAGGTA
Organism: Oscillospiraceae bacterium; assembly: GCA_021771675.1. The sequence goes on along the minus strand of JAETOP010000002.1, from coordinate 39,514 downwards.
GTTCAGCTGCAGGGGGAAGCGGAGCTTCAGCATGGACAGCTGCTCATGCCAGTCCACCCGCACCTTGACGGCAACATAGTTCAGCTGCTGATACACGGTGAAATCCTGCCACAGGCGGGAATTGCCGTAGGCATACACGGCACGGATGACCTTGCGGACGCTGCCGTCCTCCAGGCAGAAAACTTTCTCCAGCCGGAATTCGCCCTTCACATCGTGGAAATTCACCACGCCGTGGGACCAGGTGTCGCTCTCATCCCGGATTACTGTGGGCACGGCGCCGGGGAACCGGAAGAATTCGGTGCCGTCAGCCTTATTTATCAGAGATTCGATGAAGCCGTTCTTGCTGCTGATGCGCAGGCTCAGACCTTCGTTTTCGGCGGTGAGACGATCATCCTTCTCGGGCTGGGTGTTTCCCATATCCTCCCGAATGGCAAGGCGGTAGACACCGTAGCCCAACGCAGGCAGATCAGCCACAAACACCATGCGGCTACGGCCGTTGCAGGAGGCTTCAGACTGAATCAGCTGATAGGGGATCTGACGATTCTCCCAGTCCAGCAGCACTGTATGGTCCTTTGGCGTGACCATTTCCACCTCCACCGCTTGACGGGAGGCAAAGGCATTGGGGTTGAATACCACCAGAGGACGCATACCGTTCTCCATGGGAATATCGATCTGCCAGGTCAGTTTCTGAAGGGCGGCATTGGCGGCGTGATCAGCGATGTATCCGGCGTAGGAAAACTCCTGCAGGGCATCCTCGCAGGCGGATCTAATGCAGGTGCCAGCCATGATGTCATGGAACTGGTTGAAAAGCACAGCCTTCCACGCCTTGGTCAGCTCCTCCCGGGGATAGGGCAGACCGAAGAGATCGGAGCTCAGAACCGAGAGCTTCTCCGCCTCCAGCAGCTTGGCTTCTGTCTTGCGGTTGGCGGATTTGATCCGCATTTCCGCACTGTAACAGCCGGAGGAATGGTGGAACAGCTCTCCGTTGATCACAGGTAGCGTCTTGCCGCTGCTACGCACATCGGCAAAGTACCGGTCCGGGGAGGACAGCAGCAGCTCCGGCAGATCCTCCCGCCGGTTCAGCTCGTGCAGACTTTCGATGTTGCGGATGGTGGGAGCACCCCCGTGGTTGCCCACGCCGTAGAAGCTCATCATCCGGTCTCCATCCTGCTTCATCAGGTTGGCGCACCGCTCCACATGGCCGGACAGCTGATCGGGCCAGGAACAGTATTCAAAGGGAATCCGGTAAGCCGTCACCTCAGAACCGTCGGCAGAGCCCCAGATGAAGGTTTCTCCCTCCAGATGCTTCTCATGACGGCCGGGACGCATAAACACGTAGCCGTCCATGCCGGATTTTTTCAGAATTTGGGGCAGCATGCCGTTGTGGCCGAAGCTATCCACATTGTACCCGAAGGTTGCCGTCTTGCCGAACTTCTCCAGAAAATAGCGCTGGCCGTACAGTCCTTGGCGCACGAAGGATTCGCCGCATCCGGCGTTGCAGTCCGGCTGAATCCACCAGCCGCCTGCCAGTACCCAGCGCCCCTCGGCCACCCGGGCGCGAATCTCCTGGAACATCTCCGGATCGTTCTGCTCCACCCACTCGTAGTAGGAGGCGGCACTGCAGGTGAAGATGAAGTCATCAAATTCCTTCATCCGATCTAGGGCGGAACGGAAGGTAGCTTTGATCTCCTGAAAGCCCTCCTGCCAGTTCCACAGCCATACAGGATCGATGTGCGAATTGCCGATCATGTACATTTTCTTGGATTTCTCCATAATTCTTTCCTTTCCGGTTTATTCTTCCGATTCTTCCAGCAGATTCACCTGACGCAAGGTGTTGTTTTCATACAGGAAGGTTTCGATGGCATGGTGGCCGATAAGCACGGCAAATTTCCGCCCCATGATGGTGATCTGCGCCTCGGTGTCCAGTCCGTCGGTTTCCAGCAGCCGGAGAATGACACCGTCGCTGTCCTCAGCCTTTTTCATCAGTATGACGCGCACATTCTCCTGAGCTACCGAAACAAAGGCCGTGCCCTGAGGATACTGGCCCTGGCGGTGCTGATGGACAGTGTCCAGCAAATACTGGTATGGATGATCGATCCGGCTGCGCAGGCTGTACAAACTGTGGGCAGGAGCGGGGGTACTGTGGGGACGGAGCAGCAATTCCGCCCAATGCTCACCCAGGTCGGTATACTCGTAGGTCTCCGTGCCGTTGAACCAATCAGGACTGTTACCCTGGGCAAAGATGGCACTCCTGGTCAGCGTCACCCGCAGTTCCCCACTGTCGAGATTGAACCCGTATTGTCCGCTGTTGGCGACGCTCAGGCCGCTGCCGTCTGCTCCATGGCAGTCCACAAAGCCCTGCATGTTGTATTCCACATCATCCTCATGGATGCGGGACTGGATGCCGTAGGCAGTCTGTGCATCGGTCTGGAGCATATTTGCCAGGGGGAAGGCTATTTTGACCAGATGCCAGGGATGGTTGAATCGCAGAAGCAGCTTCATCCGCAGTGTGTCGGAGCCCTTTTCCAGAATATAATGGATCTGCACCAGGGTATCCTCAAAGTGGCTGCACACCCGGATAACTTCACGCATGGGGCCGCTTTCGATCTTCGCAATGGAGTCCAGAACAAATTGGATTTTCCTGTCCTCATAGCTCCTGCCCTGCAGACCGCCCCAGCAGTCCCGCTCGTCCCGGTACAGACAGAGACGGACGTTACCGGAGAGGGGCTGATAATTGGCAGCCAGTTGGGTGAGCTTTGCCAGTTCGCCGGTGGCAGGATCAAATTCTGCCTTTACGATGCCGTTGTCCAGAATCAGCTCCGGATTTTGGACGGCAAAATCGTTGTTCAGCACCAGGCTGGCTTCCTCTTTGGAGACATAGAAGACCTTCACGCCGTAGGCGGGCACATTGGCCTCAAAGAGAAAGCGTCTTCTGCCGCCCAGTGTGGTGTGGCGAACCTTGGCATCCGTATGGATACGCTGGTAGGGAATCTCCCGCCCAACGCTGTCCATCAGCTTCAGGTTTGCCTGACAGAACCATTCCAGTTCCGCTTCGATCAGGCCGCTGTAATTCTCCGCAGAGGCATTCACCACGAAGAGCGGGAAGCCCCAGTGGCCGGTGGCAATGTTCTTGGTTAGCTTCTGCACGGCGATGCCCCGCAGGATGCCTGCCTTGGCAGAGGCAGCCGACATCTGCATCATGGCCTCGTCCCGGGCCGTGCGGATGGTGGTTCCGCCGAAGGTATCGTGGAACGTATTAAAGAGAAGCAGCTTCCACAGCTCTTCCATCCGGGCGGTTTCCGGCATCCATCCGCCGCCGGTGAGCTGCACCATGGACATCAGGCGGTCTGCTTCCATCAAGCGGCGCTCCGTCTCCCGGTAGAGTGACTTGTAATCGGCATCAATGGAATAACAGCCCTGGTTGATCTTCTCAAAGGGGCCCTCCAGAACCGGTTGATTTTCCGGCTGATAGTCCCTGAAGAATTCGTCAAGGGTTGCAAATTTCAGCACCGTATCCGGAAAACTGTGCTTCAGGGAGCGAATGCTCTCAATATTTTCAATGGTAGGTCCGCCGCCGTGATCTCCCACGCCGTAGCAGCAAATCTTTTTTTCCCACTGGGGCGTCCGCCGCAGCACCGTTTCAATGTTCCTGACGGTGGGGTCATGGAACCAGGTGGTGTATTCCCCCTGAACCGCCAGGGCCTGTACCTCACTGCCGTCATCCGCCCGCCAGCGGAAGAGGGATTCGTCCAGACGCGGGCGCATAAAGACATAGGTATCCATCCCGGATTTTCTCAAAATCTGGGGCATCACCCCATGATGGCCAAAGCTGTCAATGTTAAAGCCGATATGGCATTTCCTTCCGAATTTCTCCATCAGATAGCGCTGACCATAGAGCGCATGGCGGACAAAGGCCTCCCCGCAGGGAAGCAGGCAGTCCGGCTCCACATACCAGCCGCCCACAATTTCAAGCCGCCCCTCCGCCACTCGCTGCTGAATTTCAGCAAACATTTCAGGGTCGATTCGTTCGATCCATTCCAGGTATGCGGTGGAGGAGCAGGTGAACCGGAATTCCGGATACTCCTTCATCCGATCCAGAGCGGAGGCGAAGGTTGCCCTGATCTCCTGCATCCCCTCTTCCCAGGTCCAGAACCATACCGGATCGATGTGGGAGTTGCCAATCATATACAACTCTTTCGTAAGGATCTCTCCTCTCTCAGAACATTTTTTCTGTAATCAGGCAAATTGGGAGCGATTCCCGGTTTTTATCCAGCCAGGTCTGCCACCAGGCCGCTGTTTTCCCCCGTGAAACCCCGGTCAAACGGTGAAGCACAGTCTCAGCGGACAAAGAAATGGGGAGAATCGGGCTTTTTAGGCAATGGATCAATCCGCGCCAGCCCGCCTCCCTGCCGTTCTGAGCCAGAGCACGCCACAGCAGATACCGGAGCATCAGAAAGCGCTGCTTCATCAAATCCGAATCCGGCATCCCATCCGCCCGTGTCAGCTCAGGCAGATTGGTCAGGCGCTCCGTCAGGTTCAGCAGTTCTTCTCCACCGTTCCGTTCGGCTGTGTAGGCAAAGGACTCCACATAGGGGAAAATCCCCGCCGTCAGGGAATGATAATCCCGCTCCGATGCTGTCAGCAGCGCATAAACCCGCCGGAACGGTGCGGACACATCGCCGGGCACCCAGGCCAGCGTGTTCAGGTCATACACAATCTCCGGCATGACGCCGTGATCCGGAAGCAGCTGGGCACAGGTGCAGGCTCCGGTTCTCCAGGGCAGAGCATCTCCCGCCAGGTCTTGGGCCAGCATGTCCAGAAATTCCGCCAGATGGCGGTTATCTCCGTGCCAGAGCTGGCAGCGGATGAGCATTCTGCGATCCGCTGCATCCGTGGTGCTATTCAATTTTTCTTCCAGCAGAGGAATCACTGCGCTGCTTTCTGCACACATCACCGCCGCATAGGGCTGGAAACGGGTCTCCCGGTCAGTGAAGTCCATGTCCACCCAATGCCGGCGGGAGTGGCTGTCCAGAGCGGAAACGCTTTGAGCAAGGCACATTTCACCCTCCAGCGGGGAGAAGAGCGGATCATCCGAAAGGGATTTCAGCATTTGGCGCAGCGCTGCGTTGGGCAATTCCTCGGGCCGGAGCCCCAGAGGAACGCAGCAGCCGATCAGACCGCCCAATGTGCTGCCCTGGTGCATCAGATCCGCCTGCATCCGAATGCTGGGAAACACATCATGGGATGCGCTGATGGCTTTGCCCAGGACATAGAGGTGCTCCACCGGCTTCCCCTGTTCGTCCACCGGAAGCAGACACCGTAGGGGAATCTCCACCAGATTCTGCTGGGGAAGGCAGCCGCAGTACACGATGTCCGCAGTCACCTTGCCCTTGGGATCGTAATTGGAGTAGCAGGTATAAAGGGTATCCGGGTGATGGGTATGGGTCATCAGATCCCGGAGGGTCAGCCGGTATCTGCCGCAGATATGGCGGCTTTCCCGCACGCAGGCATAGCTGCCGTGGTCATACAGTCCGCTGCCGTATTTTCGGGCGCAGACCGCAAACCGGGTATAATCCACCGGGTCGGAGACAACCATCATAGCGGAGAAATTGTTTTGATAGGTAGCTGCGGTGGGATACTGCGCCAGGGATGCCCAGTAGGAAAGCTGGTCACTTCCCGTTCCGTATTCCCAGGCCGCCCCGGCAAACACGGCCACATCGCCGTCACCGGTGGCATCCAGGATATAGCTGCCTCGGAGAAAACGAACCCCCTCCGCTCCGGCAGCGGCCACACCTGCAATTTTTCCATGCTCCTTCCACACGCCGAAGGCCGTGTGTCCAAAAAGCACCCTGACCTTCGCTTTTAGAGCGGCTTCCAGCAGTACCGTGGCCTTGACATCCGGATTCCAGTAGTCGGTTTCGCCCCACAGCCCCGCCCGGTTTCCCAGAGACAGGCTGTCAATCACCTGGCCCACCCGCTGATCCAGCCACCGCATATCCGAATAGCGGTTACCGAACCAATAGGCGCTGACGCCGCCCACGGTGCCGGTGCCGCCCAGTGCGTAGTTGGGCTCAACCAGGGCGACACGAAGATTGGCTCTGGCGGCGGCGATGGCAGCCATGGCGCCGGCGGTGCCGCCGCCCGCCACCACCACATCAAAGCTCTCTTCCGACCCGGCAAAGACCGGGGAGCATTCCCGGGGCTCGTAGAGGCCCTCTGTTACTCCCCCGGTGTGCGCCAGAATTTCATGGGTGGTTTCGGAAGTCTTTGCCGTTTCACGGCGAAAGGGTTCCGCATCAGCGCCCCGGATGGCAAACCGGCCCAGCAGATATTCTCCGCCGGCGAATTCCTCCCGGTACGCTTCCAGAATACGCTTACGTGCGGCAAGCAGCCGCTGTGCAAGCTCCGGCATTTCCGGCACTGCTACCTCCAGAATCTTCACTTTTTCCGGTCGCTCCTTGTGGGTCAGCAGCGCACGGTAGGTTCGATCCCGGAATTGCAGCCGCAAATCCAGCACTTCCCCGGCATCCACCCCGGCAAGGCCGAATTTACCCGCCAGACGCACCGTCCGAACCCCCTGCTCCAAAATCAGGGAATCCAGATACCAGCACTGATACAGCAGGGGCACGCCTGCACTTACGCATTTTTCCTCCAGTTCTTTTTTCAGTTCATCGGGAATGGCCCCTTCGGGGTAATCCGCCGTCATGCAGATTTCCGTCCCCAGGAAGGAGCTTTCCGTAATCAGCACCACCCTCACACCGGATCGGGTAAGGCGTAGCGCTTCTTCCACAGCCTGGGTACTGCCACCTAAAATAACGGTATCCGCTCGATAAAGGATCGGCAACCGCTCCGCTGAATTCATAACGATTCTCCTTGCTTACAGAGAAAAAACCCTGGTTTTACCATCCTCCAGATAGGAGATGGTGAACTGATTGGTCATTAAGTCAGCATCCAGCCGCACCTGATAGTCGTCCTTCGTCCAGAGGATGACCAGCTGGTTTTCCTCCTGCTCAGGCAGAGTCATCTCCCCGGAGAAGGCGGGATATTCGTTATAGAAGCGCATCATTTTGCACAGTTTCTGCACCACGGGCTTCCGGCAGTTATCGGAGATTTCCTCCATGGTATAGTTGTGACGGCTGATGTTTCTGTCGTAGTGGGTGCGCTCCATCAGCTCATAGTCGTTGGGGCCTGCCAGCAGGCCCATGTAGTAGACCTGAGGAATGCCGGGGGTGAAGAACTGAATGGCCCGGGAGAGCAGATAGGCGTTGTCATCTTCGCCTACTGCGGAATAGTAAGAACAGTTGATCTGATAGACCACCTTGGCTCCCTGGGAATCCTTGCTATAGTCCCACTTAAAGTTGGCGCCGTATTTCCCGGTCTGGTCGATGACTGCCTGCAGCTCCTCCTTTGTCAGCAGATCCACCACATCCACGGTGCCCAGACCGTCGTGGGTATCCAGGGTGGTATACTGCTTGCGGGGGCAGATATTCAGCCAATGGAGCAGCCGGGTGTTGCTGTGGGTATACAGGGTGTGCAGCACCATGACAGGCAGCACGAAATCATAGACATAGTAACCATGCTCCGCAATAGCCAACTGGCGGGTATAGTGATCGTGTATCTCCGGCAAAAGCTCCACCCCGGTACCCTCCAGCATATCCCGGACTCTGCCAATCAGCTCCCAAAAATCCGGCTCCAGGAAGAAGCAGGTAGTTCCAGGCTTTTTTGTCGCAAATGCCAGGGCATCCAGCCGGATGAGCGGGATATGATGCTTCACCAGATTATCCAGGGTACGCTTCACAAAGGCCCAGGCAGCATCCTGACGAAGATCCAGGTCCATCTGCTCATCATCAAAGGTGCACCAGATTTTTTCCGTTGTACCGTCTTTGAATTCAATATCCACACAGGGGGCGCAGGGCTTCCGCTTGTTCAGCAGGGCGATCTGCTCCTGCGTGGGGAAGCCGTTCTCCCAGAAGTCCTTGAAGCGCATAAAGAGGTGGGCGTACTCGGATTCGTCATGCTTCTCCACAAAATCCTGAAACTCCCGGGAACGTTTGGACAGATGGTTAATCATGAAATCCGCCATGATCTCATAATCCCTGGCCAGGGCATCGATATCATCCCAGTCGCCGAACTCGGGAGAGACCTTCTGATAGTCGATGGGTGCAAAGCCCCGGTCACCGGAGGAAGGATAGAAGGGCAGAATGTGAATGGCACCCAGTTCCTTTTCAAAATGGGTGTGGATTACCTGGTACAGTTCCTTTAGATTTCTGCCAAAGCTGTCCGGGTATGTAATCAGCATGATTTTATTCTGCATTGCGGCATTCCTCTCTTCTCTCAGTAGCGGTAGTGCTCATCAAAGCGTCGGAACCAGGGGTTGTAGTAGTTGGCAAACTGCTTTTTCGCATCCAGCAGCCGCCTGTCCGCATCGGCAAGCAGCTGAGGGCCGATGTGTCCGAAGGTGTAGTAATCATAATGGCGGGCAACGATTCGATTCAGGGATTCCCGCCAAAGCCGTTCATCGGAACCGATTTTCCGGCTGAAGCCGCCCCAGATGGCATCGCCGGCAATCAGGACGGATTCCCCGCCCCGGGTGAGGACGAAGGAAACTGAGCCCCTGGTGTGGCCGGGGGTATGCATCACTTCCAGCGTCCCCCCCGCCACGGGAAATACATCCCCATCCGCCAGCACTCCATCCACAACCGTGGGCTCCGCCTCCACTCCATACAACAGGGAGGCGGAAGTCCTCTCAGAATCTCCCCGCTCCACCTGCTCCCGATCCAGCTCGTGAATCAGCAGGCGGCATCCGAAATTGTTACGCCAGAGGTTCACGGCTCCCACATGGTCATAATGCCCGTGGGTCGCCAGGATGGTATGTATCCCGGCAGGATCAATGCAGAGACTGCGGACATTCTCCACGATCTGCGCATAGCCTTCCGGCGTTCCGCAGTCAATCAGGAAATAGCCCTTCTCATCACGGATCAGGTAGGCCGTGGCGTCAAATCTATGGGAAACGGATGTACCCGCCACCTGGTAAAAATCTTTCAACAATTTCATGGCAAAGTCCTCTTTACTGATTGCAATACTTCATAAGTCCTACAGTCACAGCTGCGTAATCTCCGATTTTTTCCCCCAGCGCAGGGGGAGAAATCCGGCAGATTCGCGCATTCCGCTCCAAAGCCTCCTGACGGATGATCTGCTCCATCCGCCCTCGCAGCACCTGCTCCTGCCTGGCAAAAATGCTGCCAATGATGATAATCTCCGGATTCAGGATGTCGATCAGGACGGAAAGTCCCATGCCGAGCTTGCAGGCCACATTCTCAAAAATCCGGCTGGCACAGGCATCCCCGGCTTCCAGGGCAATGGCAATCTGCTCTGCCGTGATATTTTCCAGTTCCTCGGGCCCGGCACAAAAGCCAACGGATTCTCCCCGGGCAAAGGCCTCCTCTGCGGCCATGCGCCCCTGCCTGGCAATGCCGCCGCCGCTGCAGAAGCCTTCAAAGGAACCTCTTTTCCCATAGCCCTCCGGGCCGTCCGCAGCCAGGCGGATATGCCCCACCTCTCCGGCCATATCATTGCTGCCGGAGTACAGTCTGCCGCCCAAAATCAGTCCGGCACCCATGCCGGTGCCAAAGGTCAGGAACACCATATTCCGGGTTCCCTTTCCCGCGCCGTGCACCCATTCGGCCAGGGCACAGGCGTTGGCATCGTTCTCCATGGCAACAGGAACGCAAAAGGCTTCCCGCAGGGGTGCATAAATATCCACATGATCCCACAGCGGCAGGTTGGGAGGCGCCAGAATCAGTCCTCTTTCGGTGTCCAGAGGACCGCCGCAGGAAATGCCGATGGAGATCAGCTCCCAATCGGGATGGGCTGCCAGCCTTTCCCGGATGATGGCAATGAAGCGGGCAACAGCCTGTTCGGGCTCCGCCGTAATGGTTTGCTCCTTGACCTTATCCAGGAAAGAAAACTCGTTATTCTCCAGCGCCGCAAAAGTAATTGCACACTTGGTGCCGCCAATATCAATTCCGACAATTATTTTCATGTTTCCTCCATAAGAATATAGCGTACGGCACCCGCCGCAGCTGCTTCTTCCCTGCATTCCCTCTCTATTTTTGCATGCAGTTTTTCCGCAGTCAGTTCCCAAAGGATCCGGTTGCGGACGATACCGTTGCCGGAGCCGAAAAAGCGGGTCTTATTTTTCCGAACAGAGGGGGGAATCTGCTCATACAGCCGGACAAGCTCCCCTGCCATACCGGCTACATACCCGCCGATCAGATCCAGCCCATCCTGCTCCTCGCTCAGCTCCTCCAACAGCACCGTACCCGCCGGCTGCCCGTCAATGGCACCGTATAGGGCTGGCGTTACCGTGGGAAGCTTCCGGGAGCGCTTCCGGCTCTGCCAGAGCTCCCACGTTTTTACATAGCCATCCACCTGGGTGCCGGTATACAGGGAAATCATCGATTCGATCATGCGAATCAGACGCTCATAGACCTTGCCGCCGTTCTGTGAGACACCCACATAGAGATAGCCCAGATCAAAGAAGCTGCGAACCTCCGTGCTGCCCGCTTCCTCCCGGACAGGGCTAAAGCAGGAGACCTGCTGACCGGTGCCCACATTGATGCAGACATCCCTGCGGTAATCCTCCACGCTACCAAGGAAGCTGCACTGATTGTCTCCAAATGCAGCGTGCACCCGGGCACCGTGGCAGGTGCCGCAGACAACATCCTTTACCGATACCCGGGGGAACAGACTTTCCCGCAGACCCAGCTGTGCAAGCTTCCGGCGGTCAAAATCCCCGTCCAATTGGGAAAAACATCCAATGCTTTCTGCTATGGTTACATTCATCACCGGGCGTTTCTCCCCGGTCAGCCTCATGGCCGCATAGTCGCCGATATTGCACAGACAGGCTGCCTCGCAAGGAATTCCACCAATTTGATTCAGGTGGTACGCCGTACAGATTCCATGGCCGCTGCGGGTTGCGGTGCCGATTTTCTCCGTCAGAAAGTCCGCCAGGGTGCCGCTGCCGCAGGGAGCATTTCCCCAGGGGTTCTTCCATGTATAAAAGTCCGTGACCGCCCTGCCGGCCTCGTCTGTGAAGAGGATTCCGTGCATCTGGCTGGAAATGGCAATATCCGTCACCTGATCATTCCAGAGGGAATCCACCAGCTCCAGAACCATAGAGACGGTTTCCTCCGGATTCTGGCTGTAAACCGAATCATCCAGAAAGTCATGGTTCCTCTTTTTGAGCCCGGTTACACCTGACGGCTCCATGAGCAGGGCGCAGATGGAGGTGGTGCCAATATCAATACCAATTACAGACATTTCTGACTCCTTCAGAACCGCACCTCAATGTTCAGCTCTTCTTTTTCCTGGCAGGTAATTTCATAATAGCCGTTTTTATGTTCATAGTCCGCCAGCCGGCCGTTAACCCGCACACTTACCGGGGCGCTGTCTGCCCGGAACAGAACCCGGGAAGCAGGGGCAAGCCTGCCCACAAGGTAATCGGCGGTGGCTCTCTGCTCCAAAACAGCGGCGGTACAGATGTATTTTTCCGGGTTCCCAAGGAACTGACCCCAGGGCTGCTTCCGCACCAGCAGAAGATGCTCCACCTCATTGGGTTCCAGAGTCATGGTGACCCGGTCATTCAGCTGCTCCAGCGTCTTTGCAAAATAGCGGTAAACCATCCAGGTATCTCCCGCCAGCCCGGGAATATGCTCCATTTTCAGGCTGTCGGTTACGGTATGCTCAGGAGAAGCGATATTGAACACCGCCACGGCATAGCCATGGGCATAGGTATTATAGATTTTGAAAAGCCCTTCCCGTTTCAGCGGGTCCGCCAGAAGGCAGTCCATTGTGGGAAGGCCCACCTGTTCACAGCGGATCACGGTGCCGTCGTGGTTCAGCAGGGGAAGAATGCTGTCCGGGTTCGTCCTGCCCAGCCGGTCGCTGCAATAAACCGGGCCGCCGCTGACGCTGCGAGCCACGGAATTCTGGAAATTCTCCACATGATCGCTCCAGAACATATCCCAGTCTCCCCAGTAGAACTGGCCCTGCAACAGGGAATTGAAGCTGTTTTGCAGGATGTGTTCCCGGAATCCGTGGGGAACCTCCGGTACGAAATCATCACTGCTGCGTGACAGGGAGGCATTTTCCCGCAGCCACATGCACTGGGGCGCCATGCCCATGCAGTTGATCAGGTTGCCGTGGAAGTTTTTGTCGGCAGAGCGTTCCAGCGAACGCAGGTAGTCCGCCGTGTGGCTGTAATCCGCCTTGCCCTTGTAATAGATGGAAGCGCTTCCCTGACCATCGACCTTGATAAAATCCATGTGCTCCTGCTGGGACAGCCGGGAATGCCACTGATTCATGAAGTCAAAGACCACCGATGCTTCCGGACGGAGGACATCGTCACATCCGTTCCGGCGCATCAGCTGAGGCTCCCACTGACGGAACAGCTCTGTGCCCGGGTTCAATCCCGTCCAATATCCCATCAGGGCGTGCCAGACGCCGACCTGCCGCAGGCCGTACACTTCCTTGGCGATCCGGGCGGTGTGTCCCACGCCCTCCGGAAACTTCTCCCGATCAGCGCCCAGAGAATTCAGCTTTCGGGTTTCATAGTCCGCATCCGACCAGCCATCGTCAATCAAAAGCCAGCTGACTGGTACATTTCTCTGCTTAAATTCCTCCAGCTTTGCCAGAATGTCTTTTTCATTCACCTTATGGTAAAACGCATCCCAGGTACACCAGCCGAAACGGTCAAACATTGCGGGGAACTGCTTGTTCTTCCGCAGGGCGTGGGTTCTTCCCTGGCTTTTCAGCGCCGCGGTTACCATATCCTCCACCATGCGGTAGGGGTCTTCCCCGGCCGCAGCGCAGCACACCACGGCATCCAAATCACTTCCCGCACAACCGTTGGCAGAAACGGACACCCGGATTTCCCCGTCCTCTGCGCTAATATCTCCACGGAAGCAGACCGAACATACCGCAAGCAACCCATAATACTGTTTGCCACGCTTCCAAAGCAGAAGCTGGGTGCGGCTGGGAACCCCGGAAAAGTTTTCCGGGAACGCAGGGCGAATCCACCAGCTTTTGTGCTGGTAGATTGACACAATCCCCTCCGCCGCCTCCGGGGCAGGCAGGGAAAACCACGCCAGCACAGAGGATTCATCCGTCTGGAAGTCCTGGTTGAGCTCCGTGCGCTGCTGCGGCGCTCCGGGATTCTCCACGGAAATGCGGCAGAGGACAACGGCATTCTGTTCTTCCAGGCTCACATGGCAGTTATAAAATGCAGTAGGATTCAGAATCATGATTTTTACTCCTGATTTTTCGCCCACAGCTCGTTCACAGTGTTCTGGAAGAAGTGGTCGATCACCACTTCGGCGCAGCCCACTACGCCGGCATCCATACCCAGCTCAGAACGGGCAATGTTATTTGATGTGTTGTTCTTCATAATTTTTCCCCGGGCCACGCTGGAAATAATGTCAAACATCCCCCGGAAATTGCGAATGCACAGGCCGCCCAGCACCACCACCTCTGGATCCAGGAAATTGACCAGATTGGCTACACCGATTCCCACATGATAGGCCGCCTTGTTGACAATGGAAATTGCGGTCATGTCATTATCCCGAACCGCCTGAATCACATTGTCAATTTTAAGCCTGTCTCTTTCTTCATAGAGGGGATGCTGGGGCATGGATTCCAGCTGCTGCCGGAAATCCCGAAGGATGGCCAGTCCGGAGCCCATGGCCTCCAGGCAGCCGTGATTTCCGCATTTGCACAGCGGGCCATTGGGATCGATGACCACATGACCGTACTCTCCGGCCTTACCCTCGGCGCCGATGTGGATGTTTCCATCCAGAATCAGGCCGCTGCCAACGCCCATATCAATATCCAGATAGACCAAGGTGTTTTCCGTGTGGTAGGCGCCATGCCAGTATTCGCCCAGGGCCAGCACATTGGTATCCTTGTGGAGATACACCGGCAGCCCCAGCTTCGCCTCCATGATTTCCCGCATGGGAAGATAGCGCAGCACAGGCATATTGGGCGGTGTTAAAATCAAGCCATGCTCCAAGTCGATTGGGCCGGGTACGCCAATTCCCACACCGATGTATTTATCTTCAGCAATCCGGGCTTCCTGCTTTACCTCGCGGACGGACTGCAAAATCATCTCAATCAGTTCCTGCTGTGTCAGCTCTCTGTTTTCCATGGGAAGCTTCTGCTTACTGACAACATTTCCCCCCAGATTGACGACAGCAACGTGAATTGCTTTTCGATTTACGTAAACAGAAATAATATGTCCGTAGTCCGCATTGATCTCATACATGACCGAGTTGCGGCCCACGGTGTTTTTCTCGATCCTGGAAAATCGAACCAGCTTCATAGCCTCCAGCTCGTCCAGTATTTTCTTAATTGCCGCAAAGGTAAGCCCTGTGGCAGCCGCCACACCGGCCTTTGTTGCCGTTTGATTTTTTCGTATATAGTTTAGAACCGATCGCCTGTTGATGTTTTTTAACTGAATTTGATTTATTTCCATGGATATCCCCCCGATGTCAGAGTATCATTTCTCGCAGATTTCCGTTTCTGCGCAAGTCCTGTTCAAGAAAGCGGCTCACAAGCAGATTTGTCCCCGCGAAAATCTTTAAACATCCAAATTTTTCCAAATAATATGATACCACATTTCCGCAAGTCCGGGTATAGGATTTTTTATCTTCTTTAAAATTTTTTAAAAATTGTAAGAAATATGTATTACGGTTTATCCTGGATGAATGGGCTGTTTTTCCGTGCCATTTCAGCAGGATTACATAAATTAGTATATCCGGAGAGAATCCACTCCCCTCCGGATATACTTTACTGATTTACTTAATCACAACCTCGGGGTACTGGTCTGCCAAAGCAGCCTTGAAATTAGACAGGATGGTGTCGTTGTCCTCGCCGGACTTAACACCGTTGGTAACGGTTTTCTGGAACAGGTTCTGGACGCTTCTGGTGTACTTGTCGGGAGTGATGGACTCAACATTCTCCAGAACCTCGCCGAAGGTAGCAATCAGATTCTGACCGCCGAATTTGGGATCGCTGTTGGTCTCAGCCATGGCGGCAATTGCGGTTCTGGAAGCGGGAACCTGGTTGTTGTTCTCCATATTGGCAATCTGGAACTCATCGGAAGCAATAAACTTCAGGAATTCGCCGGCCAGTTCCTTGTTGGGGGATTTGTTGTAGACGCACAGGCATGTCTGGCCTTCAAAGGAAGCCTTGAAGGGCACGGCAACACCAACGTTGCCTTCGTTGACAGACCAGTCGGTGAAAAAGTCCCAGGAGGGCATGGTACGGAACAGCAGCTTGCCAGAGTTCCATGCGGTTGCCCATTCGCCGGACCAGGAACCGTACTCGGGATCAACGCCGGAGTCGTAGAAGTTTCTGATTTCGTCGATCAGGTCAATCCAGTCCTGGGTGATGACCAACTCGCCGTTCTGAACCAGGGGATCGAAGGAGAAAGCGGAAACCTTGGGCATTTCGCCGATGGTGCCAAAGACAGCGACTTCGCCGTTGGAGTCTTCCCAAACCTTCTTCTGCAGTTGGAGCATGTCATCCCAGCAGGTAATCATGGCGGAAATCTCGGCAGGATCGGAGGTGCCCAGCCACTTCTCGCAGGCGTCACGCAGATACCAGAACAGAACGGGGTTGGACATGAAAGTCAGGCACTTGAAGTTGCCGGAGGAGTCCTTCATAGAGGCGATCTGATAGCCATAGTAGTTGGCGGTCAGCTCTTCGATTCCGATGTAGGACAGATCGGCAATCAGGCTGCTGTCCAGGAACTCATAGACATAGCCCTCTTCCAGGTCGAACATGTCGGGAACATTGGTGCCGTCCTGCAGGGCGGTGATGATCTTGGTCTTGTACTCATCGCCGCCAAAGACCTGAACGTCCACGGTAACATTGGGATACTTCTTGGCAAATTCGTTGGTCAGCTGATAGGCATTGTCGGTGTAGGTCCAGTAGGTCAGGGTGCCGGTCAGTTCGGTGTTGGCTTCTGCGTTGGCATGAGTGCCGCAGACGGCGAAACTCAGAACCATTGCAAAAACGAGCAGCAGGGAAAACGCTTTTTTCATTTTGATGTCCTCCATTCTTTAATCATCCGTTTCTATTTCACAAGATTCCATCCCCAGAGAGACGGTCTCTTAATGAACTGGTTACTCATCCCTTCACTGCGGCGCCAAGGGTGATCTTTTCCATAATGGTCTTGGAGCCGAAGCAATAGATGATGATGGTGGGAATGATGGAAATAACCATCCCCAGGTATTGCGCACCGTAGTCCGCATGGGTTGCATCACGGACAGTGGCAATCAAAAGGGTCAGTGTGAATTTGCTCTTATCATTCAGCAGAATCAGGGGATTCAGGTAGCTGTTCCAGGTACCGATGAAGGTCAGCACCGCCTGTGTCACCATGGCAGGCTTCATCAGAGGGAGCACCAGGCGGTGGAAGATTTCAATCTCCCGGCAGCCGTCAATGATCGCCGCTTCTATCAGCTCCGTGGGAAGGCTGGTATCCATGTACTGCTTGTAGAAGAATACTGCGAAGCAGTTGGCAATGGAAGGAATGATCAGCGGAATGTAGCTGTTCATCAGGTGCAGCGCCTGAACTTCCTTGAAAAAGCCGATGATTCCGATCTGACCGGGCAGCATCATAAACACCAGGACGACGCCAAACAGGAAATTGCGCATTTTGAAGTGGAATTTGGCAAACGCATAGCCCGCCATAACGGTAAAATAAGTTTCAATCACCGTGACGCTGACAGCCAGGAAGAGGCTGTTCTTAATGCCGTTGAAGATGTTAATATTCCGGGTCAGACGTTCATAGTTGGCTGCAAGATTGTGGCCCGGCAGGATGTTGATCTTTGACATGATGTTAAAATTGTCATGGCTGGCAGAGATCACCATCACAAAGAACGGATAAAACGCTACAATCGCAATGACCAGGCAGAACAGATTCGCCAGGGTACGGAGCAGGTTCCGTCTGAACAGGATGCTGGATACGGAATTGCGTGCATTCGTTGTCATCATCTCTTACCCCTTCTTCTCCCGGGTGATGTACATGGAAATCGCACTGAAAACCATGATGATCACAAAGATAACATAGGCACAGGCAGCGCCGTAGCCAAACTGAGAACGGACAAACGCAGAATCATACATGTACTTAATCATGGTTGTGGTGGCATCTCCGGGCACACTGGTGAATACCAGCTTGGACTCATCGAACATCTGAAGTCCACCGATGATGGAGGTAACCATCACATAAACCAGAATCGGACGCATCAGGGGCATTGTCACTTTCAGGGTCGTCTGCCAGGCATTCGCACCGTCGATCTTTGCCGCCTCCAGAACCTCGTCAGAGATGGAGTTGATGCCGGCTGTGAAGTAGATGATGTTGAAGCCAAAATTCTTCCAGCAGATGGCAATGGCAATGACCATACGGGCCAGCATGGGATGGTTCTGAAAGTCAACCGCTTCCAGTCCCAGGGTGGTGATAATGCTGTTGATGGCGCCGCCGGGGTAGCTGAACAGCGCACCAAACAGCAGGCCGATGGTGACGGAGGTAACCAGATTGGGGAAGAAGTAAACATTGCGGAAGATTGCTCTGCCCCGCAGCCACTTGTTGCTCATCAGCATCGCCAGGAAAAACGCCAGGGTCAACTGGGGAATGATGGACATGATCCAGATCAGCAGCGTATTGCCGATGGAGCGGAAGAAGAACGGCGATGTGAGCACTCGTTTGTAATTGGCAAGCTTTACGAAGGTCAGGTCGCCGGACAGCAGGTCCATGTTGCAGAAGCTGAGAATAAACGTGTAGATGATTGGGTAGAGTTTAAAAATTAAAAAAACTATAAAAAATGGAAGTAGATATAGATACGCCGCTCTTGCTCTTCTCTTGATGTTCATGTCCGTCCTCCTTAGTTCTTCGTCGTATCGTTGAATAACCGCTGATTATTGGCTGTCCTTCTGTGTAAAAACATAATAAACCATAGCGTTTGAAATGTCAAGACGCTTATTAAACTTTGTTTAATAACACAATTTCAGCGTCCTGTTTTTCACCGACTTGCACAATAAAAAAGTCCCTGGCAGCCCATGAAGAACTGCCAGGGGTTGAAACTGTGTTGATTGCTTTGGCCCTTTGTCCGGCGGCTCAGGGAAGCATTTGCTTCAGCGGAAAGGGGATGAACACCACATCGGGCTTCCCCTCCGCTCTCACATCCGCATACTCATCAAAGCCATAGCGGAACCGTTCCCGGAAGGAAACGGATACAGTGCGGCTCTCACCGGGGAACAAAGTGAAGAAATCCTCCTCAGGCAGCGTCAGCCACTGATCGCTGCGTTCCAGGCAGTGGATATGCAGCGCCGCCGAAGCGCCCTGGTTCGTGACCCGCCAGGTTTCCACTCCCGGTGATTCCTCAATTTTCTCCGTTTTCAACTCCGGAGCTGGCAGCTGAAGATAGGGGCGGTAGATATTCGTCTCCTCCGTGGAGAAGAAATAGATGCTGCTGTCCCGCTGTTCACCGCACCGGGCGGAAACTCGCAGGGCGTATACCGTCTCATGAGGAACCGGGAATCTCAAATCCATACACCTGGTGCTGTGAACACCGGGCAAAGCCATCTCCCCGGTGCCGCAGAACAGCACCCGGCCATCCATCGCCAGCGCTTCCCAGTGAAGTACTGCCGTCTCCCCCGCAGTGCAGTCGTCGCGGCTCAGCCACAGGGATCCCACAAATTCTCCCATAGGATTCAGGGTTCGATAGTCCAGGCTGACATGGAAGGGCCTGAATGCGTCCTTCGCCCAAAAATATCCCATCTTCGCCTCATCATAATAGGTGTACAGGCAGGTGCAGGTAATATTGGGCCAGGGTTCATTGAACTGCCAGATCAGGCTGCCACTGCTGTGGAACGCCCGGCGACGGTTTGCCTCCACCATAAATCGGATAGACTCTGCCTGAATCCACTGACTGGCGGAGACAAACTCCGGCAAATCCTTTAGCTGTCCAAAAATCTGGGTGTCCCGGTCGAAGCTGCACCACCAGTCGCCCCGGAAGCGCCAGTCTGCGTTTTCGGCAACGCTGACAGGCACCCAGGATTTCTCCGGGAGCACCCGCATCGCCGTTCTGGTGCCGCTGACGCCGGAGCTTCCGAACTCACTGTTGAACAGATGATCCGCATTGCCATATTTCTCATAGTGCTTTGGATTGCCCGCGTACTCCCATTCCCCATGGACATCGTGACTGATGCCCGGTGTGTCGGCCTGACGGAAGCTGGGGCCGGAGGCGGAGGTGGGGTAGAAGAAGTGCTCCGGATTGGTTTCTTCGACAATCCTTTTCAGCAGGGCAATGTTGGGATGGTCATAGCCCACGGGATCGGACTTGTTCTTCATCAGCTCGTTGCCGCCGCTCCAGGCAGCCAGACTGGTATAATTCCGGAGGGTGGAGGCGGCATAGCGGGAGGATTTCTCCAACAACCGCAAAAACTCCGGCTTCACAGAAGGAATGTTATCGATGCCGGAGCTGGACTGGATGAATTCCTGCCATACCAGAATGCCCAGCTCATCGCAAAGATTGTAGAAGCACTCCTTCTCAAAAATGCCGCCGCCCCAGACACGGATCATATTCACATTCATCGCCGCTGCTGCCCGCAGGGTGGCAGCGTAGCGTTCCTCCGGAATATCCCCGTAAATATGATCCAGCGGGGTCATGTTGACACCCTTAATGTAAATCCGTTTCCCATTGATCTCATAGGTGTATGGCAGCGCATCGGCGGGGGAATTCTCATTGGGCACAAAGCGCAGCCGGCGGATACCCTGCCGAAAGTCTGCGGTATCCAGTCTCCGATCCGCCGAATGAAGCACCAGCCTCACATCATACAGCGGCTGTGCCCCTGCGCCGTTGGGCCACCACAGTTCCGGCCGGGGGATCTCTGCCATACCACAAAAGCGTCCATTTTCCACAGGAAGCCGGGCCGCCGCGCACAGCTCCTGGTCAAGGCGCACCTCCAGCCGAACCTCCAGATCCTCCCCCCTGCCCTCAACAGCTCCGGAGGCGATAACCTGTCCTGCCCCTTCGTCGGTAACATCGGTTCTGACATGCAAATCCCTCAGGGCGCACGCCTCTTCCGCTATGATTTCCACATCCTTCCAGATTCCCAGGTTTACCAGACGGGTTCCAAAATCCCATTTGTAGTTGAAGCGGCTCTTCTGGGTCTGTGTTTCGCTGGTATAGCCCACCTGGCCCATTTCATCCGGCGCATCCTTGAGGATCACCACCAATTTAAGGGTTTCCGCTTCCAGGAAGGTGTCCGTGATGTCAAAGGAAAAGGCGTCATACATGCCCACATGCTCCCCGAGGAACTGGTTGTTCAGATAAATCAGCGCATCGTAGTCCACACCGTGGAATACCAGAGAAAAACGTGTTCCCTCCAGCATCGGTTTGCGAAAGGTTGTTTCATACATCCACCAGCGATGCTCGATCCATTCCGCTTTCAGACTGTTCATCCCAAAATAGGGATGCTCAATCCATCCCGCACGGTACAGCGCCAAAGCAACTCCGCCGGGCACCTGACAGTCAATCCATGGCGTGAGCCCCTTCATGGCTCTGCCCGTCTCCATGGTATCTCCTTGAATCGGCACATACCGCTCCGTGCCCTTGAGCCTCCATTTGCAGCTGCTCAATGAAAACCGCATATCTTATCCTCCCCGCGGCGGTTTCTTTATTTTCCCCGCCGCTGTTTGGCACATTATACCGTTCGCAAATCCGTTGTGTCAATACCGATTTTCTTCGCCCGTTGAGTACTCCTCCCGGTCGCTTCTGCCGGCTATTGAAATCATCACTCCCGTATCATTTGCGCCGCAATGCTTATCCTGCTATCATTGATACTATGGCCTCTGCTGGCTTCTTGCGGTTCGTTGTTACTGCGCATTTTTTCCAAATGCGTCCGCAAGACCTCCCCGGGTACTCACACGTTCTTTCCCTCTTTACCTGCCGCATTTACCGTAAAGCGATTCCGTGTAGCTATTGGGCTTTGTTTTGTGATGCAAACTTACCCTCGCTTACGGCCTAATATGCGATTTCTGTACATCAGGCCAGAGGTTTGCCCATTAGGGGACCTTTCAACCCCTAAAATCCGGCTTTCTTCAGATTCCACCTCACGACGGACACCCTTGCCTTTGGCTAACCCTTCCCGCTACCGGGCGGATTCGGGTTTTTCACCCTATAGAACGTGCGCTCACCGGGCGCACAGTTTGGAATGCGAAAGGCACCTTGTTAGGCTTTCTTCTCACTGAACACGATCTTGTTCACGATGAAGAAAACCACCATAGATACACCGCCGTTGAGGACGGTAGTGCCAATGTTGTACAGCCAGGGGGCTACGAAGTGACCGGCCACAGCGGCCCAGATACAGTTGATGGAGTTGACCATGCAGGTAACCACGCAGAAGGCCAGCAGGTACCACATTCCCTGTCGGAGAATGTTGCCCTTGGAGCGGAACACCCAGCTTCTCTGAATAAAGAAATTGATGACCTCACCGATGAACATGGCGATCATGTAGGCGGTGAAATAGGCAATGCCGCCCTGCTCAGCACCGTAGCCGATGATGTACCATTTGAACTCGATGCCGAAGAGGTTCAGGTCAATGCCAGGGAAACCGAAGTCCCGGCTGCCCAAAAAGGCGAAGGCTGCGGGCAGGAAGGTCAGCAGCAGGTACTTGAATACCGTGATGGCATTACTGACGATGACGAACAGGCCGCCCTCCCTGACCCACTGGGACAATGACGGATGGGTTTCGGCGAAGCTACCCCACCAGTTTTTCAGATAATTCATGGTTTTCCTCCTCTTAATTAAACCGCACAACCTTGTTGGCGGCAGTGTATACAGTGCTGGACAGGTTCCGTCCCACTCGCCCCGGCAGGCAGATCAGCCGCAGGGGGGTGTGCTTTTGGAAATGCTCTGCCCATTTGGGGTCAAAGGCGTAGCAGCTATCCCACATCTTGTTCAGGTTTTCTTCCGCCTCCTCCGTCTTGTTCAGCCGGGAATAGAGTACGGAGATGCCAAACATCATAAACAGCTCATGCTTCAGATAGTTCAGTTGCTTTTTTTCCCGAATCTCGTCCAGGTGTGCCGCCTCAAAGCATTTCTGGGTAACAATGAGCTGATGCTGATACCGGCGGGTCATCACATCTCTTTGGACGGACTGACCGTCTCTGCCGATGTAGTAGCGGTACAGGTCTGCGTTGAGATAGTACATTCGCTTGACGAAGGGCAGGGCCTGGTAGACCATCAAATTATCCTCGTAGAAAATGTGCTTGGGCAACACCTTGGTGTGGCAGCGAAGGAGCTCCGTGCGGAAAGTGCAGCTGTGGATGGTAAGCAGCTGATGCAGCTTGAATGCCTTGGTTTCCGACCAGTCGAAAATCCGGTGCTCCGGCATAGCATTGGCATAACAAATGGAGCGATTGCCCTTGCCGTCGGCGTGTTCGTAATAGTAGTTGGTGGTGAATAAATCCACCCCACCGCTTTTCTCGCACTGCTCCAGAGTGTCCAGGAACCGCATATAGTCCCCGCTGACCCAGTCGTCACTGTCCACCACCTTGAAGTATTTTCCCTGGGCGTATTCAATACCCTGGTTGATGCCCTCTCCGTGGCCGCCATTTTCCTGGTGGACCACAGTGATGATGTGGGGATATTCTTTTGCATACCGGTCAGCGATTTCCCCGGTGGCATCCTTGGAGCCGTCGTCAATGATGATGATTTGTACCCGGTTCCCGCCGGGAAGCAGGCTTTTGATGCACTTTTCCATATAATCCTGGGAATTGTAGCAGGGAATGGTCACAGTCAGCAGCTTCATAGCGTTCCTTCTTTCTCTTTTTCTGCCAGTTCCAGGGCGGAAAGCACCACAGCGTCCATATCGTAGTACCGGTACTGGCCCAGCCGCCCGCCGAAGAGGGTTTTCTCTTCCCTTTCGGCCAGAGCACGGTATCGCTCATAGAAAGCGGTGTTTTTTTCATCGTTGATGGGATAGTAGGGTTCCATCCCCGGCTGCCACTCCTGACTGTATTCTCTGGAAATCACGGTTTTGGGCTGGGTTCCAAACTCAAAATGCTTGTGCTCGATGATTCTGGTATAGGGGGTCTCCCGGTCGGTGTAGTTCACCACGGCGTTGCCCTGATAATTGGGCATGTCCAGCACCTCCGTCTCAAAGCGGACGGAACGGTAAGACAGCTGGCCAAACTGGAAGCCGAAATAGGCATCGATGGGACCGGTGTAGACAATTTTATCCGCCAGAGTGTCCCAATGGGCTTTGTTTCCCAGATAGTCTGCATTCAGCCGAACTTCGATTCCATAGAGCATCTTTTCGACCATCCTGGTGTAACCGCCAACGGGGATGCCCTGGTATCGGGAGGTGAAGTAATTGTTGTCGTAGGTATGCGCACCGGCAGGCGGCGGATGATAAACGATGGCAATTCCCGGCAGGGGCGGCCCCACTGCTTTTCCGTGTATCCCTTGATGAGCTTCTCGTAAATATCCGTACCTACCAAGGAGATGGCCTGTTCTTCCAGATTCTTGGGAGCCAGGATACCGCTGTCATGCCGCTGGGAGGTGATGATCTTCACCGCCTCTTTTGGGGTATTCACGCCCCACATCTGATGGAAGGTATACATATTGAAGGGCAGGGAGTAAAGCTCACCATTGTAATTGGCGATGGGGGAATTGGTATAGCGGTTGAATTCGGAAAATCGATTCACATAATCCCATGCCTTGGGACTGTCCGTGTGGAAGATATGGGCTCAGTAGCGGTGAACCTGAATACCTTCCACTTCCTCGGTGTATACATTGCCGGCAATATGATTTCGCTTTTCAATGACAAGGACGGATTTTCCAGCTTCGTGCATCCGTTGGGCAAAAGCTGCACCGAACAGCCCTGCGCCCACTACCAGATAATCGTAGTGCATCTTCTTTCTCCGTTTTGTTCTATTTCTCCAGTTTCTTTGTAAAGCTGCTATTGGCACTGAGGTTGCGGAAGAAGTCCACAACCAGGCGGCACAGACCGCGGAAGAAGTGACCGTTGACCAGGAAAACAATATCGTCCACCATCTTGTCGCTGACCATGCCGCCGGACATTTTACCCACGGCACGGAAGGGCATGTTGTAGATGAACAGGATATTCAAATCGGGCTTTCCCTTGGCCTCAGACTTGTTTTTCAGGTGGGTCAGGATTTTGTAAGCGAAACGGGCAATGCCGGTTTTGGCGTAGTAGAGCTGGCAGATGGCATCGTTCCTGGTCAGTTCGCCGCTCCAACTGCCATCCGGGATTGGGTGACTCAACAGGGCGGTAAATTCTTCATCGGACACAGACATGATTTTTCCGCTTTCATAGCTGGGCATCGCTTCGTAAGGGATTGGAGCGTTGGTACCGACAATGTGGATTTCTTTGGTCAAACGAATGTCTTCAACGCTGGCACCCACACTGATCTCATAGTCGGCAGTCTCCACTTCCCAGCGGTTGGTCTTGACATTGAAGTAACGGAAGGCTTTGTCATCCAGAGTTACCGTCACCTCTTTGCGCTCTCCCGCTTTCAGGAACACCTTGGTGAAGCCTTTCAATTCCTTTTTGGGACGGAAGACCTTACCGTTCTTGCAGGAAACGTACACCTGGGCAATCTCCGCACCATCCCGGGAGCCAATGTTCGTGAGGGTAAAGGTCGCACGGTTCTGGTCTGCGTAAATATCGGAATAGAGGAAAGTGGTGTAGCTCAGACCGTAGCCAAAGGGATAGCGCACGTTTATCTTTGCGGTATCGTAATAGCGATAGCCGATGTACAGCCCTTCCCGGTGTTCAGCGGTGCGCCCTTTACTGGGGAAGTAAGGATAGGAAGGGTTGTCCTCCAACTTCAATGGCCAGGTCTCGTTCAGCTTGCCGGAGGGGTTGATTTCGCCCAGCAGCGCCTTAGCCATGGCAGAGGCACCGGCCTGACCGCCGAGATACCCGTGGATGGCGGCACGATACTTGTCTCTTTCCGGCATGATGAAGGGAGCGCCGCCAGAGAGCACCAGAATGATGTTTTTGTTGACGTTGAACACTGCATCAATCAGAGCCTGCTGACTCTGGGAGAGCTCCATGTGCAGCCGATCCATGCCTTCGGATTCCAGAATTTCGTCCAGACCCACGCAGAGCAGAACCACTTCCGCTCCCCTTGCAATTTGAACCGCTTCCCCAATCATCCCCGGATTTGGCTGGGGATTTTTCCGGTCAAAGCCCTGGGCATAGCCTGCAATGGTCACCCCAGCAGAAGCTAGGCAGTCATAGAGATTGTCCAGCTTAG
This sequence comes from Oscillospiraceae bacterium, assembly GCA_021771675.1. The sequence goes on along the minus strand of JAETOP010000002.1, from coordinate 14,163 downwards.
TGGGGTTGACCTGACTGGAGCCTGCGCCCTGGTACCGGGGTGCTTTGGCAAAGTCGCCGATGATTGCGGTTTTGGTTTCCTTTTTCAACGGGAGAATGCCGTCGTTGTCCAGCAGGACGATGGAGCCTGCGGCGCATTTTTCCGCGATTTCGTGGTGAACATCCACATCGAAGCTCTTTTTTGCGGCAGCCACGGATTCGGTAAGGGAGAAAACCTGTTCCAGCAGCTCTCCTACCCGCTTGTCCAGCACCTTTTCGGAAATTCTACCCTCCTGCACCGCCTTCACAAGGCCAATGGCGCAGTCCGGGCCGGGGGCGGGCATCACCAGATTGGAACCGGCCTTTACACCTGCGGTATGGTCGTTATCCCCGCCCCAGTCGGTGACCACCATGCCGTCAAAGCCCCATTCGTTCCGGAGAATCTCCATCAGCAGGTGGGCGTTTTCGTTGGCGTAGGTGCCGTTGACCATGTTGTAGCTAGACATGATGGCCTTTGCACCGCCCTCCTGCACTGCCATCTCAAAGGCGGTGAGATAGATTTCCCGCAGGGTGCGCTCGTCCAAAACCGAATCCATGCACATCCGCCGCAGTTCCTGAGAGTTGACGGCAAAGTGCTTGGGACAGGCAGCGGAACCAGCGGACTGAATCCCCCGGACATAGGCGGCTCCCATTTTACCGGCGAGATAGGGGTCCTCGGAGAAATACTCAAAATTCCGTCCACACAGGGGAGAACGCTTCATATTCAGGCCGGGACCCAGAACCACATGAACGTCATTGGCTGCGGCCTCCTCGCCCAGGGCTCTTCCCAGCTCCTCGCCCAGCGAATCGTCCCAGGAGTTGGCCATGGTGGCAGCAGTAGGAAAACAGGTAGCGGGCACCGAGGCGTTCAGGCCCAGATGGTCACCAGCTCCCGCCTGTTTGCGAAGCCCGTGGGGGCCGTCAGACAGGAAAATGGAGGGGATTCCCTTCTTGCTGCCATCCCAGGTGGTCCAGGTGCTCCAGCCCTGCAAGAGGGCGGCTTTTTCTTCCAAAGTCAGCATTGCAATATTTTCCATAACATTCATGACAAATTCTCCTTTTTAATGGCTCTGTTCAGATGACAAAGCAGAAGATTTTCAACTCTCGCATCTGGACAGAGCCTCCCTCCCTTAGGAGGGAGGCTTGTGATGGTTAATCGAGATAAGTAGTGCCGTTCAGGTCAATGAGGGGAGAAATCGTGTAATAAATTACTGCTTTGAAATGATACAGCAGTTACTTGGAAGCTGCTCTTTTTTTCTTGCCTTTTTTGAACGTGCGGCAGCCCCATGCAGCAAAAGCGGCAGCGAGAACTGCATCGAAGGAGAACAGAACGATCATCCAGTATGGCATTGCATAGCGGTAGACGATGCCTGCACCCATGCCATTCATGGCGTTGCTATTGACAACAGTATACAGGATGTTCTTGACTGCCTTGCGCAGAGCGGTGAAGTGAGATGCAGTTCCACGGGCGGAGGGCTGTTGATCCTGGAACAGGCACAGGTCGCCGCCGGCACGGATCATCTGATCCGGGTTCATATAGGCATTGGCGTAATCGGTGATGACTGCACCGCAGAAACCCCATTCGTTACGGAGGATCTCGGTCAGCAGCTCATAGCAGCCGCCAGCCCATACGGTGCCGATGCGGTTGAAGGAGCTCATGATGGCATGGCAGTTACCTTCTTTGACTGCAATCTCAAAGGGTCTCATGTAGATCTCTCGCAGCGCCTGCTCGTTCACCCAGGTAATCAGGCCATTGGTATCACGGTCGGTTTCCTGGTCGTTTACGACAAAGTGCTTCATGTAGGTGTAAACGCCCTTGGAGTTTGCACCCTTCACGATTCCCGCTGCCATCTTGCCAGCCAGGAAGCCGTCCTCGCTGAAATACTCCCAGTTACGGCCGCCGAAAGGACTTCTGTGAGTATTTGCAGCAGGTGCGTACCAGCCAGAGTAGGTTCTTCCGTCGCCGCGCTCATTGCCGATGAGGGACTCATCGCCGACTGCGCGTCCGAACTCTTCTGCCAGTTCCACATTCCAGGTAGCACCGACAATGCACTCAGAGCAATAGAAAGCGGTGTCATAAACTACCGCGGTGGAATCCACGCCGGACATGAACTGGGTATAGCCTGCCGGACCATCCGGTTCAATGGTCTTGGGCTTGTCAATATTCTCGATCGCTGCGGTGTTAAAGTTACCGGTACCCACCAGGTAGCGCATCTGGTTGTCAGTCAACTGGTTCAGCAGCTGATCCCACAGAGGATCCTCATAGGATTTGCCAATCAGATCGTACAGCTTAACCTCGGTCTCGTTGTAAGAAAGCTCGACTCTCTTGGGTCTGGGTCTGCGGGAGCTGTACCAGGGCTTGCCGCGGTCTTGCTTGGTGCCTTCACCGATGTAAGCACCCACAGACATGGAATCAATCAGCCCTTGTGAGACAGTTCTGTCTTCCTCGGTTGGGGTAGTGGGGAAAGTGCCGGACCAGTCGGAGCGGGACAAATAGGTGGTGATGTGGTCGCTGACGGAATCAAAGCGGTTTTCCACTTCGGCGCCGGTATTCTCGGTGTCGGCGGTGTAGTTCACGGTCTCGGACAGCTTGTAGGTGAAGTTTTCCTCATAGGCGTGAGCATTTCTGGCAATGCGGATGACGTAATCGCCGCTCTCCAGTTCATAGCCCTTATGTCCGTTGGAGTTGGCATCGGAATAGTCATAGGATTTCATGTCGCTGACGTTCAGAGTCAGGGTCACACTGCGGGTCTCACCGGCGGGGATCATCTCCGTCTTAGCAAAGGCACCCAACACGACATGGGACTTCTCAATGCCGCCGATGGTATAGGGAGCGGTGTAGTACAGCTCGACAACGTCCTTTCCGGCCATGTCACCGGTGTTGGTTACATCCACGGTGAAGGTCAGGGTATCGCCATCCTGCATAGAAGCGCCGTCCTTGATGCCGGGGGTAACCTTCCAGTCGAAGGTTGTATAGGACAGACCATAGCCGAAGGGGAATACCACGTTCTCCTGATACCAAGCCTCATCCTCTGCGCCGCGGGTCTCATAATAACGGTAGCCCACGTAGATACCTTCTTCATAATCTATGAAGTAAGCATTCTGCAAGGCACCGTCCACCAGATAACGGTTGCCGTTGGGGGCAGCGTTATTGGCGAAATTCTGGAAGCTGGGGGCCGCAGTGAAGTCGGCAGCGTAGGTATCCACCAGCCTGCCGGAGGGATTGACCTCGCCGCTCAGGATTTTGCCCAGAGCGTTCATACCTGTGCCTCCGGTTGTTCCAACCCACAGTGCACCGCAGAGTGCATCGGAGTAGGTGCCATCGTTCAGGAATCCCAGTTCGAAGCTGGTTGCGCAATTTAGAATCAGGATGACCTTCTTGAAGCCGGAATCCTCTGCGGTCAGGGCAGAAATCAGGGCTTTCTCGTAGTTATCCAGTTCCAGATAGTGATTCGTGGGGTCTGCGCCCGCAACGCCCTTCATGGTGACGGGCAGGTCGTAGCCTTCGCCACCAATGCGGGAGATGACCACCAGGGCAGCATCTGCATAGCCATCGGCATAGGCACTGACGGGCTTGTCATATTCGCTCATGGCCAGCTCGCCGGTTTCCAGACCTTCCAAAACGCCGGTATCGAAGTTCAGCTTGGAGGTACGGCCTTTGCCGCTCTTCAGTTTGGCTTCGTAGAAAGCCCGCAAGTCGGCATTGTAGGCGATACCGGCGTTATCCAGGCTCTTGTAGATGTCAATGCCCTGAGAGTTGTCTTTTGCACTGGAGCCTGACCCACCGTATACAGGATCCACAGAGTTCATGCCGAAGACACAAACCCTGGCATTTTCTGCAAGGGGCAGGGCTCCCTCGTTCTTCAGCAGCACAAAGCCCTCTTCGCACAGCCGCTCATTCAGAGCATTTGCCTGGGCCAGAGCATCCTCCTTGCTGTTGATGCCCTCGGAAAGCGCGTAATAGACGGCCTGGTCAGGATCGCCGGAAACCAGGATGCGGCGCTCTTCTCCAAATACGGTATTCATCGTATTGCGAACCAGAGGAACCGTCAGGATGACGGAATTCACCACGGTCATCAGCACCAGCACAATGCTGGTGGTAACCGTCCATGCTTTTGCATATTGAAACGGAAAGCTCAAAATTCTGCCGATTTTTTTCATCTTGCGCTGTCCTCCTTACTTCGTATTCGCTACTCTGGGCCGCCAGCCGATTTCGCCGTTTGCTTCTTCAATCTGCAGATAGTCGACCATGGGACCCTGGGCGGTAGCAGTACCGATACCGGCGGTTGCCACAGAATCGAGAATCTGGATTGTGATGGTATTGTCCCCGGCTTTCAGGTTTACGACAGGGGACAGCGTATAAGGTCGGAACTCTCGGTCCTGTCCGCTGCCAATCTCCAGAACGGTGAATGGATCGTAGGCGAGCTCTTCGCCGTTGACCAGAACCTTAAAGGAATCGGTGGTCAGAGTCAGGTCGCCCCACATCTCGCTGCCGAGGCCGAGAGTCAGCTTTGCCGTGGTATCCAGCTCAGATGTAAAGTTGAAGCTGAATTGTAATGCACAGTTCAGGTAGCCCAGACTTCTGCCATTGCTTGCATTGGGATAGTTCTGGATCATAGCCAGCTCACTTGCACTGCCGCTGTAGCCTGCACCCTTCAGGCCGGTGACATCAATGTGCTCTGCCTCAAAACGGTTGGTTGCCACATATTGGTCGAGAACATCCAGATAGCAGTTGACCTTCACGGACTTATAACCCTCTGCGCTGGCAGTGACAGTGAACTTCAGCGTGCCGGAGGTGGAATCCTGCGGAACCCCTGCGATCATACCCAGGTCGTTGAACTTCAGACCCTTGGGCAGACCCTTGCCGCCGACGTATTTGACCTTGTAGGTGATATCGGGAACACCATAAGCATACTGGACGGTTTCGTTGTATTCCTCGCCAACATAGCCGACGGGCAGAGTGAAGTCCTCAAACACGATCTTGCCCAGGTCGGTGGGCATAGCGGGTTCGCCGGGCTCCACATGTAGCTGGAATTCTGCTTCCACATCGTCACAGCCATTTGCTGAAGCAACGATGGTAAAGGTGTAGTCACCTTCGGCGGCAGGGATGCCGGAAATCTCGCCCTCTGCGCTGATGGAAAGGCCTTCAGGCAGGGGGGCAGTATCCTTGGCCGCATAGCGAATACCGTTGATACCGGTTGCGTTTGCAACATTCACGATATAGGGCTTGCCGGCTTCGGCATCGTCCAGCGGCTTTGCGGAGTAGGATAGCTCACCCTTGGCAATCACGATGGTGAAGTCTGCGCGGGTCTCCCGATCCTTCAGGTCAACTGCCACGGCGGAGAAGTGAAATGCTCCGGCTTCTTCGGGAATACCCTCGATGGCGCCGTCATCATACAGCAGCATGCCCAGGGGCAGCTCTGCGGAATCGGCAGCCAACTCATAATAAATATCCTTGCCCTTCCCGGCAATGGTGTCGCTGTATTCGACACCCACCTTACCAGCAGCCAGCTCTTTCGTCTCGATTTTGTAGGCACAGGCGCTGAGGCTCACGCACAGAAGGACAGAAAGCAGGCAAAACAGTCTGCGTTTTTTCATAATCATTTCCTCCAATGCTGCGGGATGCTCTGATTCAATCGGCAATTGAATTGGCTCAAAGCCTCCCTATTTTGAAATCATCCGCGCCCATATTTCAGGGCGCGGATTTGGGCCGCTTTCAGGATTCAGTTCATTACTTGACCTGCAGGTAGAAGTAGTTGATAACGCTTGCAGTCCACTCTTCTCCCTGGCCAATGTCGGAATCGCACAGACCGATGGTGAAGCGATGGTTGCCGGGAGCAACATCAGCAGACAGGGTGCCGGTGATCTCGCCGGTAGCACGGTTCAGAGTCAGACCGCACAGGTCACCCTGATACAGGACGTAGATGAAGTCCTGACCTGCCAGATCGGGATCGGCAACGCAGATTGCAACCTCCTGACCTGCCTCGACCTCGAAGACTTTGATCTTCGCCATGGCCTCGGCAGTCTCGGGTCCAAAGTACTTCATATCAACAGAGTTATCAATTGCCTTTGCAAATTCACTCTGGTCATAACCGGGATTGTGATAGGTGTGGTTGTTCAGCAGCACAGGGCTGTTCGCCAGAATATACTGGGTACGCTTCAGGCAGTTATAAATAGCGGTCAGGTGGGTGTCCGTCAGAGACTCCTCGTTGGAGCTGATGCCGGTCACGCGGGCGGGAATGCCGGTTTCGTCCTGCTGCCAGAAGTAGCCGCCTGCAACGCCGTCCAGGCTGGTATCCTGACCTGCACGGAGCATCATGTTGGCGTTCATGTAGTTGCCGGCCTGATCGGTACCGGCAGCGTCCGTGATGTAGATGCCCTCAAAGCCCCACTCATCCCGTGGAATTTCGGTCAGTAGCTCGTAGGACGCACCAGCCCAGTCAAAGCCAACTCGGTTGAAGGAGGTCATCATGCCCAGAGTGCCGCCTTCCTTGACAGCCATTTCAAAAACCTTCAGGTAGATCTGACGCATGGTCTGCTCGTCTGCCCAGGTAGCAACACCGGTAACGTCGCGATGAGTCTCCTGATCGTTCAGGGCAAAGTGCTTCACGAAGGTAATCATACCCTTTTCACGGCAGCCGCGGCACATCTGTGCAACGACAGTACCGGACAGGAAGGGGTCTTCGGAAACATAGTTGTTGTTTCTGCCGGAGAAGGGAGTACGGTGGATATTTGCACCGGGGGAATACCAACCGGTGAACTTGTACCACAGACCAAGGTCACCGTTGATGACACCGTACTGGTAAGCCAAATCCTTATTGAAGGATGCGCCGACGGTCACCTGAGAGCACCACTTCAGAATGGTATCGCTGTCCATCATGTCGCCGGGCTGCAGATAACGGATCAGAGCAAATGCTTCCTGAATGCCAAAGGGACCATCGCCGTGGGTGGAGTTGGGGATACCCATAGCGTCATCGGGAATGAAGTTAAAGGCAGTAATCAGCTGTGCGACTGCTTCCTTCACGGTGAACTGAGACAGGTACTCGTCCCATTTTGCATCATTGAAAGCAACACCGGTCATGTCGGCCAGCTGGATGGGGGCTGGGTTCTCTGCGGAGTAAGCTTCTGCATCAGCACGGAAAGAGGGAGCGGTTTCGCTGTACCAAGGAGCCTTTCCGCCGTAGCGGGCATTGTTCTCATCATAAGCGGGATCAATAACCATATTGTTATTGCCGCCGTTCAGAGAGTTGTCCTTGTCAGTCAGAGGCATCTCGAAGTGAGCAAGCCACTCTTCGTCTTTCACCAGACGGGCGGGGCCTTCCTTCAGGTACACAGGCTCGACCGTGGTATCGCTCTCGTCCCAGTCCTCGCCATCATGCTGCGTGCGGTACCAGGCTGCCCAGTAGGGATCGATGGTGCAGTCATCTTCAACATCGAACCAGTAGGGGCGAGTGGGGAAGGTACCATCCCAGTCAGCACGGCTCAGAGTCTGACCCTGCAGTTCTTCATTGATGTAATCGAAACGGTTGGCAATCTCGTGGCCAGTAGCTTCGTCGGTAGCATACTGATAGCCATCAGCGGGAACAGTGCACTCGATACAGACAGTCTCTGCGGAAGCCCAGGAGTGGGAATCCTTGGAAACGTACAGCTTGTAGACACCGCCATCCAGCTCATAGCCCTTGAAGCCATTGTTATTTGCGTCATAAGCATCATAAGATGCCATGTCGCGTGCATTGACGACCAGGGTGACAGTCTCGCTCTGGCCAGGCTGCAGCAGACCGGTCTTTGCGAAGTCAGCCAGTTCCACAACGGACTTCTCGATGCCGCCCACGGTGTAGGGAGCCTCGTAGTACAGCTGGACAACGTCCTTACCGGCAACGCTGCCGGTGTTGGTGACCTTCACGTTGACGGTCACAACGCCGTCCTGAGCCAGCTCACCGCCGGCTGCCTCGACTTCCCAAGCGAAGTTGGTATAGCTCAAGCCGTAGCCGAAGGGATAGTTGACATATTCCGCATACCAATCCTCACCGTCGGTGTAGCCGCGGGTCTCATAGTAGCGGTAGCCGATGTAGATACCTTCCTGGTACTCTACACCGTAGTAACCCAGATCAAAGGCATCCTTGTATAGCATGCCATCCTCCAGGGTGTACTGGTCGCCGGTAGCTGCATCAAAGCCGGAGCCGCTCAGCAGATTGTAGGCGAAGTTCTGCCAGGAAGGATCTGCGGTGAAGTCAGCCTGCAGGATATCGGGGGTTCTGCCGGAGGGGTTGATGGCACCACTCAGCAGGTCACCCACAGGCGCATAGGCATTGGCGCCGTTGCCAGTCATCCAGATGCAGCTTCTGACCTTGGACAGGCTTGCATCCTTCAGGAAGCCGACTTCCATGGCATAGGTGCTGTCCAGCAGGACGACGATGTTCTGGATGGCATCATTCTCCTGCAGCATTGCCAGCAGAGCACGCTCGTTGTCGTCCAGTTCCTGATAGTGCTGGAAGGGATCACTTTCACGACCGGGAATACCTTCGGGAGTCCACTCTTCGCTCTCGATGTCTTCACGGGTGGGGGAAACAGTGAAGGATTCACGACGGTTGTCGCTGCCCTCACCGCCGGAACGCTGGAAAACAACGACAGCAGTATCGCTGAAGTTGCCCATAGCAGTCAGCAGTTCATCACTGTAGCTGTCGGTGGGGATGCAGCCGGTCACGCCGCCGGGAACGACAGCCTTACCGTTTTCATCCGTGGCAAAGTCATTTGCGGCCTGTGCGTACAGATCGTTTACCTCGAAGCCGGCTCTTGCCAATTCATTGGCTACGCCGGTGCTTTTGGAAGCGGTGAACAGGTTGATCTTGGAGTTTGCTACCAGGGGCAGGCTATTGTCGTTCTTAATCAGAACGTAGCCTTCTGCTGCAATCTGTTCATTCAGAGCATAGGCAGCATTCAGAGCGCCGTCCATCGTCTCATAGTCCGAATAGAACTTGGCACCTGCATTCTCGCCCATGGCCTGAACAGGCACACAGAGCAGCATTGCGGCGGACAGCGCAGTAGCCATCAGTCGCTTCAGTGTGTGTTTGCGTGTTTTCATTCTTTTCTGGAACCTCCTCTTTTTTATAATTGGTACGGGAGTATAATAACAGACAATTCCAGAAAAATCCTGAGAACAACATAACCCGTCATTGAAACCGAATAATCGGTAAATGACGGGTCATAAAATGTATATATTGCCATATTGGAAGGCTTGACGAGGAACCCTTGAGGCATCAGACTGTTTCATGTGCAGCCTGACTGAAGAAGGAGATACACAGGGAGAATACACCGTTTTCCACGCAAATCTCCATGGAACCATCGTATTTTTCCACCAGCTTCTTGATGGACAGCATACCGAATCCGTGGTAGTCCTTGTCGGCTTTGTTGGTCACCGGAAGTCCGTTGCGGGTTTCCAATGTGCCGTAAAAATAGTTCATTGCATCAATGGCTACGATTCCGTTTGTTTCGTAGATATTTAGGGACACGACGCGCCAGTCTTCCTCCTGAATGGCTTCGCAGGCTTCGATGGCGTTATCCAGGATATTTCCGATCAGGGAATACACATCCGATTCCGAGAGAAAATCCAGCAATCTGCCGTCTGCCAGGCAAGTAAAGGAAATCTTTTTCGCTTCGCAGATCATGCTCTTCATGGAAATCATGGTATCAAGTGCCCGGTTGCCGGTATGGAAGGCGGTATCATAGGCATTGATCGCCTTCTTTAAATCTCCGAAGTCCACCTGAACTGCATTACCTTGCGCCATCTGTCTTTCAATGACACAAAGCTGATGCTTCATATCGTGACATTTGATATTGATTAGCTCCACTGCCGCCTTCTCCATGTTGTAATTCACAGTTTCCTGGCGGATGATGGAAGCCAGCACATCCCGCTCACGGGCTTTATCACAGAACTGCAAAAAATAGAATTCCAGAAACAGGATCATGCCGCATGCCAGCATGGAAAGCGCATCAATGCACAGCTTTATGCTGTGCATTCCATTTTCCACGGCGAGGTTTCCCGCAATGGAATTGAAAAAAATTGCTGCTAGGGTCGTTGCGAAAAATGCAACGAACTGCATAGAGCTGTCCTTCACGATTTTTCCGGGATCGGTGCGTTTCAACCCGTATTTGTGCATGATATAGTAGAAAACCGCCGTTACCAGAATCAGGAATACAGTATCCACAGGAAACGGCATGGGCATCAGCATCTGCGTGACGGAACAGATCTCGTGGGCAACATGCTCCATACAGTAGCCAACCGTAGCGCAGAACATAGCTTCCTGAACCTTGCATTGGAATACCAGCAGAACAAGAATTACAGTAATCATAAACAGAAGCAGGCATTCCATCAACCGAAACGCCTGTATGGTCCCCGCAGGAATCGGCAGCGCACGGATCCATACATCAGAGAAATAGAAGATCGGGCATGCAATCACACTTAGCAATATACAGCGAATCCAGAACGCGCGGCGCTTCGGAAGATTTTGTCCGCACAGCAGAGCGCCGATTACCACACTCCATACAAAACTACAGGTCCCCAATATTGGTAATACCATAATCAATTCCCCATACGATATCGGTTAAAGGCTTCCAGCAGGCTTTTCCGGCGTGAACGGCTGGTTTCAATTCTGCCATCGCCGACAACCAGCTCATTTCCGTCAATTTTGGAAATATGGCGCAGATTCACAACATAGCAGCTATTGCACTGGATGAACGTCTCTTTCGGGAGCTTTTTCGATTCTTCCTTCAGCGTACCATACACCTTGAAGCACCCCCTGTCCGTATGATACAAAACATCGTGTCCGCTGACCTCTACATAATAAACACTATTCAGTTCCAGCACAATCTGCCCTGTACGGCTGACAAGCGTAATCGACGAAGTCTTTCTGTTTTTATTTACAAATTTGAGGATCCTGTCCATCTTTATCAGAAATGCCTGATAGACCAGAGGCTTCAGCAGATAGTCGATGGCATGATACGCATATCCCTCGATGGCATATTTTGCCATATTGGTAACGTACACCAATCCCACAACTGAGTCGATCTCACGCAGACGGGCTGACGTTTCAATACCATTCAGATTCGGCAGTTCAATGTCCATAAAAACAAGGTCGGTGCTCATATCGTAATTCATCAGGAACTGCATGCCGTTTTCATAGGTATGAATATCAAATTCTGTCCCTCGGTCAGAGGAATACCGCACCAGATATTCTTTCAGTATCTGCGCAGCTGCGTTCTCATCTTCAACAATGGATACCTTAACCACAATTCGCCCTCTTTTCTTACGAATATTCGATAACATCCGCTGCTGTCCACGCGCATTGGCCGAACAGCATGAGGTTTCTATTCACTTATATTTTAATACCATCCGGGTTAAAAATCAACAATCAAACGGTTTTATTCTTTCTGATTTTCAGCATATATTGACAGCAGAACTGTGTATCCGGTATAATCAAGTCCGTTATGCTGAATATGGCAACTGGAGAACGGATTCATTTCTTCCGAAACCTTTGCGGGATGACGCAGAAGTATTTGGGCATGATGGTGGGCTTTCCGGAGCGGTCTGCGGATATTCGTCTTGCGCAGTACGAATCTGAAACCCGCACCCCAAAAGCGGAGATTACAGAAAAACTGGCAAGTGTTTTGAACGTGTCGCCCAAGGCGATTGATCTTCCGGACATCGACAGCTATATTGGGCTGATGCACACATTCTTTGCCTTGGAAGATCGCTATGGTCTAAAAATCAGAGAAATTGATGGAGAACTGTGCCTGCGGCTGGACAAGAGCAAAGGGAGCGATTATCTCAACCTATTTGATATGTTCACCAGCTGGCAGAAGGAAGCTGCCAAACTGGAAGCTGGGGAAATCACCAAGGAAGAATACGACCAGTGGAGGTATCGGTACCCGGAATATGACCACAAGCCTGGTTGGGTAAAAGTGACTCCTTCACAAGAGGTTGATGCGCTGATTGCGAACGGGATAAACGAGGAAACGGATTGATTCCGCAGGCCATACAAAAAAGAAAATGGCTCTACCGACTTCGTAACAAAAGTCAGTAGAGCCATTGCTCTTTATTTAGAACAACCTGTAAGCCACCCGTTACCCCAAACAAGAATAAACATCTGCGTTTAAGAGGAACGTTATCAAATCGTTATCATTCGGCACACAGGAACGTCAAAACCTACTGCGCTGCAACGGGTTTTGAGATTTACGCCATCATTCCCACTCAAGCCTTGAGCTTTGATTTAGGGTTATAAAATGCACTCTCGATACGCTTTTTGTCCAAATAATCCACGTATTTCGGGCTGTACATAGGTTCCTTGCGAATTTTGTAGCCGTTTTGTAGCCAGCTATTTTATACGTACTAACCGTTCGCAACGACTTGTTTTGAATGATTTGCAGCAGATTTCGATATGATTCCCGCCAATAATCACCCGGAAATTGACCGCCTGATTCACCTCAAAAATCATCTTGGAGGCATGACCATGAGCAAACTTATATCCTATCAATGCAACATAGACACAGCCTGCGTAGAATTGGTTTTTGACGATAGAAGCCAGATTTCCATTGACTTCACCGCCGTTGAAAGCGAAGTTGCCGATAACCGCTTTCAGCGGTCAGAGCTGGATTATCTGATCTACAACGACCCGCTTGCTTATGCCAATCTGATTCTGAACAGCAAGCTGAACGTCCTGTTTGAATAAATCGACATGAGCATAAACGACAGCATCCCGGTTCATAATGATTGGGCCGCTGCTTATTATATCATTGTATTTTGCGAACTCATTCCTCGAACAGATACAGAAGATATCCGTAACCCTCTGCTTTCATCTTTGCGTAAGGCACAAAGCGCAGGGCCGCACTGTTGATGCAGTAGCGCACGCCATTGGGGGACTCTGAATCGCCGGTGAACACATGACCAAGGTGAGAATCTCCGGCACGGCTTCTGACCTCCGTGCGACGCATCCCGTGGCTCAAATCCTCTTTCTCCACCACAGCAGGACCCTCAATGGGCTTTGTAAAGGCGGGCCAGCCGCAGCCGCTCTCGTACTTATCCGTGGAGGAAAAGAGCGGCTCGCCGGTGATGACATCCACATAGATGCCCTTTTCAAACTTATCCCAGAACTCGCCTGTGAAAGCGCGCTCTGTGCCGCTCTCCTGCGTAACACGGTACTGCTCCGCCGTCAGCTTGTCCCGGATGGATTCCGCTGCGGGCTTCTGATAGTCGCCCGGATCGATGCGCAGCCGGGAAAACAGCTCCATCTCCGCGTGCGGGATGTGGCAGTAACCGTTCGGGTTCTTTTCGAGGTAGTTCTGGTGGTACTCCTCGGCGGGGTAATAGTTCTTGAGTGGGCCTATCTCCACGAAGAACTTTTCACTGCGTCCCCGCTCGATCTCCGCGATGCGCTCCACCGTCTCCTTCGCGCTTTCGTTGGTGTAATAGACACCGGTCTGATACTGGCTGCCCCGGTCGTTGCCCTGCCGGTTCTCCACCGTGGGGTCGATCACATAGAAGTAGGCCAGCAGCAGGGCGTCGAGACTCACCTGTCCGGGGTCATACTCCACCCGCACGGTCTCCCGGAAGCCGGTGTTCCCTTTGCAGACGGTCTTGTAATCGGCGTCCGCCTCGCAGGTGCCGTTGGCATAGCCGCTCTCGGCATCGATGACGCCGGGGATGGACTGCATCAGATGTTCCATGCCCCAGAAGCAGCCGCCCGCCAGATATATGACATTTTCCGTGGTATCCATATACATGCTTCCTTAACCGGACATATCAGAGGGCTGTCCGGTCATTTCCTTCTCGTCCGTTTTCTGCGGCATATTTTTCTGCCCGGCAGTGCAGCCGCTCAGCAGCAGTACTGCGGTGAGCAGAAGCGGCAATACTCTCCGATACATGGTGTATCCCTCCTTTCTGAGAAGATAAATTCGTTTGTCAGCCCATATCGGCGGCAAGGGCCTGGTCGATGAGCTTTTGCAGCGTCTCCGCCTGCTTCTTTTCCGTGATGGCGCCTACGATGGGGTCACCCACGATATTGCCGTTGCGGTCAACCACATAGGTGGTGGGGTAGGCAAAAATGTTTGTAGTGAACTTTCCCGCCTCGCCGTCGGAAGCGAAATACACATT
>JAETOP010000208.1 GCA_021771675.1 Oscillospiraceae bacterium | reverse complement strand
AGTCCAATGGTATGAAGTCAAGTAGGTGATGCAAGAAAATTTTAAGCGAAACAGAGTAAAAAGCACTGTGTAGACAGCAAAAAGGCAACACCAACCAAAGCCCTGTCCCTGAGAAATTTTGAAACAGGGCCTATGAGTCAGAGTGGCAAGCTGCGCTCTCAGCCCTCCGGCGGGATATACAGGCGGTTGTCCTTTAGCAGCCGAAAGACCAACCGGACCAGTTTTCTGGCAGTTAAAGCGAGTGCGCGTTTATGCTGGTACTTGTTGACCTCTTTGAATTTGAGGTCATAGTAACGCCGGAACTCGGAGTCGCATCTTCTCACGGAGTTGGCGGCTTCCAGCAGGTAGTAGCGGAGATAGCGGTTGCCGGATTTAATCATTCTGGAGTGTTCGGCCTCGAAGTCGCCAGACTGGCTCCTGTTCCAGACAAGGCCGGCGTATTTGGCAACCGAGGCTTGGGAATCAAAACGGTGGATATCACCAATCTCAGCAATGATACCGGCGGAGTAGACCTTGCCAATACCGGGGATGGAGGTCAAAGTGTTCGGAATGATTTCAAACTGCTGTTCAATGGCCTTATCTAATACTTTGACCTGCCCTTTCAAGGCGCGCATGGAGGCAATAGAAACAGCCATTGCTTGGTTTACAGTGTCGTTTACTGTTTTGGGCAGCCGATAGGAGCCTTTGGCTGCAGCCCGAACTGCCTTGGCGGTAGCATCCGGGTCAGCAAATTTGCCACGGCCTGTTTCAGTAATAAAGGCAGTCAGTTCCTCCAGGTCGGCATTCGCCAAGTCATCCACGGTTTCAAAGTGTTCCATGAGTGCGATGGTGGTGGCGCTGGTGTTCTGAATGTCTTTGTCCTGGGCCATGCCGGAGCATTTGAGGAATAAGTAGTTGGCGAACCGCTGCTTCTCCCGGGTCAAGTTTTGGATGACATCAAATCTGGCTCTGGTAAGGGTTTGCAGGGCTTTGTAGCGGTAATCGTCCATGTAGACCTCCCTGTTGATTCTGCCGAAACGGAGATGGTCGGCAATCACAAAGGCGTCCACCCAGTCGTTCTTTGGCAGGTCAGAATAGGCTTCCTTGAATTTCCGCACCTGCTTTGGATTTAGAACATGGATTTTCCTCTGAAACCGCCCCAAGCGGCCATCCTCACGAAGAGCATAGACTAGGCTGTCCCCGTAGATGGAGGTGGCCTCCAGGCCAATCACCACACGCTCAAGCTGCATGGAGCCAAGTGCCGATACGATTCTCTCTGATAACAGTTTAGCACCGCCAAGGTTATTCTGCACGGAGAAGCTGGAGTGTTTGCTGCCGTCCGGTTTCATCAGGTAGGCCACATTGTTCTTGCTGCTCACATCAATGCCAACGAATAGTGGATTCACAATTTTCACCTCCCCGCATGGAGATTTCAGGCCAGCAGGCTTTGAGATACCCATGATAACCGGAGCATCTGGCACCCTCGCTTATCAGAATCATTCCTGGGCAGACCAATGCGATAGCCCTCACTGCTGAAAGGGCGGTCTTGTCCCAGGCAAACAGCCAATGAGTTTGCAGCTAACTTCCGGTTCAGGGGAACAGACTTTCAGTGAAGTAGCCTTACGGCTCAACCGGAGGACTCAGAACTTGACCCTGCTGTCCTACAGCTATTGTATCACGGGCACCTCAAAGCCTGCTGATACCTGAAACTATTAACTTTGAAACTTATTATACGAGGAGGACTT
>JAETOP010000086.1 GCA_021771675.1 Oscillospiraceae bacterium | reverse complement strand
TGGGAAATGATACGAATTTGCCTGAACCTGTACCATTTTCGGGGATTGTTCTGCGCGGGCGGCTAATAGCCGCCCCTACGGGTAATCTGTACCTGCCCGATAAATTACAATTTGTCAGTCTGCTGTACAATGCCAAAAAAATACCGAAGGGGGTTCACCCTTCGGTATGCAAAATACTTTGGAGTAGGACGCGTCAAGCCTCCGGCTCCTGAGGGGCGGCGAATTTCCGGTAGCCCTCCCCGTACTGGACGCAACGGGAGACCCGACTGAGGGTGGCGGAGGAGATGTTGGTCTGCTCCATGACCTGGGTGTAGGTTTTGCCCTCCATCAGCAGTCTTGCCGCCCGCAGGCGCTGGGCCATCTGCTCCACCTCCTTGCGGGTGCACAAATCCTCCATCAGCTGGGCGCAGGCGGCCAGGGAGTCGACCTTCACCAGGGCCTGGTAGAGCTCATGAATCATATCCTCATCAAATTTTCGCTGGGTCATGTGGGGTCTCCTTTCAAAGGCGCTCCAGGGAGCTGCTCAAAAACTGCCGGGTTTTGGGGGATTGGGGATTTCCAAAGACCTGCTCCGGGGTTCCCTCCTCCTCGATGACCCCATCGGCCATGAAAATCACCCGGTCGGAGATGGACCTGGCAAATTCCATCTCATGGGTGACGATGATGATGGTTCGCTCGCTGCTTTTCAGCCCCCGGATTACCCGCAGCACCTCCCCGGTGAGCTCTGGATCCAGGGCGGAGGTGGGCTCGTCGAAGCAGAGAATGTCCGGCTCCAAGGCCAGGGCCCGGGCGATGGCCACCCGCTGCTGCTGCCCGCCGGAGAGCTGGCAGGGATAGCTGCCGATGCGGTTGGAGAGACCCACCTGGTCGATGAGCTGCCTGGCCTTCTGCTCCAGCTGCTCCGGCGGGGCCTTTTTCAGCAGCTTGGGGGCCAGCATCACGTTTTCCAGCACGGTGTACTGGGGAAAGAGATTGAAGGATTGGAAGACCAGGCCGAAATGCAGCCGGTTTTCCCGGATTTCCCTGTCGCTGAGGCTGCGCTGGTTCTCCCAGATGGTCTTCCCCTCCACCCGGATGGAGCCGCTTTCGGCGGTTTCCAGGAAATTCAGGCAGCGCAGCAGAGTGGTCTTGCCGCTGCCGGAGGAGCCGATGATGGAGAGTACCTGGCCCTTTTCCAGGGAGAAGGAGATGTCCTTCAAAATGGCGGCAGCGCCGAAGCTCTTTTGAATGTGATTGACTTCCAGAATTGCCATGGCGTCACCCCCTGAAATAGTCCATTTTCTTTTCCAGAGCGCCCAGCAGCAGCGTCAGCAGGCCGCTGAACACCAGGTAGTACACGGCGGTGAAGAACAGGGGCCACACCTGACCGGAGATGCCCTGGGAGCCTTTCAGGAAGGCGGTGCCCGCCCAGATGATCTCCTGGAGGGCGATGATTCTGGCCAGGGCGGTGTCCTTTACCAGGGTGATCACCTCGTTGCCCATGGGGGGAAGGATGCGTTTGACGACCTGGAGCAAAATCACCCGGAAGAAAATCTGGCTCCGGGTCATGCCCAGCACCTGCCCCGCCTCCCACTGGCCCACAGGGATGCTTTGCAGCCCGCCCCGGTAGATTTCCGAAAAATAGCAGGCGTAGTTGATGATGAAGGCCACGGCGGAGGCGGCGAACCGGCCGCTCTCCCCCTTGCTCCAGAAGGTAATGTGGAGCACCAGACCGGGGAAATAATAGATGATCAGCAGCTGAATCATCAGCGGCGTGCCCCGGATGACCCAGACGAAGAGGTTGGTGATCAGGCTCAGGGGCTTGAACCGGGAGGTGGAGCAGAACATGATGGCCAGCCCCAGAGGGACGGCCCCCAGCAGCGTCACGGAGAAGAGCCGCAGCGTCTGCAGGAAGCCGACGTTCAGGGACTGAAAAACGATGGGGAACTGTTGGAGGAATGTTTCCATGGAGCTTCTTCCTTTATCTTTTTAGCGGGCGCGGCCCGATGGTAATTCGTGGAGGCGCAGACGCTCTTGCCTCTCCCTTTGGGACAATGTCGTCAATTTAAGACATCCCGTAGGGGAGGCTATTAGCCTCCCGCTTTCGTAACGGTTTCTGATTGTTCCGGTGAATGGGGCCAGATAATGGAAAACGGTGCGGATTTGCCTGACTTGGTGCCGCTTTTGGGGATTGTTCTGCGCGGGAGGCTGATAGCCTCCCCTACAGTGAAAAGGGTGGTGCGGCGAATTCATCGGCAAAAGCGTCACCGGGCTGAGCTCGGGGGTAGCGACCACAGACCATCTCCAAGCGAGTTTGGCCCCCGACCCCTGCCGGGTTACTGCTCGATGAGGGCGGCCTGGACGCCGTAGGTCTCGGCGCATTCCAGCATGGAGCCATCCTCATAGGCGGCCTTGAAGAATTCGTTCAGCAGCTGGGCCAGGTCGGAGCCGGTGCGGAAGCCCACGCCGTATTCCTCACTGTTCAGAGGGATGGTATAGGTCAGGCCGTCGTAGCTGGTGCCCTCGCCCACCATGGCGGCGGCCATCAGGGAGTCGATGACGGCGGCGTCACAGGTGCCGGCGGCTACCTCCATCAGGGCGCTGGCCTGGGACTGGACTGGGGTGCACTCATAGCCAAGAGCGGCAACCTCCGCCTCACCGGCGGAACCGGCCTCCACGGCGAAGACCAGTTGGGCCATGTCCTCGACGGTCTTGTACTGCTCCGCCTGGTCGGCGGGGAGGATGACCACCTGGGCGTTGTTGCAGTAGGCGTTGGAGCAGGTCATGGCGGACAGCACCTCATCGGTGAGGGTCATGCCGTTCCACACGCAGTCGATGCTCTTGGAGTTCAGCTCCAGGACCTTGTTGTCCCACTCGATTTCCACGAATTCCACCTCCACGCCCAGGAAGGCAGCGAAGGCGGCGGCCATGTCGGCATCGAAGCCGATCCAGCTGCCATTCTCGTCCTTGTAGTCCATAGGGGCAAAGTCGGTGATGCCCACCACCAGGGTGCCCTTTTCCTTGATGTAGTCAGAATCGGCCTGGTCGGCGGCAAAGGCGGCACAGACCATGGTCAAGGCCATTACCAGAGCGGTGAGGAACGCAATTGTCTTTTTCATAGGGATGATCTCCTTTTCCCCCTCTTCCAAGGGACATTTTGTTTTGATGGGGGTATTATACTTTAGTTCGCTAAAGAAGTAAAGTATAATTTTAAGGTTTTCTAATATTTTGTGAATCTGCCCAATTGCGCCATGCCCATGCCGCCTTGATTTGTAAAATCCAGTGCCCTCACAAATTGTAATTTGAAGCGCAGGGCGCTTCACCCCAATGCCGCACGGAGGCGGTTGGTAATTGCCACATAATCATTCGCCCGGTAACGTTTTCTGAGCAAAACGTTGAGTGGTAACAGGTAACGGCTTCTGAGAAAGGCTCCCCTGTGTAAGGGGAGCTGTCAGCGAAGCTGACTGAGGGACTGTACAGCAGGCACTGAAATGATTGCACAGTCCGATGTGGAAAGGTACGATCCAATTCTCCATCTTTTTTCACAATAACAGGGAGCACTGAAAAGGAGGGATTGCAGTAGACGAACACTTCCGGTATTCGCCCGATATGGTGCAAATAGGGAACATTCTACTGCACAGTCCCTCAGTCACGGCTTCGCCGTGCCAGCTCCCCTTACACAGGGGAGCCTTTGCTCAGAAACCGTCACCCTAACTCACCCAATCTTCTGCCCAGAAAACGTTACCGGGCGAATACTTATGCGGTAATTACTGACTACCCCGTGCGAATTGGGGTGAAGCGCCCTGCGCTTCAAATTACAATTTGCACAGCAAAATTTCTTAATTCCTAACTCCTAACTCCTAATTCCTCATTATCTCATATCTCAAGAAAAAGCGTCCCCGGCGCCTTTCGGAACCGGGGACGGTGAGGATTATTTTATCTGCTTCCCTTATCGTAGGGGATGCCCTCGGCCTTGGGGGCCCGGGAGCTCTTGGAGGTGAAGGCCAGCACAATCATGGAGGCCACGAAGGGCATCATGTTGTAGATTTCCTTGGGCCAGCCCAGCCTTGCCAGGAAGCCGAAGGAATCGTAGATATTGGCCATGGCCCGGAAGATGGCGAAGAACAGCGCCGCCCCCGCAATGTTCAGAGGCTTCCACTGGCCGAAGATCATCACCGCCAGGGCCAAAAAGCCCATGCCGGCCACGCCCATCTCGAAATTCCACTCGCCCACGGCGGGGACGATGTAGGCCATGCCGCCGATGCCGCCCAGAACGCCGGACATCAGCACACCGGCCCAGCGCATCTTATATACGTTGATGCCCACGGAGTCCGCCGCCTGGGGATGCTCGCCGCAGGCCATGAGCCGCATCCCGAACCGGCTCCGGTACAGGATGAACCAGGCCGCCGCCAGGGCGATCACTGTAATCAGCAAAAACCAGTTCAGAGTCAGCGGGCCCACATTAAAGGAGAAGTGGGAGCTGTTGAGCACGGCGTTGGAATTGGTGGAATAGATAATCTTCGGGGAGTCGGAGCCGTTGATCCGCTTGGCAATCACGGTGGCCAGAGCGGTGGCCAGAAGGTTCAGGGCTGTGCCGCCGATGGTCTGATCCGCCTTCAAATTGATGGCGGAGAAGGCAAGCAGGGAGGAATAGACAAGGCCTGCCAGGGCTGAGGCCAGCATCGCCGCCAGGACGCCCAGAAACGCCGGCACCCCCAAAGCGTTCATGATGTTGATGGCCACCACGCCCATCAGGCCGCCAATGACCATGATTCCCTCCAGGGCGATGTTAATCACGCCGGAGCGCTCGGAGAACATACCGCCCATGGCCACCAGGGTCAGCACGGCGGCATAGAGCAGGGTGTATTTCATCAGAAGCCACATTATGCTTTGCCCCCCTTTCTGTTCGGGTTACGGGTGAACAGCTTCATAATCCTGCTCTTGAACAGCAGGCTGAAGGCGCACAGGTAAATCACCACGCCGGAGATGATGTCCGACACCTCGCTGGGGAAGAGCTTGGCGGTCATGAAGCCGCCGCCCACGGTGATGTGGGAGATGAAGATGGCGGAGAAGATACAGCCGATGGGATTGGAGGAGGCGAGCAAGGCCACGGAGATGCCGTTGAAGCCCGTGGCGGGCAGGGCGGTGGACACCAGAGGCTCCCACTCCTTGCTCCCGGAGAGGTAAAAGAGCCCTGCGCCCAGACCCGCCAGAGCCCCGGCAATGGTCATGGACAGGACGATGTTCCGCTTCTCGTTGATACCGGCGTATTTGGCGGCGTTCTTGTTGTGCCCGCAGGCCTTCAGCTCATAGCCAAAGGTGGTCTTGTTGATGATCACCCAGATAAGCACCGCCACACCCATGGCGATGAAGATGCCGATGGTGGGCATGAACATCTTGCCGAAATAGTCCTTGCCCCCCACATTGATGTTAAAAGAGGGCAGCAGCGCCTGAGGAGCGGAGGCCTTCAGCGTGAGGGTCTTGGTGGTTTTCAGGTTGAACATGGGGCCGTTGCCGCCCTGATAGATCATGGTGTTCACGGCGTACAGGCCGATCCAGTTGAACATGATGGCGGTGATGACCTCGTTCACGTTCAAAAAGGCCTTGAACAGCCCCGGGATGGCTCCCCAGACAGCGCCGCCCAGAGCGGAGGCAATCAGGCAGGCCCACCAGGGCATTTTCAGGATGATGGCAGAATACAGCGCCATAAAAGCGCCCACGGTATACTGCCCGGCAGCGCCGATGTTGAAAAGCCCGGTCTTGAAGGCGAAGGCCACGGACAGGCCCGTCATAATCAGGGGGGCCGCCTGGAGAATCTCCATCCGCACGGCCATGCCCATGGCATTGGATTTGGAGTAGAAGCCGCCCTGGACGATGGGCTTGAAGCCCTGCTCCCAGGTGATCTTCAACAGATTGGCAAAGGTGAATTCATCCCCGCTCTGGCCCATGGTGATGCCGCCCAGCACCAGCAGAGCGGCGAAGCCCACTGCAAGGCCCGCCAGGATGCAGACCATGGAGGCCAGCAGCGTTCCCAGGCCGCTGGGGGCGCCGGAGAGTCGGGGCCCGTGATTACTTTTCCGCATTGGTGGTCCTCCTTATGTGTTTCGTTTGGCGCCGGCCATGTACAGTCCCAGGGTCTGCACATCGGTGGTTTTGGGGTCGAACTGGCCCACAATCTCCCCTTCGTACATCACCAGAATCCGGTCGGACAGGTTCATCACCTCGTCCAGCTCCAACGATACCAGCAGCACCGCCTTCCCGGCGTCCCGCTGGGCGATGATCTGTTTGTGGATGTACTCGATGGCGCCCACGTCCAGGCCCCGGGTGGGCTGGACGGCGATGAGCAGCCGGGGGTCCCGGTCGATCTCCCGGGCCACGATGGCCTTCTGCTGGTTGCCGCCGGACATGCTCCGGGCAATGGTGACGCTGCCCTGGCCGCTGCGGACGTCGTACTGCTGAATCAATCGGTCGGAATAAGCCCGGACGGCGCTGCTTCTGATGAAGCCCAGGCGCTGGAAGGCGGGCTCCCAATAGCGCTGCAAGACCATGTTGTTTTCCAGGGAGTAATCCAGAATCAGGCCGTGCTTGTGCCGATCCTCGGGGATGTGGGACATTCCCAGTCGGCTGCGCTGGCGGATGGAGGCGTGGGAAATATCCGTGCCGTTCAGGGTGATCTTGCCGGAGCTCATTTTTTCCAGGCCGGTGAGGGCATGGACAAATTCCGTCTGGCCGTTGCCTTCGATGCCGGCCAGGCACACAATCTCTCCCTCCCGCACCTCTAAGCTGGCGTTTTTCACGGCGTTGTTGCTGTGAAGGCGGGAGGGGACGGTCATGCCCTCCACCCGGAGGATGGTTCTGCCGGGCAGCTTCTCTCCCTTTTTAGAGACCAGCTGCACATCCCGGCCCACCATCAGCCGGGACATCTCCTCCACGCTGGTCTGGGCCACCTCCACGGTGCCCATGTATCTGCCCTTGCGCAGCACGGAGCACCGGTCGGCCACGGCCTTGATCTCTGCCAGCTTGTGGGTGATGAAGAGGATGGACTTGCCCTCTTTCTTGAACGAGCGCATGATGTCCATCAGCTCGTCGATCTCCTGGGGGGTGAGGACGGCGGTGGGCTCGTCGAAAATGAGAATCTCATTGTCCCGGTACAGCATTTTCAGGATTTCCACCCGCTGCTGCATGCCCACGGAGATGTCCTCGATTTTGGCGTCCGGGTCCACCTTGAGGCCGTAGCGCTGGCTCAGCTCCAGCACCCGCTGCCGGGCGGCCTTCCGGTCTACCACTGCTGCCTTCATGGGCTCTGCGCCCAGAATGATGTTGTCCAGCACGGTGAAGCACTCCACCAGCTTGAAGTGCTGGTGAACCATGCCGATGTGCAATGCGGTGGCATCGTTG
Source organism: Oscillospiraceae bacterium (assembly GCA_021771675.1). The sequence goes on along the minus strand of JAETOP010000086.1, from coordinate 8,988 downwards.
GGATTGTTGATCTTCACCACCTGGCCATCCTTTTTGATGATGCCGGCTTCCGGCTGATACAGGCCGAACAGGACGCTCATCAGGGTGGACTTTCCGGCGCCGTTCTCTCCAAGCAGGGCGTGGATTTCCCCCCGCTTCAGCTGGAGGGTCACGTCGTCGTTGGCCTTGATACCGGGGAATTCCTTGGTGATGTTCAGCATTTCAATAACGAAGTCTGCCATATGGTCACTCCTCACCGGGTTTTTATTGTTTTATTATAGCGCTTCCATCCAAAAAACACAACAAAAATCTTCTTGGATTAGACATTATTTCGTAATCTTTGTCAGATTGACAGCGGGTAAAATCGAATGTCCGGTGAAATGTGCGACCCACATTACAGTTTCTGAGTGCTCCGTTGGCTCCACTGGTGCGGGAGCCTTCGCTCTGAAACCGTTACCTGGTTCCCTTCACCGGAACGCTCAGGCATCCAACGAAAGCGGGCGAGTCATGACTCGCCCCTACGGAGGGCGCACTAAAAAATCCCGGGAGCGAATGCTCCCGGGAAATTGGGTTTCAGGAAATCAGGTTTGGAGATCAGGCAATCTCGTTGACGGTGATGGACACCTCGGGCATGGCCTCGGTGGAGTTGTCAACCACGATCTCGCCGGACTTGAGCTGCTCCTTCACAGCCTCGTACTCCTCCACAGTGAAGTGCTCCAGGCTCCAGGTGTCGGTGGGCAGGCCCACATACTCGCCCTCCAGCAGGCCGAAGTTGGAAACCTTGCCGCCGTAGACCTCCCACTCACCCTTGTTCAGGCTGTCCAGCAGGGACTCGGTGACGTTCTGCAGGCCCTTCATGGCGGAGGTGATGATCAGCGGGGAGATATAGCTCTGGTCCACGTCCACGCCGATGACCTTGCCATTGTTCTTCTCGGCAGCCTCCAGAGCAGAGGTGTAGATGCCGCCGCCGCAGGCGAAGACGACCTCAGTGCCGTTCTGGTACCAGCCTTCCATCTTGGCAGTGATCTCGGGGGAGCCGAAGAACTGACCGCCGTAGGTGTAGTTGATCTCGACCTTAACGTCGGCCTCCTTGGCAGCAGCGTCAGCGCCCTGGACGAAGCCGTAGCCATAACGGATGACGGCGGGGACAGCCATGCCGCCCAGGAAGCCCAGCTTGGTGTAGCCTTCCTTCACGGCAGCGTAGCCGGCCAGATAACCGGCCTGCTCCTCGGAGAAGGTCAGGCAGGCAACGTTGGCAGAGGGATCGGCATAGTTGGTGTAGTCAAGGGTCAGATCGCCGGCGGCCACGTCAACAGCGATGAAATAGACGTCGGGCATCTCGTCCTGAACGGCCAGGACGGTGGCGCCGAACAGGTAGCCGGGCATAACGATAACATTGGCGCCTTCGCTCACGGCCTGGGACACGGACAGCACACGGGCGTCGGTGGAGTCCTCGGTGGGCTGGTAGTAGGTGTACTCAATGCCGTTGGCCTTGCACCACTCCTCAACGCCCTGCCAGCAGGCCTGGTTGAAGGACTCGTCGTCGATGGTGCCCACGTCGGTGACCAGGGCAACCTTGGTGATCACGCCGGCCTCGGGAGCAGCAGGCTCTTCAGCCTGAGCCTCGGGCTCAGCGGCAGGCTCCTCGGCCTGAGCCTCAGGCTCGGCCACAGGGGCGGGGGTAACAACGGTGACGCTGGTGATGTGGGTGTTGGCGCCATTGTACCAGTACAGGAAGCCCTCGATGTCCACCACATCGCCGGCGTTCAGGGCGCTGACAGTGGCGTAAACATCGGTATCGGGGCCGGTGAGGTAGGCTTCCACGCAGAACTCAGCGGTGAGATCGCCCAGGCCCAGGGTGACATAGATGTCGTCGCCAGGCTCGTCATTCTTGAAGGCGATCTTCTCAACGGTCATACCCTTGACAGTAATCAGCTCGTTCTGATGGTTGATGAGCTCAGCAGCGCCCAGCAGCTCGGTGACATCGGTGGGCTCGGCAATGAAGCTGCCCTCCAGAATCTCAAAGGTGGCGTCGATGATCTCCACCTCGCCGGACCACTCGGACTTGAAGCCGTTGACCAGGATCTTGGTGCCGGGCACCAACTTGGCAGCGTCTTCCTCGGTGCAGGCCATGTTGTACAGGAAGTAAGCGCCGTCCTCGCTCTGGGCGTAGACGGTGATCTTGCCATCCCACCAGGACTGATGGGCCTGGACATAGGTCTCAACGCACACGGCGGTGTCCATCTCGGCAGCCATATACTCCTCATGGGTCATGGGGACGGGAGCAGCCTCGGTGGCCTCCGTAGCGGCCTCGGTGGTGGCCTCAGTTGTGGCCTCGGTAGTCTCTTCTGTGGTTGCCTCGGTAGTAGCCTCGGTGGTTTCCTCCACAGTAGGCGCGGTGTTTTCCTCTGTGACGACAGTGGTCTCGGTGGGCTTCTTCTCAGTGGAAGCGCAAGCACACAGAGACAGGATCATGCACAGGGTCAGCAGGATTGCCAGAAACTTTTTCATGTTCATTCTCCTTGACCAGAATTATGTTGTGCAGTATACACACGCTTTTATTATATACGATATTTCTCAGAAATCAATCGGTTTCGTGGAAATTTTTTCAAAAGAAAAGGGCATTTGGATGTCGGCCGTCTCCAGCGGAAGATTGTTCCCAGAGGGAAGACACCCCAGCTCCACCGGCACCGGTTTGGTGATGGTCATGGACTGCGGGGTCACAGCGCACGACCTGGCCAGCACCTCCACCCCCGCCTGGGCCGCCTGACGGAGGGCCCTGGCGAATTCTGGGTCGGTGGCCTCGTTGGGGTGAAGGCTGCGGACGCCCTCCATCTGAATGACGAAGAGCACATAGGCCCCGTATCCCTGCTCCGCCGCCTCCGCCAGTCCCCGCAGGTGCTTGGCTCCACGCTGGGTGGGAGCGTCAGGAAAGGCGCAGACCCCGTCCTCTTCCAGGGTGACGCCCTTTACCTCCAGGAAGCACTGCTTTCCCCCCCGGGTGAAGGAAAAGTCAAACCGGGAATCCCCATGAACGGTCTCCGGGCGGAGGTTTTCAATGGGCCCCAGTCCCCCGCCCAGAAGCCACTCCCCGGCGGCGGCGTTGGGGGCCTGGGCGTCCATGTTGATGAGCCGCCCCGCCTTCTCCACGGCGATCAGGTCGAAGCCGGTCTTCCGGCTGGGATTGCTTGAACGCTGGCAGTAGACCCGGGCGCCCCTGGGCAGCAGCTCCCGGCATCGGCCGGTGTTCTTCACGTGCACCGTCTGAACGACGCCCTCAAGCTCCACATGGGCAATGAACCGGTTGGGCCGATCCAGGAAAATCCCCGGAATCATATTGACGTATTCCATCTGCGCTCACTTCCGGAAAACCGACTCCACCATTTTCAGGTTTTCCCGGATTTTCAGATGCTGGGGGCATTTCTTCTCGCATTTGCCGCAGTTCAGGCAAGCGTCGGACAGGGCCCCTCCCTTTTCCACGTACTTCCCGAAAAGCTTCCGGGCGTGGTCTTTCAGGCCGTACACATTGTAATAGGTGTAGGCGTTAAAAATCTCGGGAATCACGATTCCTGCCGGGCAGGGCTGGCAGTATTTGCAGCCGGTGCAGTAGAGGTCGCTGAATTTTCTCAGGTTCTCCATAGCGTCCCCCAGCTTTTTCCACTCCTCCTGGGAGAAGGAGACGCTCCCCGAGGCCAGGGCGGTGTTCTTTTCCACCATGTCCAGATTCTCCATGCCGGACAGGGCGCAGCACAGGTCGGGGTTGCCCAGGACGAATTTGAAGGCCAGCTCATAGGTGGGGATGGAGGCGCCGCCTGTGAGCTTGGCATACAGCTCCGTGGGGGCAGCCAGCCGTCCGCCCCCCACCGGGCCCATGGCCACGGTGCCCAGGCCCCTGGAGCGGGCATAGGCCATCATTTTTTCGTTGCTCCGATCCAGCAGGTTGTACTGGCAGAGCATGCTCTCCATGGGCACACCCCGGGCCTCGGAGGTGTCGATGATGTACCGGATGACGGAGGGGTCGTCGTGGAAGGAGAAGGAGATATGTCGAATGAGCCCCTCCTCTTTGGCCTTCCGGGCGTCCTCCAGCAGGTTCTGCTCCAGGATGATGCCGTCGTAGATTTCTCTGTCGATGCCCCAGAAATGGTAGAAGTCGATGTGGTCGGTGCCCAGGCGCTCCAGGCTGCTCTCCAGCTGGCGGCGGTAGTCCCCGGGCTTTTTGGCCACCTCCGTGGGGAATTTGGTGGACAGGAGGATTTTGTCCCGGAAATTCCTCACGCCGTGGCCCAGGGCCGCCTCGCTGTTACTGTTACAATAGTAGGGAGCGGTGTCGAAATAGTTGACCCCCCGCTCGAAGGCTTTGGCCAGCATTTCATCCACCTTGTCGGTGTCCACGTATTTTTTCCCGTCCTTCTCGTACTCGGGAAAGCGCATACATCCAAAGCCCAGGGCGGAAATCTGCTCCCCGGTGCTGCCAAACTGGCGGTAATTCATATATTCTTCTTCCTTTCTATTCTCGGGGCAAACGCCCCCGGGTGATTTTGCAGGGTGTGGTATGGTGAATTAGGAATTAGGAGTTAGGAATGAGGAATTGCGGCCAGTGGCCGCTGACAATTCGCTCGAAGCTGGTCTATCATCGTTTTCGCCCTGACCCGCCCGGTAACGCTTTTGCGGCACGTTGTTGGTTGCACTGGTGCGGGAGCACCCAAAGGCTCCCCTGTGTAAGGGGAGCTGTCAGCGAAGCTGACTGAGGGACTGTGCAGTGAAACCTTACGGATTTGCATTCTGTTGGGCGCAAAGCGAACGCTTTACCACAGAATCGATATACTCACAAACACCAGTGAAATTTCTGTTGATTTCATTATTGGGAATACGAATCACCGTCAAACCGTAAGCCTCCAGGAAAGCAGTACGCTCCTCGTCCTTTTCCATGTTCCTGTCCTCATAGTGCTGAGAACCATCCAGTTCAATAACCAGTTTGGCTTCCGCACAGTAAAAATCAGCGATGTATTTCCCCAGTATTTTTTGCCTGGAAAAGCGGACAGGGTAGGTACGCAGAAAGTCATACCAGAGATGCCGCTCTTCTTTCGTCATTCCATTTCGCAGCTGCTTTGCAAATAAAACCAACTGCTTGTTATATTTCGACTGCATTGGCATTCCTTTCCACATTGGACTGTACAATTATTTCAGTGCCTGCTGTACAGTCCCTCAGTCAGCTTCGCTGACAGCTCCCCTTACACAGGGGAGCCTTTGGGTGCTCCCGCACCACAGCAACCAACGACGTGCCGTAAAATCGTTACCGGGCTTATATTGGGGTGACGACCACAGACCATCCCCGTGCGAAATTGGCTGCGGCGACTCGCCGCCAAGCTCCAATTTGCCGGGCTGCCAGCACACTCAATTCCTAACTCCTAATTCCAAGCCTTTGGTAATCAGCGCTTCCTTCTCCTCCCTTGTCAGGGCCTTTACCTCCAGCTCCCGTCTCAGGGCCTGGGAATGGCTGGGGCAGGTTTCGGTGTACACCAGCTCCAGGGGACCCCGGCCCCGGGTGTATTTGGCCCCCCTGCCCCTTTGGTGCATCGCAAGACGCTTTTGGGCGTCCAGGGCGATGCCGGTGTACAGCGTGCCGTCGCCGCAGCGCAGCAGGTAGAGCTGCCAGGGTCTGTCCATTCTAAAAAACCTTCCTCTGTAATTTCTTCATGCCCAAGAGCCTATCCAGCAGGAAGAAGGTCACGTTGCCCATGGCCAGAAGCACCAGCAGCATCACCAGGCCCAGCCCGGCGAACTCCTCCACCAGCTCCCCCATGCCGAACAGCCCCATCAGCAGGAAATACATCAGAGCCATGCTGCCATTGAACAGCAGCCCCTTCCACAGCCAGTGGGGCTTCCTGCCGTCCAGCCAGGGCTTTACAATCGGGTAGTAGCCCAGAAAGACAAACACCGCCGCCGCCTCCTTGTCCGCCGACAGCAGCACTGACAGCAGCGCCACCGCCCCGTACCAGGCCCAGGCCAGGCGCTTTCCGCAGGACATGAGCACCACTTGCAGCAGCACGGCGCAGAGCATGGGGCTGACATAGGTGGCAATGGGGATCAGTCCCCCTAAGCTCATAATGACCACGGCCAGCCCCGCCAGCACGCCCCCCAGGGCCATGCGGGAGGCGGGAGTGCTTTTTTTCTGATTCACAGCAATTCCTCCGAAACGATTTTCATATTTCCTGTTATATTGCACAAAATTGTCATATGGATTGCACAGATTCTTGACAAATTTTCCATTTATGACTATAGTGACATCAGGCGAATGCCGTTCTATTCCAAAGGAGGAATCACAATGGAAGATTATGGTGCAATGATCCGCAGAACCTTCCAGCAGGGAAGCGTTCTGGATGCCGAGGCTCTTTTTGAGGCATTCCTGCGCAATGCCTTCCCCACCTTCCACTTTCGGCGGACGGAGGTCATCAGCTTCACCCGGGGTGAGGCGGAGTACATGGAGGGCCGCAGCTGGAACCATGTATTTGAGATTACCCGCACCACCCTGGACGGAAGCCCCGTCTGGGAGGTGGAGTGCCGCCGGGTGACCATGGGCAAAACCCCGGACAAACGGGTGTACCTGGACTACCTGACTCTGGGCTTTGTCCGCTACGCCGATACGTTCAATTCCTAATTCCTAACCCCTGTCCGCCAGAATGATCCGCTTCATGGCCTCGATGCCCACACGGATGGCGGCGGAGGTGTCCTCGGTCATTTTCATGAAAAGGCCCGCCTTCTCCCGCTCCTGGTTCCACACGGCGTGGAAGCAGCTGCCGCACCGGACTCCCAGGGCCGCCGCCACCACGAACAGCGCCGCCGACTCCATCTCGCTGGCCTTCACCCCCAGCCGCTTCCAGCTCTCCCACTTTTGCAGCAGGTCATAGGAAACCGGGGATTTCTCCGGGCTGTGCTGGCCGTAGAAGGAGTCCTTGCACTGCACCACCCCCACATGGGTGCGGTAGCCCAGGTCCTCCGCCGCCGCCTTCAAGGCGGCGGTGATCTCAAAATCGGGCACGGCTGGGAACTCAATGGGTGCATACTCCAAAGAGGTGTGCTCATAGCGAATGGCCCCGGTGGCCACCACCACATCCCCGGGCTCTACATCCAGGTCGATGCCGCCGCAGGTGCCCACCCGGATGAAGGTATCGGCGCCGATGGCCGCCAGCTCCTCCATGGCGATGGAGGCGGAGGGCCCGCCGATGCCGGTGGAGCAGACGCTGACCTTTTCTCCCAGCAGGGTACCGGTATAGATGTTGTACTCCCGGTTCATGCCCACATGGACGGGATTGTCAAAATAAGAGGCGATGGACTGGCACCGCCCCGGGTCTCCGGGCAGAAAGACATACCGTCCTACGTCCCCTGCCACGCAATGAATGTGAAATTGCATCCCAATATCCTGCATTGCCATCGCTCCTTTGGTAATTTTTCCTTTATTTTACCACAGGAGCGGCTGGTTTTCAAGGGTTTCTGAATTCCTCCTGCTCCCGGAAGAAGGCCTTTACGGCGTTTTCATAGCCCTCCCGGTCATAGAAATAGCTCATGCCGTGGTTGGCCCCGGGGACGATCAGCATTTTTTTGGGGGACTGACAGGCCTCATAATTTTCCCGGGTCATCTCCACCGGGACGAAGGTGTCTTCCTCTCCGTGGACAAAGAGGATGGGCACCCGGCAGGTTTTCATGGCGTCCAGGGTGGTGTAGGCGTCCGCATCCAGCTCAATCCGCTTGCGGCAGAGGGCGTCCACATGCCCCTCCCGGCAGTCATAGGGAACACGGAGGTTGTTCTCACTGATGTATTTCCACTCCGCCTTGGCCGAGGTGAAGCCGCAGTCCGCCAGCACCCCCGCCACGTTCTCCGGCAGCTCCGGGAAACCCGCCGTCATCAGCACCGTGGTAGCCCCCATGGAAATTCCCACCAGATACACCGGCAGCTGGCCGAATCCGTTCTCATTGAGCCAGCGCACCCATTCCAGGCAGTCATACCGCTCGATCATGCCGAAGCCCATGTATTCTCCGCCGCTTTCCCCCTGGCCCCGCTGCTCGGCGTAGAGCACGGTACAGCCCAAGTCCCGGAGGAAATCCGCCACCGGCCCAAAGTCCCTGGCCCAGCAGGAGCGCCAGCCGTGCATGGCAACCACCGCCCGCTTCTGATTCTCCGCCCGGAACAGATGGCCCACCAGCTCCGTGCCGTCGTAGCCCGTCATCCGGACAATCTGATGGGGCATCTCCTCCAGCCGCTGCCGCAGCTGTTCGCACAGCTCCATGATCCGCTGGTTGTCATCCCCCTCCCCTTTCACCCGCTCCTTCATTTTCTGCATGGCTTTTGGCTCCTCCCGATCCAGGGCGGTGCCCACCATGTTCCGGTCAAAGGCCATGGAGACGCCCCTGCGGATCACCGCCGCCGAGAGCATGGCCCCCGCCGCCCCCAAGAGGGCATTTCTTGCTTTTCCGTTCAATACAATCGCTCCTTTGCTGTGATTTCACTTGTGCACCGGCTTGATGCAGCTGCCAGACAATTGTAATTTGACGATTTGCCGCATGGCCCTTTTCACCGTAGGGGAGGCTATTAGCCTCCCGCCAAGTAATGTATTTTGAGTGTTCCGGTGAATGGGAAATGATACGAATTTGCCTGAACTTGTACCATTTTCGGGGATGGTTCTGCGCGGGCGGCTAATAGCCGCCCCTACAGGTAATCCGTACCTGCCTGCCAAATTACAATTTGCTGTGCAAAGCCGGTCAACACACAAGACAGAGATAGTATTCCCAAATAATCACAGTTCAAAAAGGAGATTTTTGCACTCACAAAAACGTCCCGAAGCCGGAGCTTCAGGACGTTTCAGCATGTCGAAAAAGGCCTCGCAGAGTTCGCCGCCGCAGCGGCGAATAAAATCGGAGCATGTTTTGTCGCGACATGTGCGTGGCAAAACATACATCTCAGGCTGCGTGTGTGCGAGTTGTGCGCCACAGGCGCACAAGGAGTGCGCTAAG
>JAETOP010000085.1 GCA_021771675.1 Oscillospiraceae bacterium | reverse complement strand
CGCAAGACAAGGCAGAGGAACGTAGCCATACTGTATGTATGGCTAGTGACGATAACGCCGTATTGCGTCAATAGACCAAGCTGATATTAAAGATTTTAATCAAGAATTAGTATAAGGGGAGCTGGCACGGCGAAGCCGTGACTGAGGGACTGTGCAGTAAAATGTTACGAATTCGCATTGGTTTGGGCGAAAAGAGAATACCTTTCCACATTGGACTTTAAGAACATTTCAGTACCTGCTGTACAGTCTCCCAGTCAGCTTCGCTGACAGGAAAGCTTGACAGTCCACTTACGCTGTCATTCACTACCGCCACTGCGCTTCGCTTACCCCTTACACTTCGGGAGCCTTGAGTGCTGCCGCACCACAGCAACCAACCCGCCAATTCAAAACCGTGGGCGGGTCGGCGGGGTCATGACGTAAGCCCTACGATTTCCCACCGCAAAAACGTCACTGGGCGGGTTAGGGCACAAACGATTACCCTCCGTCCCGGCGCGAATTGTCAGCGGCGACTCGCCGCCGGGGCGTGGGGAAGCAGGCGGATGACCACAGCGGTGGCGTCGTCCCCCTGGTTTCCGGCGGCGGCCAAAATTTGGTCGGCCAGGGCCCCAGGGTCGGCGTTTTTGGCCATGGCGGGCCAGACTGCGGCGTTGCCCGTGTCCACGCCGTCACTGAGCATCACCAGGCTGTCCCCGGGAAACAGGGCTGCCCGGCTCACCGACTCCCGGCCCACGGTGATCCCCAGCCCGGGGGGCGGGCCGGAGGAGCCCACCTGAATCACCCGCTTTCGCCGCAGGAGCCAGCTGGGCCCGGCTCCCCATTTATAGAGCCAGACCCGGCCCGTGTCCAGCCGCAGCTCCGCCAAATCCACCGTCACCGCCCCGCCCCGATCCATCAATGTCAGCTGGCTGTTCACACTGCCCAGCACCGCTCCCGGGGACATTCCGGCGGTGAGCATTTCGCGAATCAGCTCCGAGGCCTGACGGCTCTCCTCCGAAGCCCCCAATCCTGTGCCCATGCCGTCGCACAGCAGCACATAGTACCGGCAGCCCACCCCGGGGAAGGCGCTGGCCCGATCCCCATCGGCGATCTCCCTGCCCCTGGAGCGGGCGGACACCTGAACCCGGTAGCGGGGTGTTCCCCGGGAAGAACGGTCGGGCAGATGGTCGGAAAGCTCCTGCAAAGCATCGGACAGGAAGCCATATTGCTGCACCAGGGCCATGCGGTATTCCTCCTGCTTTGCCCGGGAGGCACGAATCCGGCGAAGCTGCTCCCGGCTTCGGTGGAGGGCATTCCCTGCCTGGAGGGCTTTCCGGCACTGGAATTCCTCCTCTCCCGTGAGCAGCTCCTCATTCAGCCGCTTCTGCTCCACACAGCTTCCCCGGGCGGGACAGGCGCCGCAGGCGTTTTGCTTCATCTGCTGGGCCAGACCGTGAATATCCAGGGCAGGGGATACAAATTCCAGCAGCTGCCTTTGAAATCGCCCCAGCACCCGGGCGGTCTGTTCCAGCCGCACCTGGGCAGCCCCTACCCGGCTGCGCCGGGGGACGGCAGTCATCCGCCAGGGCACCGTGGCCCCAGCCGCTGCACCCAGCCCCATCCATACCAGCAGCCAAGGGTTCCACATCCGGCACAGCCCCATCAGGATGCTACAGGCCAGAGGGGGAGCGGCCAGACCCCGCCAATCCCCTTGGGGAAGGAGGTGTGCCAGGTAGAAGGAAAGAGCTGTGGCTGCCGTCAGTGGTATTTCTGCCCTGGCTCCCAGCTCTGCCCCCAGGGCTGCCGCCAGGGAAGCCGGGAGAGGAGCCGCAGCGCAGGCAAAGCCCACAGCCAGCCAGCCCAGCCAGGTATGGAGCCCGGCCAGGGCGCAGACTACCGCACCGCAGCCCAGCCAGCGGCTGAGCCTGTCCCCCCCGGCCAGGGCGGATTCTGCCACCAGGACGGAGGCCCCTGCCAGGGCAATGCGCAGAAATAACAGCTCGGGCCCCATGACGCCGGCCAGTCCAAAGGCCAGCCCGGTGCCGGACACCAGGCACATGCACCCCAGGGTCAGCCGGAGCCTGGCCCGTCTGCCCCCGTCCAGCAGGGGGAGAATCAGAGCCAGCAGCAGAGCCCCCAGGGCCCAGGCCGCACCCTGATAGCCCTCCTCCCCCCAGAACAGCAAGTAACCCAGGCCGCTCCCCAGGGCGGCGGCGCAGCAGCGCCAGCCAGTAGAGGCCGCCGTGAAGCCCATGGCCACCGGCTGCATCCTGCTCCAGAGGCGCAGACTGCTCAGCAGCAGCCCGCCCCCAAAGCAAGCGGCCCACTGGACACCGGGCCGTTCCAGCCATTGCTCTCCCTGCCGTTTTACCCGCAGCAGTACCGTTTCTGCCGTCATTTGTAATCCCAGCCTTTCCTTTGTGATGTAAGGATTCTATCATCACGGAAGGACAGATGCAGTCGCATACGGTACGCAGTGGAATTTATCCTCCCTTTGCAAGGCCGATGAGGGCCAGAATGCGGCCCATTTTGGCGGCTTCCTCCCGGGCCATGGCGGCGAACACTGGGGCATAGTTCCCGGCTGCTGCATGGGCGGCGTAATCCTCCCGGGCCTGGCAGCTGCTCCGGTAGACCAGGGCCAGGGCCCGGCAGGTTCCCGTCTTTGTCCAGGGGCAGCAGATGGGTTTCTCCGGCTCCTCACCGGAGAGAATCCGCATCCCCAGGATGGTCAGGGCAGTACAGTTTTCCTGACGGTGGAGCTCTTGCAGCATCTCCCGCATCTGACCGGTACAGGCCTGGGCCAGCTGGCGGAACACTGAAGCCGATTCCCGGCTCCGCCGCTCCATCTGCCTCAGGGAGGCGTGCTCCTCCACCGGGGCCGCTGCGCTGACCCGCTGCCACACCCGCTGCTCCAATTCCAAATCCCGCTGTTCCATCAGCCCACCACTCCCTTTTGGTTTTCTCTGTTATGATATTCCCCCGGCATCAAAAAGGTTCCGGCCGATTCTTCTGATTACCGGAAGCTGTTTTCAACCACACCGGGGAGAAGCTCATAAATGGAGCAGCCGATTATTTCTTCAAAATGTGTTTTGATGGCAAGCACTGCCTTCCAGCGGTCAACGGTCGCCGGGTGGATTCCATACCGGATTGTCACATCCACAAAACGCTTTTCCAGAAGGCAGAATCCGGTGGGCAGCGCCAGGGCGTCACAAAGCTGGACAAGCAAATCATAGTCATCATAGACAGCGCTTTTGAGAAAGGCCTCTATAAACGCCTTGTCCTCCGGCGGCATATCAAATACGCCGATGGAGGTGTTAATATCCTGGATCATAAAAGCGTGGGAGATGCAGATCTGCGCCGCCTTTTCCCAGCCACGCTCCATGCAGTAGCGATAGCCATCGATCAGATGCCGCTCCGAGCTGACGCCTGCGTGTCTGCCAATATCATGGAGAATGCCGCAGATATAGGCCTCGTCCCCGTCCAGATGAGGGCAGCGGCTCGCAATATGTTGACAGGCCAGCGCCACATACCGGGTGTGGTCGGCCCAGGGGCCGGGATTGGATTTGCAGGCCTGCTCCAATGCCTGCTGTGCAATTGACCGGGTCAGTAACATAAAAACCTCCTTGCTGTGCTCGGCAATCATTAAAAAATACCAGCTGCGGCGAATGCCGCTGCTGGTATCATTGTAGCGCAAAAAGAAGAATAATGATATACTAATCCCGCTGAAAAGTATTACAATTGTGCCAGTGCCTGCGGTATTCCAGCGGCGTGCAGCCAAATTTCTCCCGGAAGGTTTTGCCGAAATAGCTGCTGGAACCAAGGCCGCACCGGTTGGCAACCTCGGTGACCGGCTCGGTTCCCTTCGCCAGCATCTGGCATGCAATTTGCAGCCGATAGGCTTTGATGTATTCCACCGGGGTCATGTGCAGGTTTTCCTGAAACAGGCGGAAGCAGGCCCGCCTGCTGATGTGGGCGGCTTCTGCCAGCTCCTCCACCGAAATGTGGCGGTCATAATTTTCATGGATGTGCACCATCATCGGCTTGATCTGCTGGCTGGAACGGATGGAGCCCTTTTGTTCCATCGCTTCCCGTGCCAGGTCAAACAGCATCATCCATATCTGGGTCAGAGCCTGGCGAAGCCTGAATTCATGTCCCCACTCCTGTTCGGACAGGTCGAAGGCCTGACGTATTTTTTTCAAAATCTCTCCGTGTGCCGGATTGGTTGGATACAGTGCGATCATCTCGACTCCCGGAGCTGAAATCAACGGGAGCACATATTTCCGATCCATCCGGTTCCCGTGCTCTCCGGAGATAAAGGAAGGCTCAAACAGATGGAGAAGCTGGAGGCACTTCCCCCCGGGCTGTGTGATTTGGGACATGTGGAGCACATTGGAATTGACAAAGCCTCCGGAACCGGCGGGGAAAACCCACCTGCCCTTGGGGGTGGTGTATTCCAGGGCGCCTCGCTCCATATAGAACAGCTCCACCGTTCTGTGCCAGTGCCAGGGAATGCTCGCCGCCGGATAGCAGTTTAGTTCCGCACAGGTTGCGATATATGGGAAGTCCACCGAAAATCCTGGCAGCAGCTCTTCCTTTGTCAGTTGGTTTTGTTCCAATTTTTGAATATTTTTCACCTAAAATCCCTCAAAATTGAATGTTTTCCCGCTGTGCCGAGTGCCTCCCGCTTTCGCTGCCCTTGATGGCGTTATTGTACCATATCCGAAGCCTTTATGATAGTGGGGATTAAAAAAAGAATCTCCGGAGCGTGAGATTCCCGGCGGAAATTCCGTTTAATAGGGTGAGGAAGCAAATACAGAAAAAGAGGTGAACTTTCATGGAAGACAGCGAGATTATAAAACTGTTCTTCGCCAGGAACGAAGATGCCATCAAACAGACGGATCACACCTATGGGCGGCGTCTTCTCCAGCTGGCGGATAACATTCTCCGGAACGATCAGGACGCCGAGGAAAGTGTCAGCGATACGTATATGAAGGCCTGGGAAACCATTCCTCCCCATCGCCCGGAATATTTCTTTGCGTACCTGGCGAAGATTTGCAGACACGTTGCCCTGGACAAGCTGGACTGGGCAGCGGCTGCCAAGCGAAACGCCCAGGTGGTCAGCCTGACCCAGGAGATGGAGCAGTGCGTTCCGGACGGGTCGCGGGACCGCCAGGTGGCACAGGAGGCCCTGGGCATGGCCCTGGACGCCTTTCTGAGGACCCTGACCCCGGAAAACCGGGCGGTGTTTCTGCGCCGGTACTGGTACGGAGATTCCATCGGGGAAATCGTGGCCCGGTACGGCATCAGCGAAAGCGCCGTGTGGATGCGGCTGAACCGAACCAGAGGGAAGCTGCGCAATTATCTTCAAAAGGAGGGTATTCGAGTATGAACGGAAAGGATATTTTTATGGGACTGAAATACGTGGGAGAGGATTTGATCGAAGAGGCGGAAACCATCCGCTTCCCGGCCAGCTCCTCCGGGGCGCACCGGAGAATCCGCAAGCCGCTTCTCATTGCGGCCATCATCACCCTGATGCTCTTCCTCATGGGCTGCGCGGTGGTGTGCCTGAAAATGGAGCAGGTGAAGATTGGGGAAGCTGCCGCACAGCAGGACTATTCTCTGGTGGATGGCGTATATGTGGAGAATCCCCACACCGTCAATACCAGCGCGCTGACTATGGCCGGTGTGGAGGGAACCAACGCCTATCAGGCCTGCGCCGACTTCTATGCCTTCAAGGAGGAATATACTGCCGATATTGAGAAAAAGGCAGCGGAAGGCACCCTGCAGGAGGGATATTGGGACAGCGGCACCTATTCTGAGACGATGGACGCAAAGGCCCTTGCGCTGGCTGACCAGTATGGCTTGAAGCCGGAGGGGACGAGGCTGAATTTCCGTACGGTGCGGAATATGTGCGATGCTCTGGGTCTGGAACGATTTGTGCGGAACAGCCAGGAAATCAGTGCGGACGTCAATGGCGGAGGCTGCTATGATTCCGGCAACTTCTGGCTGGATATGCAGTTTCACTTCCCGGAGGATCAGGGTTATGAGGTGCTGGGCACCTCCGGTGTCCTCTACTGGAACCGGCAGGACTGCTTCAGCCGGGACTATGTGACCATTGTGGAAAGCGGTGACTGGGTGGAGCAAAACTATACCACCGCTTCCGGCAGTGATGTGCTGATTCTCCATTCTCCCAGCCAGGAGCGGGGGTATATCCTCTGCAACCGGGGAGAGGCGCTGATGACCTTGCAGCTCAATGTCAACATTGAACTGCTCAGTGAAGAAGGAGGCGTTGTCTCGGCCCGGTATCAGCATATGACCCAGGAGCAGCTGGAACTGGTGGCGGATACCGTGGATTTTGCCATCCATCCTAGAATTCCCGCCCAAGCCGACGTGGCGGCTCAGGCAGAAATTCCCCGGCAGACCACCCAGAACGGCTTCGGCCTGGATGTAAAATCCGCGAAAACCGATGGCTATGTGGCGCAGATTCTTCTGAGCGTCGCTGCGCCCGAAGGAACAGTGCTTCCCACGGCCAATAACATCACGTTTTCCAATTATGCGTTGACTCCCGCCAGCGGCGGCTTTGACTGCACAGGCCCCATTGAGGTGGTGGACGATGGCGACGGGAAGGAAAATACAATTGACCTGCTGCTGGTATTTTGCTACAGCCTGCCAAATGACAGCGCCCCCTTTGCCGCCGGAACCACCTGGAATCTGTACCTGGCTGACATCGGCAGCTCCCAGTGGGATGACGTCAACTACCGCCTCATTGAGGATACCCTCGCCGAGGGAGAATGGCTGTTCCCCATCACCTTTGATGAAACCAACTGTAATGACCGGGAAATCGAATTGATTACCCAGCCGGTAAAAACGATGGCCTGCATCGGCTGGAAGGAGGACGGGACGGACGTTCTGGATTCGTTTGTCATCACTTCCTTCAAGCTCCGTGAATTCAGCAGTGAAATTGCGTGGGATTTTGGGGAAGACAATCAGTTTGAAACGGGAGATTCCGCAGATTTCTATATTTGGCGGGATCATTTCATGTACGCTGTCATGAAGGACGGTGCAAAAATCCAGATGCTGGGCGAGCGCAACACGAAGCCCATCGACCTTGACCAGGTGGATTACATCCTTCTGGCAGACGGCACAAAGCTGCCTGTGCCGGAGCAATAACAACCACAAAACGGCTGCGCCCACAATTTGGACGCAGCCGCTTTTGACGCATACAAAGTTTTGCACAAACCGGCTCCCGGCAAACAGACAAATTGGAATTTGTGGAGGCCCGTGCGTAGGGCTTACGTCATGACCCCGCCAAATCGGTATTGGCTTTTTGACAGCACGTTGGATGGAACCAGGTGCCGGTTTCTGAGCGTAGCCAAAGAAGCCGACCGGGGAGGCGCTGAATGTCGTGCTCCCGCACGCCAAAGCCGCCCTCCCCGGACTCCTTCCGGCGCGCACTTGGCAACAGGGAGAAAGCTTTCAGAAAAATTTACCGCAAAAACGTTACCGGGCGGGTCAGGGAAAAAGCGATGACAGACCAGCCCCGTGCGAAATTGGCTGCGGGCCCTGCCCGCCAAATTCCAATTTGCCGATTCACAGCCAATAAGCCCATTCCGCTTTTACGGATTCAGCAGCCTGCCTTCCACGTATTCAAAGCCCAGGCGGGCTACGGTGTCGGCGAAGCGTTCGCCGGCCTGGCCCTCGTCCCGGAACAGGAGGATGGCCCGGTCGATGACCTCCAGCACCTCGTCCATATCGGTGAAGATTTTGCCAAGGGGGCGGCCCATGGCGGTTTTCTTGCCCCAGCGGCCGCCGATGTAAATCTTTGCGCCCTCCACATAGCTGTCCGTGACGTGGAAGGGGCACTTCCCGGCGCAGCGGCCGCAGTTGTTGCAGCCGTCCCAGTTCAGCTTGCCGTCCTGGACATGGGCGACCTTAATGGGGCAGTTGGCCTCCACCTGGCACTTCTTGCAGCCCCGGCACTTGTCCAGATCCCGCTGGAACACCCGCTGGCCCACGATGCCGATGTCGTTCAGGTCGGGCTTGACGCAGTTGTTGGGGCAGCCGCCCACGGCGATCTTGAACTTGTGGGGCAGCTTCATGTCGTGGTAGCCCTCATAGAAGCGTTCATGAATCTTCTCGCTGAGATCATAGGTGTCCAGCAGGCCGTACTGGCAGGTGGTGCCCTTGCAGGAGACCACGGGGCGCACCTTGGCCCCGGTGCCGCCGGTTTCCAATCCGTTCTCTTTCAGGAAGGCGAACACCTCTTCCAGCTTGTCATAGGGCACGCCCTGAATTTCCTGGGTCAGCCGGGTGGTCATGGTGATGCTGCCGCTGCCGAACCGCTCGGAGGCCTCGGCAATCACCCTGGCCTCCTGGGCGGTGATCTTGCCGTTCCGGGTCAGAACCCGGACATTAAAAATATCCTCATAACGCTTGTCCTTCAGACAGCCCAGGGCCTTGACCCGCTTGACTTCCTCGGGGCTGATTTTTTCTGCTGCTTTCATTAGGAGCACTTCCTTTGTGTTTTAGAATCATATTCATTGTAACAACTGGCGAAATGATTGTCAATTCCTCCGGAAAAACATTCCACCCCCAAATTTGATTCTCTGCCCGCCGAAGAGAAAGCACCCTCTTTACTATTCGGTTTTTTTCTGTTAGAATAAGCGCACAAAGGAGGGAGAGGCCATGTTTGACGATCCCAAAAAGGAATTGAGGCGGCTGCAGGAGCAGCTGCTGGCGGCGGAAGAGGAGCAGTGGACGGTTCCGGAGGAGACGGAGGAAGTCTTTGAGGAAGAGGAACCGGAAGCCTCCAACGGACGCTTCCTCCGGGAAGAAATTCCTCCGGAGCCGGTGGAGGAAGAAGAACAGACATCGGAAAACAGCCGTATTCCCTTTTTGGTGGCGGCGCTGCTGGTGGAGGTAGCGGCCCTGCTTGGTGTGCTGGCCTGGTGGCTGCTATGGAGATGAAGCCTGTGGGCCGGTTCGCCCCCACCCCGTCCGGGAGAATGCACCTGGGCAATGTGTTCGCCGCCCTCATCGCCTGGCTGTCCGTCCGCTCCCGGGATGGGGAGATGGTGCTGCGGATGGAGGACCTGGACACCCAGCGCACCAGCCAAGACTATGCCGCCCAGCTCCGGGAGGACCTTCGATGGCTTGGGCTGGACTACGACCGGGAGACACCGCCCCAAAGCCAGCGGGGCGCCGTGTATGACCGGTATTTTGAGCAGCTGCGGGAAAAGGGGCTGCTCTATCCCTGCTACTGCACCCGCAGCCAGCTTCACAGCGTCAACGCCCCCCACCTCAGCGACGGCACCTATGTCTACCCCGGCACCTGCCGGAATCTGACCCCGGCCCAGCGGCAGGCCATGGACAGGGCTCCCGCCTGGCGGGTGGTGGTGCCGGACCGGCAGTGGCGCTTCACCGACCGGGTTCAGGGGGAATACCGGCTGAACCTGGCAAAGGAGTGCGGCGATATGGTGGTCCGCCGGGCGGACGGGGTGTATGTGTACCAGCTGGCCGTCACCGTGGACGACGGTGAGGCGGGCGTCACCGAGGTGGTTCGGGGCATGGATTTGCTGAGCTCCGCCCCCAGGCAGATGTATTTGCAGGAGCTTTTCGGCTTCACCCACCCGGAATACGGCCATGTGCCCATGCTCCTGGCCCCCGATGGCCGGAGGCTGAGCAAGCGGGACCGGGACCTGGATTTGGGCCAGCTTCAAAAATGGGTCAGCCCGGAGGCGGTGATCGGCACCCTGGCGGCCTCCGCCGGGCTGATCGACCGCCGGGAGCCCATCAGCGCCAGGGAGCTGGCAGCAGGTTTCGACTGGAAAAAGCTGAAAGGCGACGCCATTTACCTGGACGCCAGCACCTTTGGAGCGTAGTGCAAGATATAAGATATGGGATACGAGATATGAGATAGTTGGGAATTGGGAGTTAGGAATTAGGAACGGGATACCCGTAGGGGAGGATATTATCCTCCCGCCAGGTTGGACGCCTGAGCGTTCCGGTGAATGGAAGCAACGGCATCACCCCGTAGGGGCCGGTCAGGAATAGATAATAGATAATAGAGAATAGATAATAGGTAATAGATCAGTGGCCGTAGGGGCCGGTCAAGACCGGCCCCTACAGTTAAAAGGGCATTGCGAAAAAAGCGAAAATACAAACTGAAAAGGAGAAGATTGTTATGTCAAAAGAACCGGTATTGGTTGTGCTGGCTGCCGGAATGGGCAGCCGGTACGGCGGCTTGAAGCAGATTGACCCGGTGGGGGGCCATGGGGAGGCTATTCTGGACTATTCCCTTTATGACGCCTATGAGGCGGGCTTCCGGCGGGCGGTAATTCTCATCAAGGAGGCCATCCGGGAGGACTTCATGGCCACCGTGGGCGCCAGACTGGCCAGATGCCCCATGGAAATCCGCTATGCCTACCAAGAGCTCCACAAGCTCCCCCGGGGCTATTCCGTCCCTGAGGGGAGAGTGAAGCCCTTTGGCACCGGCCACGCGGTGATCTGCGCCGGGGAAGCGGTGGGGGAGGCTCCCTTCGCCGTGATCAACGCCGACGACTACTACGGAAAGGCCGGCTACAAGGCGATTTTTAACTTCCTTTCCACCTCCCAGGATCCCTACGGCTATTGCATGGTGGGCTACCGGCTGGACAAAACCGTCACGGATAACGGCAGCGTGGCCCGGGGTATCTGCGGCGTGGACGAGAATGGAAACCTGACGGGCATTGTGGAACAGACCCGCATCGAGAAGTACCCCGGCGGAATCCACTACACCGAGGATGGCGAAGCTTGGCAGGATTTGGCCCCGGATACCATCGTGTCCATGAACCTGATGGGCTTCCAGCCCAGCTTCCTTGAAGAGGCAAGGGAGCGCTTCCCCGCCTTCCTGGACAAATGCCTGGCGGAGAACCCCATGAAGGGGGAGTATTTCCTGCCCTCCATCGTCCAGCAGATGCTCACCGAGGGAATGGCCTCCATGAAGGTGCTCACCTCCCCGGACCAGTGGTATGGCGTCACCTACGCCGCCGATAAGCCGGTGGTGGTATCCGCCCTGGCCCAAATGACCCAGCAGGGCCTGTACCCCGACGGACTGTTTTAAAAAAATCAGCTGCCTCACCAGAGCGAGGCAGCTGATTTTTATAGGAAATTTACAGGATGGCCACGGAGGTGCTCTCGGGGAGCTCCCGCTTCACGGCCTTGGGCACGGACAGCTTCAGGATGCCGTCTTCGTACTTTGCGCCGATGTCCTCCGGCCGGATGGCATTGCCCACATAAAAGCTGCGGCTGCACACCCCGGCGTAGCGCTCCCGGCGGATATACTTGCTGTTCTGCTCGTCCTTGTCCAGGCCCTTGGAGGCGCTGATGGTCAGGCAGCCGTTTTTCAGGTCCACGGTGATTTCATCCTTCTTGAAGCCGGGCAGGTCGATGTCCAGCTCGTAGGAATCCGCCTTCTCCCGCACGTCGGTCTTCATCAGGTTCCGGGCGTGTTTGCCGTACAGGGCTTCCTCCGCGGGGGTGGAGCTTGCCATCCCAAAGGGATTGTTAAAAAATTCATCAAACAGGTTTTCTCCAAAAATGCTGGGCAACATAAGTCATTCCTCCATTCATGTTTCTCGTAGGCGCCCGGCGGAATGCCAGCCGTTGGCGATGGTTGCCTTCGTTCCTCTCAAGGAACAATTGTATTATAGCACAGATTTTAGCACTGTCAACGCTAGAGTGCTAAAATTCACAAACCATCCCATGAATGTTCACGATTGGGTCACAAATGCCGCCTTGACTCAGGAATTGAAGTGCTTTTGTTGGGCAATGCGCCTGCGGCAGAGGAAGAAAGCGGGAATCAGGAACGCGTCGGCGAATATCCAGGCCAGGGGATGGGCCAGGGCCACCGCTGCGAAACCCAGCCGGGGGGCGATGAGGATGCCCGCAATGCCCCGGGCGATCATCTCCATCACCCCGGAGATAATGGCCAGCACGGAGAAGCCCATGCCCTGGATGGAGAAGCGAACCACGTTCACCAGCGTCAGCAGGCAGTAGCCTGCCGCAGTGATTTGCAGGAACTGGGCGGCGTAGCCGATGACCACCGGATCCGGCACGTCCAGGAAGATGCACACCAGGCTCCTTCCAAACAGGCACACCACGGCATAGAGCACCGCCGAGCAGACAAAGCCCGTGATGGACGCGGCCCGGACGCCCCCCGTGATCCGGTCCAGCTTTCCCGCCCCCATGTTCTGGCCGGTGTAGGGGGCCATGGTGGAGCCCAGAGCCTCGATGGGGCAGGCCAGGAAGCCGTGGATTCGCTGGGCGGCGGTGGCCCCCGCCACGGCGGCGGAGCCGAAGCCGTTCATGGTGGCCTGGATGATCAGGCTGCCGATGGCGGTGACGGAGTATTGCAGCCCCATGGGGATGCCCATATAGCAGAGCCTGGCCATGCACCGGCCGTCCGGGCGGCGCTCCTGGGCATTCATCCGCAGAATGGCGTAGCGCTTTTTCATATACACCAGGCAGATGATGCCGGACGCCGCCTGGGAGGCCACGGTGGCGATGGCGGTGCCCTCCACGCCCATGCCGAACGCCCGGATGGTGATGATGTCCAGGGCGATGTTCAGGAAGGAGGACAGGGCCAGGAACACCACGGGAGTCTTGCTGTCCCCCAGGGAGCGGAGGATGCCCGCCAAGATATTATAGAGGAAGGCGGCGGGAATGCCCAGGAAAATGATGAAGATGTAGCGGTAGGCGTATTCAAACACATCCTCCGGCGTGTTCATCAGCCGCAGAATAGGGCGGCAGAACACGCACACCGGCACCGTGAGCGCGGCGGAGAAAATAACCGCCAGATAGAAGCTGTTCGCCACGAATTTGCGCAGGGCGGCGTCCTGGTGGGCGCCGAATTTCTGGGCGATGGGGATGGCAAATCCGCTGCACAGGCCCATGCAGAAGCCCAGCACCATGAAGTTCAGCGAGCCGGTGGAGCCCACCCCCGCCAGGGGGCCGATGCCCAGTAGCTTTCCCACGATGATGGTGTCCACAACGCTGTAAAACTGCTGGAAAAGCATCCCCAGGTAGGTAGGGAAGGCGAAATAGAGAATCAGCTTCAGAGGGGAGCCGGTTGTTAGATCCTTTGTCATGAAAAACACACTTTCTAGGGAAACTATAAATAAAATGTCTGCGGCGAGTCGCCGATATATTGTAATCTGAAGTGCCAACGGGGCGGGGAAAATACCTTCCCCCGAGGGCCAATGTCGTCAATCTAAGGGGTTCACCGTAGGGGCGGCTTGATCCGCCCGGCGGCCAGTGGCCGCTGACAATTCGCACGGGGATGGGAAGTAATCGTTACCCCATTATCCGCCCGGTAACGTTTTCCAGGCAGAACATTGCGTGGTAATGGGTAACGGCTTCTGAGGGAGGCTCCCCTGTGTAAGGGGAGCTGTCACCGCCCAAAGGCGGTGACTGAGGGACTGTCGCAGTACAATCTTACCTTTTCGCCTAACCTGCTGCGAATTCGTAACATCTTACCGCACAGTCCCCCAGTCAGCTTCGCTGACAGCCCCCCTTACACAGGGGGGCCTCCCTCAAAAGTCTTCACTCGCCACCATTCAACGCACTGCTCGGTATTCATTGCCCGCCCGGGCGGGTTAGGGCAAAAACGATTCCCTCCCATCCCCGTGCGAAATTGGCTGCGGGCCCTGCCCGCTCAGACCATTTCCGCCATGTCCAGGATCAGCCGCTCCGTCTTTTCCCAGCCCAGGCAGGGGTCGGTGATAGACTTGCCGTAGACATGGCAGCCGATTTTCTGGCTGCCGTCTTCCAGGTAGCTTTCCACCATGAAGCCCTTCACCAGGCTGTGGATGTCCGGATTGTAGGCCCGGCTTTGCAGAACCTCCTTGATGATCCGGCCCTGCTGGAAGGGATCCTTGCCGGAGTTGGCGTGGTTGGCGTCGATGATGACGGCGGGGTTTTGCAGGCCGCTCTGGGCATAGCACTGGTGGAGGAAAATCAAATCCTCATAGTGGTAGTTGGGCCGGGAGTTGCCGTGCTTGTTGGTGTAGCCCCGGAGGATGGCGTGGGCGTAGGGATTGCCGGTGGAGGTGGCCTCCCAGCCCCGGTAGATGAAGGTGTGGCTGTGCTGGGCGGCGTTGATGGAATTCATCATCACGGAAATGTCCCCGCCGGTGGGGTTTTTCATGCCCACGGGCACAGAAATTCCACTGCTGGTGAGCCGGTGCTGCTGATCCTCCACGCTCCGGGCCCCTACCGCCACATAGGCCAGGACATCGTCCAAATATTTGTAATTCTCCGGATAGAGCATCTCGTCGGCGGCGGTGAAGCCGGTTTCCCGGAGCACCCGCATGTGCAGCTCCCGGATGGCAATCAGGCCCCCCAGCATATCGGGAGCGGCGTCAGGGTCGGGCTGGTGGAGCATTCCCTTGTAGCCTGCGCCGGTGGTCCTGGGCTTGTTGGTATAGACCCGGGGAATGAGGAATATCCGGTCGGCCACCCGCTCCTGAAGCTCCCGGAGCCGGGTGACATAATCCATTACACTGTCCTCCCGGTCGGCAGAGCAGGGGCCCACAATCAGCGCAATCCGGTCATCCTGGCCGGAGAGAATGGCCTTGAGGGCCTGATCCCGCTGCTCGAAAACCGCCTCCATGGCGGGTGTGACCGGGTATTCCTTTTTCAGCTCGGCGGGGATGGTGAGCTTGCGCTTGAACTCCATATTCATATTGGAACGTCCCTTCGTATTTCTTTTTCCGGTTGAGTATAGCGCCGTTTGAACAAAATTTCAACGGTCTTTTCTACATCAAAACAGAGAGAATTCCCCCCTCCCGGTGAAATTCTTTTTGCATTTTCACCCAAAGTCTGCTATGATGGCAGCAAATCGGGCCCGACAAGCGGGCCCGGGGAGGAAGAATATGAGTGTTATCAAATTTGACCCCAAGCAGGTGGAGCGCATCGAGGCCTTTTTGGAGGAGGCCCCGGATGTGGAGGGGCTGAACCTCCAGGAATTGGAGGCCTGGCGCCTGCGGACCCAGCAGATGATTTCTGCCCTGGATGCCCTGGAGCCCAGAAGTGAAAGAAATGAGAATTACGACCACTGGGCAGAGCTCCACGAGGACCTGGAAGACCTGCTGGATGAAATCCTGGACCGTTTGGAGATGTGAGATATGGGATACGAGATATGAGATAATTAGAGATTAGGGGTTAGGAATTAGAGATTAGAAGTTAGGAATTGGGAGCATAACAGCCCGCCGCCCTCTTCCCGTAGGGGCCGGTCTTGACCGGCCCGCTGCCGCACTGCCCTTTTTACCGTAGGGGAGGATATTATCCTCCCGCCAGGTAACGGACTTTGAGTGCCCCGTTGAATGGAACCAAGTACCGGTTCCAGAGCACAAGCCCCCTTGTGTAAAGGGTGGTGCTCTGCGCAGCGAATTAAAATTTTCATGATTGCCAGTGGCAATCATTCCTCTGCTCAGTGGCAGGGGGGATTGGGCAGCAGGCAGTAACGGAACCAGATATGTTGGGCGAAGTGGTACAGGCCCAAACATTGGGGACCGTACCATCCCCTATGGAATGTACGCAGCAAACTGCCAAATTACATTCCTAATTCCTCATTCCTAACTCCTAATTATCTTTATTTATCTGCCACTTCCACCAGCTCGATGTGGAAATTCAGCTCCTGACCAGCCATTTCGTGGTTGGCGTCGAAGGTGACGTTCACATCGTCCCTGGCCACTACCTTCACCAGGAAGGGCTGCCCGGCGGTGTTGTACAGGTAGACCTTTTGTCCAACGGTGAGGTTTTCCGCACCGGGGAGCTGGGCGATCTCCACCGGGAAGATCATCCCCGGGTCTGGCTCGCCGTAGGCCTGCTCAGGCATCAGATGGATGTCCCGGTGCTCTCCCACCTCCATGTCCGCCACGGCGGCATCGAAGCCGGAGATCATCATTCCGGCACCGCAGACGAATTCCAGGGGCTCCCCCCGGTCATAGGAGGAATCGAACTGGGTGCCGTCGTTGAAGGTGCCCCGATAGTGAACCCGGCAGGTCTTGCCCCCGTTTTTCCCCTGAGGCGCATGGCATCCGCCGCCGCAGTCGTGGCCGCAGTGGCACGCATGTCCCTCTTCCTCGTGGTGGTGGCAGTTGACCCCGGCGGATTCCAGCTCGCCCCGCAGGTAGGCCTCCACCGCCTGGTCGGCGCTGCCCTGGATGCCGGAGATGACGGCGATGCCCACCAGATTCAAAGCTACCTGCATCCCGCTGCCCAAGCCGCCGCAGATTACCACCTGGATTTCGTTCCCTGCCAGAAAATCCGCCAGTGCCTCGTGACCGGTGCCCCCTGTGGACATCACCTGGGCGGACACCACCTTGCCGTCCTCTACATCATAGACCTTGAACTGCTCCGTCCGGCCAAAATGCTGAAAAATTTCTCCGTTTTCGTAGTTGACTGCAATTTTCATCTGTGCCGCTCCTTTTTATTTTTTGATCCAACGGCAAAATGGCTCTCCTGCACCTATCGAATTGTGTTAGAAATCACAAACACGGAATGCTATGGAGTTTTGCCTTTTTGGGGTGTATGATGTTGCCACATTCTATAAGAGAGGAAAATGATTATGCTGAAAAAGTTCACCAAGTTGATTGCTGTTTTGCTGCTTTGCCTGCTGCTCTGGCCTGCACAGGCAAAGGCACAGGAAGAACCCGAGGGATTCCCTGCCGCAGCGGAGGAGCGCCTGGAGCCTTCCACACCCACCGTTCCCACAGAGCCGGAGGATGAGGAAGGCACAGTCACCGTCTCTCCCTGTTCAGATACATACCCTAAAGACGTTGGACTTTAATACACAAACGAAATCCCCCAACATTCCCTGGCGTCTTCCTGCAAAAGCGCTGCTCCCCGGGGGTCATCGGTAGCCCGATACAGATAATAGGCCTGGTAAAACAGCGCCTTGCTTCCTTCCTCATCCCCCAGCTGAAAGCGGCATTGGGCCATGGTGTGAAGTAAATTGGGCAGCGAATCATAGTATCCAAATTTCACGCAGGACTGCCTTCCCTGCTCGGCAATTTCCAGTGCCTCCTCGTAGTACCTGCATTTATACAGGGCCAGTGCGTAATTGCTGGCCACAAGGGGCAGATGCCCAGCGGATTCCTGAATGTTCTGATAATGCTTTTGAATATATTTGAGCAGCTGCCTGAAAATGGCAGTTGCTTTTCTGTATTTCCCCGTCTCCATGTACAGGTTGGCGATTTGATTGATTACCTTTATTTCATCCATGCAGTAGAGATGCTCGCCGATCTCGTCCAAATCAAATTTGGGCACGGTCAGGCGAATGGCCGTCAGAAGCATTTCCAGCTTTTCGTCGAGGCTGTAGGGCTCGCCGTTCTCCCGGCCAAGGTGTACTTTGGTTCGCAGGATGAACTGCTGGAGCAGATGATCGTCTTCGTCGGCCAGGGCTTCCAGCGCGGCAATCTTCTCATAGGCCTCCTTCATGATGGCTGACCGCTCCGGCTCCAATGCGCTTTCGTCCCGGACATTACAGGAGATAATCTCTTTTTTTAATTGTTCGATTTGCTGCTCCTGCTTACTCAGCAGGGCAAAATACCGATCCCCGGGCAGCCCCAGCCGCTGGAGCAAGGCGTTGATATTATTACGGGAGGGGGTCTGCCGCCCGTTCTCCAGGCGAGAGATGGTTATGGGCTCGCAGATGCCCTCGCAAAGCTCCTCTTGGGTTAAGCCCAGTTCCAAGCGCCTTGTTTTGATGTAGTCGCCGAGAAAAACGGTATGCATTGGTTCATATGCCTCCCCATATTTTGCAAGTCATTATAGCGTATATCTTTGTATAAATCAACTTAAAATTGAAGGGCGCGTATGTATATATCGTTTTATGTTATTTTTTAGGAGCATAAAATGATATGGCTTGTTTCATAAGAAAGTGTTAGTATCTTGGCACAGGCAAGGACATCTGGCGGTGAATCGCCGCCCTTTGCTAAGTCATCACAGAAAGGAGCTATGAATTATGGAAGTCGTTGTTGAGAAACAGCCCATTGAAGGCCTGAAAGTTGCAGCACGAGGCGGTGATAATAACTGCAACATTTGTTGATGAGATGTGGCTCCAGAAGCGATTCTGGAGCTACCCTAAAAAAGGAGAGTAAACGTGTTTATATTACCAGGATACACAGAACACTTTGAAGAAGATGGCATCCTGTATGTCTCCTCCAAACTGTTTCGTAATAATGTTAAAATCTCTGATAAAGCACTCCAAAAGGAATTCTATGAGTTACTTCGTTGCGGCGGATGCGCATCTGTTTCAAGCCCATTAACAAAATTACTCCACGAACAAGGCTTAATTGGAAACGAAGAGGAAATTAGTGCTGCATTGAGTGAAGCAATCAAACTGCTGAACAATCATTTGCTTTTAACAATTATGCCAACAGAGGGGTGCAACTTCCGCTGCCCTTACTGCTACAAGTCGCACACACCTATTAGTATGACTCGCAGCACCATTGATAAAATTCTGAAATATATCTCTGAACGGATCGCAGATTTTCAATATATTCATGTTGGTTGGTTTGGCGGTGAGCCGACGCTGTGCAAGGATACCATTTTGGAATGCAATGATTTCATACAGAATCTTTCAGATAAATTTCATTGCATTTTTCAGTCTAACATGACCACAAATGGATACTTGCTGGATGAAGCTTCCTTCAAACAGTACTATTTGTCTGGAATTACATCCTATCAGGTTACATTAGACGGATGGGAACACGATAAAACCCGCCCACATATATCTGGGAAAAAGACGCTTGACACAATTATCGGAAACTTGATTGGCATTTCAAAATTGCCAAAGGAGCAGTACCAGTTCAATATTACATTGCGCCGTAATATTTTAGAAAACGACAATGATATGAGCTGGTATGACTATCTACACAAACTGTTTGGTGCTGATGAGCGTTTCAAAGTTGCGGTCTATCCTGTTGGAAATTGGGGAGGGGAGACTGTCGAGAAACTTAACCTGATTAAACTGGCAGATCGGGATGCGTTACTATTAAAGCATATAGACTACCTGGATAAAATCGGTATGCGGCGAGGAAATGGTAGATGTCAGCCATTTGAAAAAATATGTTATGCATGCTATCCGCACAGCATGGTTTTTCGGGCCTCTGGAAAAATTGAAAAATGCACAGTTGCTCTTGATGAACCCAAGAACCTGCTGGGGCGGGTTGACGATGAAGAGGGCGTAATCTTGAATGAGGAAATTAACCGGCTTTGGAGCTCCTGCAATTTGAAGAAGGAGTGCTACACATGCCCGGATGTGCTTAGCTGTTTCAACCTGAGTTGCAAAAAAGATGTAGTCATAAAAGCGTGTTCAAATCATAAATGCACACCCGCCGCTTCTAAAATTTATTAGTCTTCATAGTTGATAATAAAATGCGTTTTTTGAAGCGAGGTAAGTATGAAATTCTATTTGAAGAAATTCTGGAAAATCAACAGCATCGCAGCGATTTTTCAGATTGGCACCTATGGCGTCCATGCGGGCATCAATCTTCTTTTGATGAGGGTTTTCCAGGGCATCATCCAGAAGAACCTTGACACCTTTTTTCATTGGCTTGTGATTCTGATCCTTGGCTGGGGCGCCTATTTCCTGCTGAGAAGCTTGCAGACGTATTTTCAAAGCCGGGCAATTCGGGCAATGAATAATCAAGTAAGGCATGATTTATCCCTTTCCCTGCTTGCGATGAACCACAAAGACTATCATGCCAATGATAATGGGATTTATCTGTCCTGGCTGACAAACAACGTGAGCAAAATTGAGACACAGGCATGGCTTCCGTTCTTTGAGGCAATCGGACTGGTATCCCAGGTGATTTGGAGCATGGCGGCGCTGGCCCTGCTTCACTGGTCGTTGCTTTGCGCATCCCTAGTCAGTGCGGCCCTGATGATGCTCCTGCCCAAGCTGTTTGAAAGGCCGTTGGAGAAGCTGGGGAAGGAATACGCCCAGGAGCAGGCCTCTTCCATTGCGAAAATAAAAGACCTCTTGGGCGGAATTGACATCCTTAAATTCTTCGGGAAGTCCGTGCGCTTTGTGGCGCAGTGCGATGACGCAAGCAATAATATGGAGGGAATAGCGCACAAGCAGAGGTATACAAAGGGCTTCATCGGCGGTTTTTTGGGCTTTTTTGTGATTTTGGCTCAGGTCGTTATCAATGTGCTGATTGGCTTCCTTTCAATAAAGGGGGTCATTATCCAGTCCGCCATGATGGGCGGCGGCAATCTGTGCGGGGCGGTGAGCAATGGCCTCAATGATTTGGCCGGTGTCCGCCTGTCCATTGTCTCTGCCAGACCCTATTTTGAGAATATCACCGTCCACGCCGGGGAGGAGAAGGCCGCCTCCGGCGAGAACCTGGGGCCGGTGGAGAAGGCCATCACTCTGGAGAACGTGAGCTTTGCCTACGACCCCCGGAAGCCTGTGGTGAAAGACCAGACCCTGACCTTCGCCCGGGGCGGGAAGTACGCCCTCACCGGGCCCTCCGGTTGCGGGAAATCCACCCTTTTGAAGCTGCTCCTGGGCTGGCTCCCGGACTACACAGGCTCCATCCGGTTCGATGGCCGGGATGCCCGGAGCTATACCCCGGATCAGCTCCAGCAGCAGATGAGCTACATCGAGCAGAATGTGTTCCTCTTCAACTCCACCATCCGGGACAACATCACCCTAGGGGGCACTTTTTCCCAGGAGCAGATGGCCAAGGCGCTGCACGAAAGCGCCCTGGAAGAGGATCTCAAAGCCATGCCCGAAGGCCTGGATACCCCGGTGGGCGAGGGCGGTAGCAATCTCTCCGGAGGCCAGAAGCAGCGGGTTGCCATTGCCCGGGCGTTGATTCACAACCGCTCCATCCTCCTGGTGGACGAAGGAACCAGCGCCCTGGATCAGGAAAATGCGGATATTGTGGAAAAGAGCCTGCTGGGGAACCCGGATTTGACCCTGATCCTGGTAAGCCACCACCTGAGCCCGGAGCGCAAAGCCTGCTTCACTCGGGTTTATGAACTTGCATAACAAAAGGTTTCCCATAAAAATGGGGCGCAATAAAGCGCCCCAACAAATTTATTTTACCATACTCCTGGTTCAACGTCAACATAAAAGTAGAGGGAATATGAAGCTTTCTCCCGGTTGCATGAAAAAGGCAGAACTTTTCTGTGTAATATTCCATCTTGAAAAAAAGTAAAACATGGGCTAATATAAAGATACAAAACAGAGCAAGTCAAAAAGAACTCAACACCCCAAAACAGCCGCAAAGCCTATTGATAGAAGGGTAAAAGGGAAGACCCACCAGAGAAGGGTAAGATGAAAGGAAAGACCCGTCAAGGAGCAAGGCGCTGTATACAGGACGAGAGGAGGGGGATGGTTCAAAGGCGATAGCTCTGAATCTGTAGAAAGAGAGGTCTAATCGATGATGCTGGATAATAAGAGCGAATGACAGCCCTCGATGTTGCGTTGGAAACATCGAGGGCTGTTTTTTGCGCTTTTTGAGCAATTAACGATTATTGACTTTCTTCCTCCAGACCCTATAATGGAACCTGAAATACAACCATACAGGAGGATAATCCCATGATTCGATATGTTGACTGCCAGGCCCTTCGTTCCGGCGACGGCAGTGCCCAGCATCCCTTTAAGACCATCAGCCAGGCGGCGGCCGTGGCCATGCCCGGCGACGAGGTGGTGGTTGCCCCCGGCATCTACCGGGAGGACGTGAGCCCCCGCAATGCCGGAACGGCGCGCAATCCCATCGTCTACCGCTCCGCCGTGCCCCGGGGAGCGGTGATCACCGGCGCAGAGCGGATGGATACCTGGGAGCATTACCAGGGGGATGTGTGGAAGCTCACCGTGGACAATGGGGTCTTCGGCAATTACAACCCCTATACCACCCTGGTCTTCGGCGACTGGCTGAATCAGGGCACCCCTGCCCACACCGGCGAGGTCTTCCTGGGCGACAAGTCCCTCTACGAGCAGGACACTCTGGAAAAGGTGCTGGAACCTGAATACTATGGCGGCTCCTGGGACCGGGACTTCACCAAGCACACCTGGTTCACCCAGCAGTCCGAGGACGGGGAGAGCACCCTGATCTACGCCAATTTCCAGGGCAAGAATCCCAATGTGGAGAATGTAGAGATCACCTTCCGGCCCCACTGCTTCTGGCCCCAGGCGGAGCACGTCAGTTACATCACCCTCACGGGCTTCGTGGTCACCAAGGCTGCCACCCAGTGGGCGCCTCCCACCGCACTGCAAGAGGGCATGATCGGTCCCCATTGGTCCAAGGGCTGGGTCATCGAGGACTGCGAGGTCTCCCACTCCAAGTGCTCCGGCATCTCCCTGGGCAAGTATTTGCAGCAGGGCAACGACAACAAGTGGTCCCATTTCAAGTATAAGGACGGGGCGCAGACCCAGCGGGACTGCTCCCTCATCGCCCAGATCGACGGCTGGAGCAAGGATACCATCGGCTCCCATACTGTGCGGGGCTGCGACATCCACGATTGCGGCCAGACCGGCATCGTGGGCAACCTGGGCTGCGTGTTCTCCGTGATTGAGAACTGCCACATCCACCACATCAACAACAAGCGCAACCTGGCCGGTGCGGAGATCGGCGGCATCAAGTTCCACGCCGCCATCGACGTGATTATCCGCAACTGCCATTTCCACCACTGCACCCGGGGCATCTGGCTGGACTGGCAGACCCAGGGCACCCGGGTCTCCTGCAACCTGTTCCACGACAACTGCATGCCCTATGACTATCTGCTCAGGCCCGAAAACCGGGAGGGCCTGGGCCTGGGCGAGGATTTGTTTATTGAGATTGCCCATGGCCCCTGCCTGGTGGACAACAACATCCTCCTGTCCGAGCGGGCGGTGAAGCTGCCCACCCAGGGCGTGGCCTTTGTTCACAACCTCTTTGGCGGCGCCATTGCGGCGGTGGGCCGGGGCGTGAAGAACGGCAGCGTGAAATATGACTCCACCCGCTATACCCCCATCCACATGCCCCACCGCACGGAGATCACCGGCTTCATGTCCGTGCTCCACGGGGACGTCCGATTCTACAACAACGTCTTCGTCCAGCAGCCGGTGCGGGAGGGAATGCTTGAGATGGTGGAAGACTACAAGAACAACGAGTGGGAGGACGAGAATCTCACCGCCGGCACCCTGACCTACAGCGGCTACATGACGGAGGCACAGTGGAAGGCCTGCTTCGACGGCTACTGCGGCGAGGGCGCTCCCCAGAACCGGGACCGGTACTATATGCCCCTGCCTGTGTGGACCGGCGGCAACGTGTATTTCAACGGGGCGAAACCTGCGGACATTGAAGAGGACTTCACCGTGGACACCCAGCACCACATCACCCTGGAGCTGAAGCAGGAGGAGGGCCAGTACCGTCTGGAAACCAATCTGATGGACTACCTGCCTGATGCCAAGCTCATCACCTCCGACACCCTGGGCATGGCCTTCGAGCCCGAGGAGCGCTTCGAGACCCCCAACGGCGAGGACATCATCTTCGATACCGATTTCTACGGCAACAGCCGGATGAACAACCTGGTCCCCGGCCCCTTCGCCCAGTAATTTAACAGACACAACGTGCCCTGGAGCTCTTCCAGGGCACGTTGTGCTGAGATGGGAAGTGATACTAATTCTTGATTAAAATCTTTAATATCAGCTTGGTCTATTGACGCAATACGGCGTTATCGTCACTTGCCATACATACAGTATGGCTTGCGTTCCTCTGCCTTGTCTTGCG
>JAETOP010000207.1 GCA_021771675.1 Oscillospiraceae bacterium | reverse complement strand
TCCACGCTGCCGCCGTCATCCACTGTGACATTGACGCCCATGCCCTGCACCCCGGCGGTTTTTTCCATTATCCCGTCCACGGCGCTGGAGGCCTGGCTGTCATCCGCAATAAGGGAAAGCCTGGCCCGTGTGCTGGTCATTTGGTCCGACAGGTCTATGGCTTTTTTCACCCCGGCAGCTCCGGCGATGGCGGCCACAACGCCCTTGACCTTGCCCAGCATCCCATCCATGGCGGAGGTGCCCCGGTTGATGCTGTCGTTCAGCCGTTCCTCCTCCTGGACGGCCCGGCGGTAGCCATCGGCCATATCGTTTACATCCCTTGCGGCCTCCACAAGCCCCGCCCGTGCGGCGTTGATGGCGGACACGTCAACGGTGTTGCCGGAGGCCCTTTGGACCTGTTCAAAGGAGTTGAGCGTGGTGTCCAGGGCGGAAACGATTTTCTTTAGCACGCCGCTAACACCGTCATTGAGGACCATTTGGGATTTGATTGTTGCCATTTGTTCACCTCCTGGGCACGAAAAGACCGCCCTCCCATTGCGCCGGGAGGGCGGTCAATGCGTTGATTAAAGGGCTATCGTGCCAGATTGCTTGCTGATTTTGGACTTATACCTGTCAATATTTTGTGCGGCTTTCCACACGTCTGCAATCTTAAATGAGATGTAATCAACATTCCCCTCTTTAAGATAAGTGAAAATGATAAAATTCTCAACGGTTTTAGACTTTTTTTCTTTGGCCCTGCCGCCTACCATAGCACCAAGGGGGCCGAATAGATAGGCTCCGGCCACTGCTCCGCCAACACTACTGACATAAGATTTTTGAATTTCTGTACTTGTTTTCAAATCCATGGCGGTGATTTTATCATAGCTGAGACTGAATGCGTTGCCGCTACTTTTAAAAGAAAGCCCATCTTCATCATAGATGATAGAGCACATTGCAGCTTGCGCCAGAGGTAACCCAGCCATGTGCTCCCCCATCACGGTACGGGAGTTTAAGTCTTTTGCCTCGGCCTTTTTTACCCGCAGAGCGTCTTTCTCCTCCTTGGGCCTGCCCTTTTTGAGAAAAAGAACAAGTCCAATCAGGCCAAAAACTCCAGCCATTACGCCGGTCACTCTCGCATCGGTTCCTTGCTGGATAGCGGCGGCGTAAATACTTACAACGGCCATGAGCAGGAAAAATCCACCTATCACTTTTCTAATCATTACAATGCACTCCTCCTTGGTTTGGATAAGCGCATTATAAACTGGCGGCGGCAAAAATGTCAAGTATCAGAGCCTAAAAGGTTATCTCCGTTTACCACGCTTGGCCGCTTTTGCTTTCAGCTCCGCCTCTTTTTTCTTTTCGGCCTCAATGCGGGTCTTGATGGAGGCAATGACAAAGGCCCGCTCTTTCACGGGCAAGTTCATGAATTTGGACGGCTCCCAGCCAAACTTTTGCAGACAGAAGTGGGCAAAGTTGGCCTCCGGGTCACCGTCCAAAATCAGTTTTTTGCCTCATCCACCAGCTCCGGCTCATCCTTAAAGCCGTTTGTCTCAAAGACCGCCGTGATGTAGTCATCAAACTCACCGCCGATGAGCATGGCCCCCACCAACTGCTCCGGCGTGGCCACGCCCCAGCTATCCTGGAGGGCGGCGTCATTGAGGTCCGGGAACACGGTGCACGCCGCCGCCACCTTGGCCTGGAAAGTGTAGGTGTCAAGCTGTTGCGTGTACTGGCCCTTTTTGCCAATCACGGGGACCTGCCGGATGCAGGAGGAGCGGAT